>NZ_WTVE01000025.1:0-501261 GCF_022496685.1 Pseudomonas sp. B707 | reverse complement strand
GCTGTCAACACCTCTTTTTCTCCGCTTTCGACCGAGAAGATCGAACCGTTGAAAGCACCAAAAGAACCGGCATTTCCAACTCCTTCCAGACTTCGATGAACTGAAGCGACCCGCTTTCGAAACCTACTTAACTCATTGAATCTCAAGGAGTTTTCCGTTTCGACTGCGCCGGAAGTGGGGCGAATTATAGACCTCTGGAATTCGCCGTCAACCCCTTATTTCAACTTTACTCAGATTTCAGCGTAATCCGTGCAAAAGCCTTCTTGCCGGCCTGGCAAACGTGAGTCGCGCCCAGTACGTATATAAAGGAGCGATCAACCACCTCACCATCTACGCGTACACCACCGGAAGCCAGCAGATCACGAGCAGCTGCCGAGTTCTTCACCAGACCTGCCTTATTAAGGACAGCAGCAATCGGCATATCCTCGGCAGCAGTCAGCTCGACCTCTGGCAGATCATCCGGCAACTCACCGTCCTTCATACGGTTACCCGCGCCACGGTGAGCATTGGCCGCAGCCTCTTCACCATGGAAGCGCGCGACAATCTCTTCGGCCAGCTTGATCTTGATATCGCGAGGATTAGCGCCCGCCTCTACATCAGCACGGAACGCATTGATCTCATCCATCGAACGGAAGCTGAGCAACTCGAAGTAGCGCCACATCAACGCATCGGGAATCGAAACCAGTTTGCTATACATGACACCTGGCGCTTCCTGAATACCGACGTAGTTGCCCAACGACTTGGACATTTTCTTCACGCCATCCAGACCTTCAAGCAGCGGCATCGTCAGGATGCACTGCGCCTCCTGACCATAACCACGCTGCAGCTCACGCCCCATCAGCAGGTTGAACTTCTGATCGGTACCACCCAGCTCCACATCAGCGCGCAAAGCAACCGAGTCATAACCCTGCACCAGCGGATAGAGGAACTCGTGAATGGCGATCGGCTGATTGGTGGTGTAGCGCTTGTCGAAGTCGTCACGCTCGAGCATACGGGCAACGGTGTATTGCGAAGTCAGACGAATAAAGTCCGCAGGCCCCATCTGATCCATCCAGGTGGAGTTGAACGCGACTTCGGTTTTCGCCGGATCAAGAATCTTGAACACCTGAGTCTTGTAGGTCTCGGCGTTTTCCAGAACCTGCTCACGGGTCAACGGAGGACGTGTGGCGCTCTTGCCGCTCGGATCACCGATCATTCCGGTGAAATCACCAATAAGGAAGATCACCTGATGCCCCAGTTCCTGGAACTGGCGCAGCTTATTAATAAGCACAGTGTGACCAAGGTGCAGATCCGGCGCAGTTGGATCGAAGCCGGCCTTGATTCGCAGCGGCTGGCCACGTTTGAGCTTTTCGATCAGCTCGGACTCGACCAACAGTTCTTCCGCACCACGTTTAATCAGCGCTAGCTGCTCTTCAACCGACTTCATAACAGACCCGCAAGGCTCAGATTCAAAGGGAACCAACCATACAAGATCGCGCACCAAATACAAGTTTTGCCCGGCGCACGGACGCCAATCCACAGACAGGGCGTCCGCAGACTTGCTTCAGGGATGATTTGGTTATATTTTATACAGTTATTTCATCTTCATCATGTCATTCATCTTTTCCAATTCATCTTTTTCAAAGTCAAATTACTTATGACCACTGAACCGTCTAAAGCGCCACCGCTTTACCCGAAGACCCACCTGCTCGCCGCGAGTGGGATCGCCGCCCTTCTCAGCCTGGCGCTCCTGGTGTTTCCATCCAGTGATGTTGAAGCCAAAAAGACAACGCTGAGCCTTGAACTGGAAAGTCCTGCTGAACAACTGACACAAGATCAAGACGCTGCCGACGCAGCTCAAGCCACAAATGAGTCCGTAGCTTCCCCTTTCGCACAGATCGAAAACAGCGCCGAAGAGACGCAGGAAACCGCTCAGGCCGCACCAGCGCCGACACCGGTAGCTGAAGAAAAGAAGGCCCCAAATCACAGGGAAGTGATCGTCTCCAAGGGCGATACGCTTTCAACACTGTTCGAGAAAGTCGGTCTCCCGGCCGCGGCCGTGCATGAAGTGCTGGCCAGCGACAAACAAGCCAAGCAGTTCAGCCAGCTCAAACATGGCCAGAAACTCGAATTCGAATTGAACCCACAAGGCCAGCTGACCAACCTGCACAGCAAGGTCAGCGACGTTGAAACCATCACTCTGACCAAGAACGATAAGGGTTATGTGTTCAACCGCGTTACCGCCAAACCGACTGTTCGCACCGCCTACGTGCACGGTGTGATCAACAGCTCGCTGTCGCAGTCCGCCGCCCGCGCAGGCCTGTCCCACAGCCTGACCATGGATATGGCCAGTGTGTTTGGCTACGACGTCGACTTCGCCCAGGATATCCGCCAAGGCGACGAGTTCGATGTGATCTATGAGCAGAAAGTGGTCAATGGCAAAGCCGTTGGCAACGGTCCGATCCTGTCCGCCCGCTTCACCAACCGCGGCAAGACTTACACCGCCGTGCGTTACACCAACAAGCAGGGCAACAGCAGCTACTACACCGCCGATGGCAACAGCATGCGCAAGGCATTCATCCGTACACCGGTGGACTTCGCCCGCATCAGCTCGAAATTCTCCATGGGCCGCAAACACCCGATCCTCAACAAGATCCGCGCCCACAAAGGCGTCGACTACGCCGCCCCACGCGGTACGCCGATCAAGGCTGCCGGCGACGGCAAAGTGCTGCTGGCCGGCCGTCGCGGCGGTTACGGCAACACCGTGATCATCCAGCACGGCAACACTTACCGTACGCTGTATGGCCACATGCAGGGCTTCGCCAAGGGCGTGAAGACCGGCGGCACCGTCAAACAGGGCCAAGTGATCGGTTACATCGGCACCACCGGCCTGTCCACCGGCCCGCACCTGCACTATGAGTTCCAGGTCAACGGTGTCCACGTCGATCCACTGGGCCAGAAGCTGCCGATGGCCGACCCGATCGCCAAATCCGAACGCGCCCGCTTCCAGGCACAGAGCCAGCCGTTGATGGCTCGCATGGACCAGGAAAAAGCCACCATGCTGGCTTCGAGCAAGCGTTAAGCCATGGCTCTTTATATCGGAGTGATGTCCGGCACCAGTCTCGACGGGCTGGACATCGCCCTGATCGAGCAATCCTCGGCGATCAACCTGATCGCCACGCACTACATCCCCATGCCTGAAACCCTGCGCGCCGAGCTGCTTGGCTTGTGCGCCAGCGGCCCTGACGAGATCGCCCGTTCGGCGATTGCCCAGCAGAACTGGGTGAAGCTCGCCGCGCAAGGGATCCATACCCTCCTCGAACGGCAACAGCTCAAGCCTGAAGCCATTCGCGCGATCGGCAGCCACGGCCAGACTATTCGCCACGAGCCGGCGCGTGGTTTCACCGTACAGATCGGCAACCCCGCCCTGCTCACTGAACTGACCGGTATCACCGTCGTCAGCGATTTCCGCAGTCGCGATGTGGCCGCTGGCGGCCAGGGCGCCCCTTTGGTTCCGGCCTTCCATGAAGCGTTATTCGAAGAGCGTACCGGCAACCGCGCGGTCTTGAATGTCGGCGGTTTCAGCAATCTCAGTCTGATTGAGCCGAACAAGCCTGTAGCCGGTTTCGACTGCGGGCCGGGGAATGTGCTGATGGACGCCTGGATTCATCAGCAACGGGGCGAGAACTTCGACCGAAACGGGCAGTGGGCAGCCAGCGGGAAGGTTGAGCCTACCCTGCTGAAAGCCCTGCTCAGCGATCCGTTTTTCGTGACCCAAGGCCCGAAGAGCACCGGCCGCGAAGTCTTCAACCTGCCCTGGCTGGAGCAGCAACTGTCGCGTCTGCCAGGTTTCGCACCCGAAAACGTACAGGCGACACTGCTCGAACTGACGGCGCTGACCATCGTCGAATCGCTGCAAGGCGCTCAATCGAATACCGAAGAGCTTCTGGTCTGCGGGGGCGGCGCCCACAACGCCACACTAATGAAACGCCTGGCCGGGCTGCTGCCGAATGCCAAAGTCGCCAGTACCGCGACCCACGGCGTCGATCCGGACTGGGTCGAGGCCATGGCCTTCGCCTGGCTGGCCCACTGCTGTCTGGAAGGCATCGCCGCCAATCGCCCGAGCGTCACCGGCGCCAAAGGCTTGCGCGTACTCGGCGCCATCTACCCCAACTGACAAATCGCAGATAACAAAACGCCGCAGAACCGTGAGGTTCTGCGGCGTTTTATTGTGTTCGGTGAAGCGCGTTCAGATCGAAAACGAGGAGCCGCAACCACAAGTGGTGGTGGCATTCGGGTTCTTGATCACGAAACGCGAACCTTCCAGACCTTCCTGATAATCCACCTCGGCACCCGCCAGATACTGGAAGCTCATCGGATCGACCACCAGACTGACGCCTTCGCGCTCGACGATGGTGTCGTCCTCGGCCACATCTTCATCGAAGGTGAAGCCGTACTGAAACCCTGAACAACCGCCGCCCGTAACGAATACGCGCAGCTTCAAGCGATCATTCCCCTCTTCATCGACCAGGCTCTTCACCTTGTGCGCGGCACCTTGAGTGAATTGCAAAGCCGTGGGGGTGAAGGATTCGACGCTCATGCTGACTATCTCCCGGCGTTACGCCGCCATAATGCGTGATGACGCGCATTATCCGCTTGTCCTAGAAAATCGGTCAACTATTGTTACGGTATATCAATAAAGCTGATCAACCGACCAGAATGCAAAAAGGCCCGTCAGACGGGCCTTTTTACCAAGCTAGATCAGTCGTTACGGCAGCATGCCCGCGTGGGACAGGCCCAAACGCTCATCCAGCCCGAACAGGATGTTCATGTTCTGCACCGCCTGACCCGACGCGCCCTTGACCAGGTTGTCGATCACCGAGAGCACTACCACCAGATCACCATCCTGCGGGCGGTGAACCGCGATGCGGCAGACGTTGGCGCCACGCACACTACGGGTTTCTGGATGGCTACCAGCCGGCATCACGTCGACGAACGGCTCATTGGCATAACGCTTCTCGAACAACGCCTGCAGATCCACCGAGCGATCCACCACGGTCGCGTAGAGCGTGGAGTGAATGCCACGGATCATCGGCGTCAGGTGCGGCACGAACGTCAGACCGACATCCTTGCCCGCCGCACGACGCAGCCCCTGACGAATTTCCGGCAGATGGCGGTGACCTTTCACCGCATAAGCCTTCATGCTTTCCGACGTCTCGGAGTACAGCGAGCCTACGGCAGCACCACGACCGGCACCGCTGACACCGGACTTGCAGTCGGCGATCAGGTGCGACGCGTCGGCAATACCCGCCTCAAGCAACGGCAGGAAACCCAGCTGCGTCGCGGTCGGGTAGCAACCCGGCACCGCGATCAGGCGTGCTTTCCTGATCTGCTCACGATTGACTTCCGGCAGACCGTAAACCGCCTCGTCCAGCAACTCCGGCGCGCCGTGCGGCTGGCCGTACCACTTGGCCCACTCATCGGCGTCCTGCAGACGGAAGTCTGCCGACAGGTCGATGACCTTGGTGCCGGCCGCCAGCAATTCGCCTGCCAGTGCGTGGGCAACGCCGTGCGGAGTGGCGAAGAACACCACGTCGCAAGCGCCCAGCGTCTTGATGTCCGGCACGCTGAATGCCAGACCGTCGTAGTGACCGCGCAGGTTCGGGTACATATCAGCCACGGCCAGACCGGCCTCGGATCGGGAAGTGATCACTACCACTTCTGCCTGCGGATGCTGTGCCAACAGACGCAGCAGTTCGACACCGGTGTAACCCGTGCCGCCGACGATACCGACCTTGACCATAAACCTGCCCTCAACGAACCCACTGGAAAGCCGTCGATAATAGGGGCCGCGCGCGCCTGCGACAACCGCCAAGGTGACGTGCGGACGCTCAAGCCTCTACTATCGGGCCTACCGTGAATCAGGGAATAACCCAAAATGCTCTATCTGTGGATCAAAGCGCTGCATATCGTCAGCATCGTGTGCTGGTTTGCCGGCCTCTTCTATCTTCCGCGACTGTTCGTTTATCACGCGCAAAGTGAAGACACGATCAGCAAGGAACGCTTCAGCATCATGGAGCGCAAGCTCTATCGCGGCATCATGGGCCCGGCGATGATCGCCGCGCTGATCTTCGGCGGCTGGCTGATCTACCTGAACCCGAGCATCTTCAGCAGCGGTGGCTGGATCCACGCCAAATTGACCCTGGTCGTGCTGTTGATCGGTTACCACCACATGTGCGGCGCGCAGGTAAAACGTTTCGCCCGTGGCGAGAACACCCGCAGCCATGTCTTTTATCGCTGGTTCAATGAAGTGCCGGTTCTGATATTGCTGGCTATCGTAATTCTGGTCGTGGTCAAGCCGTTCTAACTTCAACAAATACAACTTTCCGGGGTACTTCCGATGTCGCTGCCCGCTCTGCTCGAACAACGTCTGCGCCTGCCCGTAGTGGCGGCGCCGATGTTCCTTATCTCCAATCCTGAACTGGTGCTGGCGTGCTGTCGCAACGGCGTGGTTGGCAGCTTCCCGGCGCTGAACCAACGCGAAAGCAGCGGGTTCAAGGCCTGGCTGGAGCAGATCGAAGCGGGGCTGGCGACATTGGAGAACCCGGCGCCGTACGCGGTGAACCTGATCGTCCACCACAGCAACCCGCGCCTGCAGGCTGACCTGGACATCTGCGTCGAGCACAAAGTCCCCATCGTCATCACCAGTCTCGGTGCCGTGAAGGAACTGGTAGACGCCGTGCACAGTTACGGCGGCCTGGTCTTCCATGACGTAACGACCCGTCGCCATGCCGAGAAAGCCGCCGAGGCTGGTGTCGATGGCTTGATCGCCGTCGCAGCCGGTGCCGGTGGACACGCCGGCACCTGGAGTCCGTTTTCGCTGATCGCCGAAATCCGCGAGTTCTTCGACAAGACCCTGTTGCTTGCAGGATGTTTGAACCATGGGCATGAGATTCTCGCCGCACAACTGCTCGGCGCGGATCTGGCCTACTTCGGCACGCGATTTATCGGCACCACTGAAAGTCATGCGCCTGACGCTTACAAGGAGATGCTGCTGACTGCCAAAGCCGCCGACATCATTCATACTCCTGCCGTGTCCGGTGTACCGGCCAGTTTCATGCGCCAAAGCCTGGAGGCCGCCGGTTTCGACATGGCCGCCCTGCAAGGCAAGGGCGAAGTGAATTTCGGCGACAAGCTCAAGCCGATCAACGACGAAGCCAAGGCCTGGAAAACCGTGTGGTCGGCGGGTCAGGGCGTAGGCCAGATCGACGATCTGCCAAGCGTGGATCAACTGGTGGCGCGTCTCGATGCCGAATACCGCCAGGCCCTGGAGCACGCAGCACAATTGCCGAAACGCTGGCCACGTTGAATGAAACCCGTCCAGTCGCTGTCTGACTGGCCTTAGACTCAATTTATCTCGCGACAAGGATGCCTCGGCCATGAGCGAACCCCGTTACAAGATCGTTTTCGACGGCGCGCTCCAGCCCGGCGTCGATATCACCACGGCCAAGCTCAACCTGGCCGACCTGTTCAAAAGCGATGTCGCCGCCATCGAGCGCCTGTTCAATGGCCGCACCGTCGCGCTCAAGCGTGATCTGTCCCACAGCGATGCGCAGACCTACCTGCAAGCGCTGGGCAAGACCGGGATCGATGCCCGGATCGAAACGGAAACACCCATCGAACTGAACCTGTCGGATGTCCACGAACAAAGCGCCGCCGTTGCGGAGCCTGACTCGCCTTATGCGCCGCCTCGCGCCGTCGTCGGTGAAAACCTGCCGGCATTCGCACCTCTCAAACCGTTCAGCGTTGAAGGCCGGATCGGCCGCTTGCGTTACCTGGCATGGTCGATGGTGTTGAGCCTGGTAGCCCTGCCAATCGTCAGCGTGTTCGCGCTGATCGGTCTGGGCCTGGTGAGCGCCGACTCGACGACCGGCCTGATCATCGGCGGTCTCCTCGCCTTCTTCCTGTTTCTGGCCTTCGCGATCGTCGGGATCCTGTTCAGCATTCAGCGCCTGCACGATATCGGCTGGTCGGGTTGGCTCTGGCTGCTGACGCTGGTGCCGTTCGTGGGGAGCTTCTTCCCGCTGGTGATCATGGTCGTGCCGGGCAATACCGGCGCCAATCGCTATGGCCCACCGCCTCCGCCGAACAGCACGGCAGTCAAAGTGCTGTGCTCTTTGTGGATCGTGTTTATCGGGCTGTTTTTCATGGGCGGCATGCTGGGCGGGATTACCGCCATCCAGCAGGAATACGAAAGCAGTCTTGAAAGCAGCTACGAGAGCGGCTCGGTGACCACCGATGAAATCGATGTGGAAGTCGAGCCCACCGCGAATTCGGCAGACGATGCAGCCGAAGCCACCCTCGCCCCTGTAGACTCGGCGAAAGAATGAACAACGCTCCCCGCCGTGACACCTGCGTCCACGGCGCGGCGCTGTTGCGATGGAGATTTGCATGACCCGTTACGCTCTGATCACCGGCGCCTCCAGCGGCATTGGCCTGGCCATGGCCGAAGCCCTGGCGCGCCGTGGCCGCAGCCTGATTCTGGTGGCTCGCCAGCGTGATCAGCTGGAAAGCATTGCGATTGAACTGACCCAGCGCTTCGGCGTGGAAGTGCTGTTCCGCGCCTGTGATCTTGGCGAGCCGCTGCGCCTGTCCGGTTTTCTGCTGGAGCTTGAAGAAGGCGATCGCCAAATCGATCTGCTGGTCAATTGCGCCGGCATCGGTACTTGCGGCCCGTTCCTGGCCCAGGACTGGATGACCGAACAGGACCTGATCGAAGTGAACATCCTCGCCCTTACCCGCCTTTGCCATGCCATCGGCAACAGCATGGCGTTGCAGGGCGGCGGGCAGATTCTCAACGTCGCGTCGGTGGCAGCCTTCAACCCCGGGCCGTGGATGAGCACCTACTACGCCAGCAAGGCGTATGTACTGCATTTCTCGGAAGCACTGCGGGTGGAACTGAAGAAGTGTGCGGTCAAGGTGTCGGTGCTCTGCCCCGGCCCGACCCGCACCGCGTTCTTCAGAACCGCACAACTGAACAACGACAAACTCAACGCCAGCAAACTGCTGATGAGTCCCGAGGAGGTCGCGCTGTATACCGTGCGCGCCCTGGAGAAAAACCGCGCGATCATCATTCCCGGACGCCGAAACCGCTGGTTCGCCTTTCTGCCTCGGCTCGGTTCGCGCTGGCTCAACCGCACCATCGTCGGCATGGTCAACAAAGCTTACTGCCCTCGCTGAAGGGCCGACAGGCAAATGGCTGGGCGTGGTGATCCTCCGTGGGTACACTCAGCCCAGCTCACACAACGGAGAAAACAGCTGTGGATACTCTGTTCACCAAGATCATCAACCGGGAAATTCCGGCGAAGATCATCTACGAGGACGACCAGGTTCTGGCGTTCCACGACATCGCCCCACAGGCACCGGTGCATTTTCTGGTGATCCCGAAGAAACCGGTGCGTACCCTCAACGACCTGACCGAAGACGACAAGGCACTGGCCGGGCATATCCTGTTCACCGCCCAGCGTCTGGCGCTGGAACTGGGTTGCGAGGAAGGCTTCCGGGTGGTGATGAACTGCAATGAAATGGGCGGGCAGACGGTCTACCACATTCACATGCACGTACTCGGTCAACGCCAGATGAACTGGCCGCCGGGCTGATTGAACCCGCAGATCGGTGGGAGCGCCCTGCTCCCACATGACCCAGCGCAAACCTTCCCCGGCCGATTCGGTTAAACTGGCCGCCGAGATTCTTCCCGGAGGTCAGCATGACTACCCAACGTCACTACTCGCCCATTGATCGTCTTCTGCTGCAAGCCGATGCCGCGATGCGTACCTTGCTGCCCTTCAGCGGCCAGCCGTACCGTCCGTCGCCGGCAATCGTGCAGCCCGATGTGCAGATGAGCGATGAAGACACCCGCCACGTCGCCGGCCTGATGCGCATCAACCACACAGGTGAAGTCTGCGCCCAGGCGTTGTATCAAGGCCAGGCGCTGACCGCCAAGCTGCCGCAGGTGCGCGAGGCCATGGAGCATGCGGCCGAAGAAGAGATCGATCATCTGGTCTGGTGCGAACAGCGCATTCACCAGCTGGGCAGCCACACCAGCGTGCTCAACCCACTGTTCTACGGTATGTCGTTCGGCATCGGCGCAGTCGCCGGGCTGATCAGCGACAAGGTCAGCCTCGGATTTGTTGCCGCCACCGAGCATCAGGTGTGCAAGCATCTGAACGAGCATCTGGAGCAACTGCCGGCCGAGGACGAAAAATCCCGGGCGATTCTGGAGCAGATGCGTATCGATGAAGAACATCACGCGGAAAGCGCACTGGAGGCCGGCGGCTTCCGCTTCCCGGCGCCGGTGAAGTTCGGCATGAGCCTGTTGGCCAAAGTGATGACCAAGAGCACTTACCGGATCTGAAAAACGCCCACAAAAAAGGCGACTGCCGCAAAGCAGTCGCCTTTTTTTTGTGCCCGGATTTCTTAGCTCGGCATATTGCGCGCGTAGAAGATTTCCAGCATTTCGTGTTTCACACGCTCGGTCACCTGAGCACGTTGCTCGGAAGACAGATTGCTGGTGGCATCGCCGAACAGGTAGTTGTCCAGTTCGAAGTTCTTCAGCAGCATTTTGGTGTGGAACAGGTTTTCCTGATACACGTTCACGTCGGTCATCTGGTACGCGTCGCGGGTGTCTTCGGAGAGGTAGTTCTGGATCGAGTTGATCTCGTGATCGATGAAATGCTTGTTGCCTTCAACGTCACGGGTGAAGCCGCGCACACGGTAATCCACGGTCACGATGTCCGAATCGAACTGGTGAATGAGGAAGTTGAGCGCTTTGAGCGGTGAAATGACACCACAGGTCGACACATCGATGTCCACACGGAAAGTCGCAATACCGGCGTCCGGATGGATTTCCGGGTAGGTGTGCACCGTGATGTGGCTCTTGTCGAGGTGGGCCAGGATGATTTCGGGCAACGGGCCCGGGGATTCTTCGATCTGGCTTTCGGTCGGGGTCACCGGCTCTTCCGAGATCAGAATCGTGACGCTGGCACCCTGAGGCTCATAGTTCTGACTCGCAATGTTCAGAATGTTGGCACCAATGATTTCGACAACTTCCGTGAGGATCTGCGTCAGGCGTTCGGCGTTGTACTCTTGATTGATGTACTCGACGTAAGCCTGCTGGTCTTGCGGGGTTTCCGCGTAGCAGATGTCATAGATGTTGAAGCTCAAGGTCTTTGTCAGGTTATTGAACCCGTGGAGCTTGAGTTTGCTTTTCACCGTTAAAAACTCTCTATGTATGCGGCACGGCCGCGTGATCAAGCATGCCCGTCAAGTGCGAACAACGCACCTGCGTAGGACGGTTAACACCTCTTCGCGATGGCGATTTTGGTTATCTGTTCAGGCGGATGACCCGTCGGTTGACTGATCACGGCCCTGAAAAAAGTGGCGCATTATGCAGACGTCAGCGGGGGATCGCCAGAGTCTGCACTGCTTTTATGATAGTTGAATGTCGGCTCAGCCGAGTTCAACGATTTCGTAGTCGTGGGTGATCGCTACGCCAGCTGCGCCGAGCATGATCGAGGCCGAGCAATACTTCTCGGCAGACAGTTCGATGGCGCGTTTGACCTGGGCTTCTTTCAGACCACGACCCTTGACCACGAAGTGCATGTGGATCTTGGTGAACACTTTCGGATCTTCGGTCGCGCGCTCGGCTTCCAGAAAGGCTTCGCAGCTTTCAACGGCCTGACGGGACTTCTTCAAAATGCTGACCACGTCGAAGTTGCTGCAACCACCAACACCCAGCAGGAGCATTTCCATCGGGCGGACACCCAGGTTACGACCACCGGCGTCCGGCGGACCGTCCATGACCACGACATGACCGCTGCCGGATTCGCCGAGGAACATGGCTTCGCCAGCCCATTGGATGCGTGCCTTCATCGTCAAGACTCCACTGTAGAAAAAAGGGTCGCCAGCTTAGCACAGGGCCCTGCCCGGACAGCGAGCACGTTCCTGGGACGAATGCACCTTTGACGTAGGCGATTTCTCGAAATTTCGACGAAGTGTCTGGTAAGCTGGCGCCAATTCACTGGCGCCTTCGCCAGACTGTGTAGCGACCGCCTCAGCGCCTCATATAAAAACCAAATATAACCGTGCAGTCTTTTCGGGATACAACCATGGTTGGTATTACCCCCACACCCAAAATCAAGAACCTCGACAAGCTGCTGATGCATTGCCAGCGCCGCCGTCACGCGGCCAAGAGCAACATCATCTGCGCCGGGGATCGCTCCGACACGCTGTACTTCATCATCCGCGGCTCGGTCACGATCCTGATCGAGGACGACGACGGCCGCGAGATGATCATCGCCTACCTGAATGCCGGGGACTTCTTCGGCGAGTTGGGTCTTTTCGAAGAAGCCGGCCAGGAGCAACAGCGCAGCGCCTGGGTGCGGGCCAAGGTTGAATGCGAAGTCGCGGAAATCAGCTACACCAAGTTCCGCGAACTGTCGCAGCAGGATCCAGACATTCTTTACGTCCTCAGCGGACAAATCGCACAACGTCTGCGCAACACCACACGCAAGGTCGGCGACCTGGCGTTCTTCGACGTCACCGGCCGTGTCGCTCGCTGTTTGCTGGAGCTGTGCAAACAACCGGACGCGATGACTCACCCGGACGGCATGCAGATCAAGGTGACCCGTCAGGAAATCGGCCGGATTGTCGGTTGTTCACGAGAGATGGTCGGTCGCGTGCTCAAGGATCTTGAGGAACGCAACCTGGTGGATGTGAAAGGCAAGACCATGGTGGTCTTCGGCACCCGCTGAGTTCCAAAGCTCAACCGGCGTAGATCTGCGCCAGCATCAAACGAAAGAGTTCATCGAGACGCGCCAGTGCATGGGGCGCCGGGAATTTCTCATGCAGAGCGATGTGGCTGGCGGCACGTACCCGTTGCTCCAGGCCACACGCTTCATTAAATCGATTGACCGCCGCAACCATCGACTCACGTTCGTCTTCCACCAGCATCGCACCGTGCACCAACCCCACCGGTCGCTGACCACCCTGACTCTGGCGCCAGCGTTGGGCGGTGCCGACCATCTTGCGACCGTCGAGATTGACGTTGAAGCGACCGTCGCAGAACGCACCGTCGATTTCACCCAGCGACGAAGTGCCACCCAACTCATCCAGCAACTCACAGATCGGATCGCACAGCCGCCGGTAACCGGTTTCGATGCGGTTCAGATCGCCTTCGCTGCGAGGCGGTGCGTAGACAAGCGCAATATTGATGGTCGACGCCGATTGCGGAACAGGTTCGCCGCCGGTCTCACGCAGCAACACCGGCCAGCCGGCAGCAGCGGAGGTTTCGCAGGCGTGATCGAATCCGGGCAAGCGGTTCAAACGACGTGGCATGACCAAAGCGCGGTCGCTGGGCTGCCAGAACAGCAAGCCAAATTCGGCATCACCAGCGCAGACCGAGGCCAGCAGATGCTGTTCGGCTTGCAGGCCGGCTTCGATGGTCAGGGATGTGGGGATCATAAGGTTTCCATAGGACGTTGAGTCTGAGGTGAATCTTATGCCGCCTTCGCGGGCAAGCCCGCTCCCACAGGGGAACGGGCGCCTGCGAAGACTCGATCAGTCGAGGGTCGAACCGCTCACCGGAACGCCGCGCTCCGGGAAAAACAGACGCTGCAGTTCGATGCCCGGGCTTTCGGCGCGCATGAATGCTTCGCCGACCAGGAACGCGTAAACGTCGCTGATTTCCATCAGTTCGACATCGGCACGGTTGAGGATCCCGCTCTCGGTGATCACCAGACGATCGCGCGGAATGCGCGGCAGCAGGTCGAGGGTGGTTTCCAGGCTGACGTCAAAAGTGTGCAGATTGCGGTTGTTGACCCCGACCAGCGGCGTGTCGAGGGTTTTCAGCGCGCGCTCCAGCTCATCGCCGTCGTGCACTTCCACCAGCACATCGAGGCCGACGTCTTTGGCGACCGACGCCAGTTCGGCCATTTTCACGTCATCCAGTGCGGAGACGATCAACAACACACAATCGGCGCCCAGCGCACGGGCTTCGACGATCTGGTACGGATCGATCATGAAGTCCTTGCGGATCACCGGCAGCGAGCAGGCCGCGCGGGCCTGTTGCAGGTAGGCATCGGCGCCCTGGAAGTAGTCGATGTCGGTCAGCACCGACAGGCAGGTCGCCCCGCCCTTCTCGTAGCTTTTGGCGATGTCGGCAGGAACGAAGTTCTCGCGGATCACGCCCTTGCTCGGCGACGCTTTCTTGATTTCGGCGATCACTGCCGGTTGTTTCTTCTTGGCCTGCGCCAGCAATGCCTGGGCAAAACCACGGGGTGCATCGGCCGCCTTGGCCAGACTTTCCAGCTCGCTCAGGCTCACACGAGCGCTACGCTCGGCGACTTCCTGAACCTTGCGGGCCAGAATGTTTTCCAGAACCGTCGGTACACTCATCCCTCATTCTCCACTTTGAATACCGCGGTAAAGGCACCCAACTCCTCGAGTTTCTCCCGAGCAAGACCGGTGTGCAGAGCGTCGTGGGCCAGTGCCACGCCCTCTTTCAGACTTGTCGCCAGGTCGGCGGCGTACAGCGCCGCACCGGCATTGAGCACGATCATTTCGGCAGCCTTCTGACCGTTCTCGGTCTTGCGCTTGCCGAGTGCATCGCGGATCAGCGCCAGCGACGCTTCCGGGCCTTCGACCGACAGGCCGTGCAGGCTCTGGCTCTTCATGCCCAGATCTTCCGGCTCGACCCAATATTCGGTGATCTGATCGTCCTTCAGCTCGGCGACAAACGTCGGCGCCGCCAGACTGAATTCGTCCAGACCGTCCTTCGAATGCACCACCAGCACGTGCTTGCTGCCCAGACGCTGCAAGACTTCAGCCAACGGCCGGCACAGCGCCGGGGTGAACACGCCCACCACCTGATGTTTCACACCGGCCGGATTCGTAAGCGGGCCGAGCATGTTGAACAAGGTACGCAGGCCGAGATCGCGACGCGGGCCGGCGGCGTATTTCATGGCTTTGTGGTGAGTCTGGGCAAACATGAAGCCGATGCCGACGTTATCGATGCAGCGCGCCACCTGAACCGGGGTCAGGTTGAGGTAGATGCCGGCGGCTTCCAGCAAGTCGGCACTGCCGCTCTTGCCCGACACTGCACGGTTACCGTGTTTGGCCACGGTGCAGCCAGCTGCGGCGACCACAAAGGAAGACGCGGTCGACACGTTGAAAATGTTTGCCCCGTCACCGCCGGTGCCGACCACATCGACCACGCCGTCGAGGGTCTTGAGTTCGACCTTGTCCGCCAGCTCGCGCATCACCGACACGGCGCCGACGATCTCGTCGATGCTCTCGCTCTTCATGCGCATGGCCATCATGAACGCGCCGATCTGCGCGTCAGTGCATTGGCCGGTCATGATTTCGCGCATCACGTCGCGCATTTCATCGGTGCTGAGGTCGAGGTGATCGACGATACGGCTCAGGGCTGTCTTGATATTCATGGAAAGTCCTTAGCGCGTGCCGCCGGTTTGTTTGAGGAAGTTGGCAAACAGTTCATGGCCCTGTTCGGTGAGGATCGATTCCGGGTGGAACTGTACGCCCTCGATGTTCAGGGTCTTGTGACGCAGGCCCATGATTTCGTCGACCGAACCGTCATCGTGCTGGGTCCACGCCGTCAGCTCTAGGCAATCGGGCAACGTTTCGTGTTTGACGATCAGGGAATGATAGCGGGTGACGGTCAGCGGACGGTTCAGACCGGCAAACACGCCCTTGTCCTCGTGGAATACCGGGCTAGTCTTACCGTGCATCACTTGCCGGGCGCGGACGACATCGCCGCCAAAAGCCTGGCCGATGGACTGGTGACCGAGGCAGACGCCGAGGATCGGCAGTTTGCCGGCGAAGTGCTTGATGGCTTCGATGGAGATGCCGGCTTCGGTCGGTGTGCACGGGCCAGGGGATACGACGATCCGCTCAGGGTTGAGCGCTTCGATTTCGGCAATGGTCAGTTCGTCGTTGCGCACCACCTTGACCTCGGCACCCAGCTCGCCGAGGTATTGCACAACGTTGTAAGTAAAGGAGTCGTAGTTGTCGATCATCAGCAACATGGCGTTTCGAACCTCTTGAATTCTGACTTGAAGACAGCCTTCGGATGACTTGCCAGGGCGCTGCACACTGCCGGACGCGCAGGTCGCATCGGCACAGCGGCATTTCAAACGGGCAAGGAAGGCAAAGCGATACAGATCCGGCGGGGCCGGCAGAAAAGATTCAGGCGCGCCAACGCCAGCGGGCGTGTGCCTTGATGACTTGATCCAGAAGTTTGCTGGTGATCAACACGGGGAAGGTCTCGTTCATACGTTTCGGCACAGTAACTTAGCTGGGCGGAGCGTGCAATATGGCCGGGGCCGTGGGGGATAAAACAATGGGAGGGTTGACGACCGATGGCAAAACGCCGGAAGTTTTTGGTACTGTCGTTTCGTTCACTACAACAATAAATAAACGGACTTGCTCATGATCAAACAGACGTTGTTTGTACCGCTCGCCGGATGCCTGCTCGCGATGGCCTGCGCCCAGGCGAACGCCGCACCCAATCCTTATTCGAATTTCGTGGTTTTCGGCGACAGCCTGAGCGATGCCGGGACTTTCACTGACAGCGGCGGCCCGGCCGGCGCCACGCAGCGCTACACCAACCGCACCGGCCCGGTGTATCTGGACGGCAGCGGTGAACTCCGCTCGCTGAACTCGACGCAACTGCTCGGTGGCCGACTCGGTTTCACACCGGATCAAACCGCCTCCTCGTCCTCGGCAGTTCGTGCCGGCCAAGGCCAGCCGGACGGTAACAACTGGGCTGTCGGCGGCTACCGCACCGACCAGATTCTCGACTCGATCACCAGCCAGTCCGCCACCGGCGAACGCACCCGCGCCGGTTACCTGCCATCGAACGGCTTCCGCGCGGACCCGAATGCCCTGTATTACCTGACCGGGGGCGGTAACGATTTCCTACAGGGCCGCGTCACCAGTCTTCCGCAGGCTAATGCCGCCGCCGATCGACTGGTCGACAGCGTCCGCACGCTGCAAGGCGCCGGCGCCCGCTACATTATGGTCTGGCTGTTGCCGGACATCGGCCTGACTCCGGCCATCAACGGCTCGCCGCTACAAGCCTTCACCTCGCAACTCAGCGCCCAGTTCAACACCGAACTGGTCAGCCAGTTGCAGAGCGTCAATGCCAACGTCATCCCACTGAACGTCCCGGTTCTGCTCAAAGAGGCATTCGCCAATCCGGCGCAGTTCGGCCTGGCGACCGACCAGAATCTGGTCGGCACCTGCTTCAGCGGCAACAGCTGCACGGAAAACGCCCGGTATGGCATCAACAGCGCCACCCCGGATCCGACCAAGCTGATCTACAACGACGCCGTCCACCCGACCGAAGCCGGGCAGCGCCTGATTGCCGATTACGCCTACTCGCTGCTGGCCGCACCATGGGAAGCGACCCTGTTGCCGCAAATGGCTCAAGGCACCCTGCGCTCGCATCAGGATGAACTGCGCAACCAGTGGCTGGCGGATTGGGAAAACTGGCAGGCCGTTGGCCAATGGCGGGCGATTGTCGCCGGCGGCGGCCAGCAACAGGACTTCGACAGCCAGCGCAGCGGCGCCAGCGCCGACGGCAACGGTTACAACCTGAACATCGGCGGCAGCTATCGCCTCAACGATGCCTGGCGCGTGGGTGTGGCGGCCGGTTTCTACAATCAGAAACTCGAGGCCGGCGACAACGATTCGGACTACAAGCTGAACACTTATCTGGGCACCGCATTCGCCCAGTACCAGCAGAACCGCTGGTGGGGTGACGCCGCCGTAACCGCCGGGCATCTGGATTACGACAGCCTCAAACGCAAATTCCAGCTGGGAGTCAACGAACGCGGCGAGAAAGGCGATACCGACGGCTATGTTCTGGCCTTCAGCGGACGCGTGGGTTACGACATTGCGCCAGAAGCGAGCAGCCCATGGCACCTGTCGCCATTCGTCAGTGCTGACTTTGCCAAGGTTGAAGTCGATGGTTACTCGGAAAACGGCGCCGACTCCACCGCGCTGACGTTCGATGACCAGTCGCGCATCTCCCGCCGTCTCGGTCTCGGGATCCAGGGCAAGTACCAGATCACCTCGCAGACCCAGGTGTTCGGCGAACTGGCTCATGAGCGCGAGTACAATGACGACACCCAGAATGTGACGATGAACCTCAACAGCCTGCCGAACAACCGCTATACCCTGGCCGGCTACGCCCCTCAAACCAACCTGAACCGCCTGAACCTCGGCGTGAGCCACAACCTCACCAAGGATCTGGCATTGCGCGCGAGCTACGACATCCGCAAGGATGACGACTTCACCCAGCAAGGGATCAACGTCGGCGTAGCGCTCGACTTCTGATTCGCAGGCCATAAAAAACGCGGCGCCCTCACAGGCGCCGCGTTTTTTTTATAGCTGAAGCATCAATCACTCAGTCCGGGGTTTGCTCGGCGAGCGCAACAGCGCGGAACATCGCCCGGCGTTTGTTGATGGTTTCTTCCCATTCCAGCGCCGGCACCGAGTCGGCGACGATGCCGCCACCGGCCTGCACGTGCAGCTCGCCGTTCTTGATCACGGCGGTACGGATCGCAATCGCGGTGTCCATGTTGCCGTTCCAGGCGAAGTAACCGACCGCCCCGCCATACACGCCACGTTTGACCGGCTCCAGCTCGTCGATGATTTCCATCGCACGGATCTTCGGCGCGCCCGACAAAGTGCCCGCCGGCAGGATCGCCCGCAGTGCGTCCATCGCCGTCAGCCCGGCTTTCAACTGACCGGTGACGTTGGACACGATGTGCATCACGTTGGAATAACGCTCGATGACCATCTTCTCGGTAAGTTTCACCGAGCCGATTTCCGAAACGCGCCCGGTGTCGTTGCGACCGAGGTCGATCAGCATCAGGTGCTCGGCGATCTCCTTGTCGTCGGACAGCAGGTCCTCTTCCAGCGCCACGTCCGCCTCTTCGGTGGCCCCGCGAGGGCGGGTGCCGGCAATCGGGCGCACGGTGATCAGGTTGTCTTCGACCCGCACCAGCACTTCCGGCGAACTGCCGACAACATGGAAGTCGCCGAAGTTGAAAAAGTACATGTACGGCGTCGGGTTGAAGCAACGCAGTGCGCGGTACAGATCGATCGGCGCCGCCTTGAAGTCGATCGACATGCGCTGGGACGGCACGACCTGCATGCAGTCACCGGCGAGGATGTATTCCTTGATGGTGTCGACGGCTTTTTCGTAGTCATCCTGGGTGAAACTGGAGCGGAACACCGGCTCGGCCGCCTGCTGCTTGCTGAAATCCAGGCCACGGCGCGGGGTGATCGGCTGACGCAGTTTTTCCAGCAACTCCTGCAATTGCGCCTGGCCCTGCTCGTAGGCATCGGCCTGCGCCGGGTCGGCCAGCACGATTGCGTGCATCTTGCCGGCGAGGTTGTCGAACACCACCACCGCATCGGAAACCATCAGCAGAATGTCCGGCACGCCCAGCGGATCCGGGTTCGGGCATTTTCCGAGGCGCTTCTCTACATAGCGCACACAGTCGTAACCGAAGTAACCCACCAGACCGCCGTTGAAGCGCGGCAGACCGGCAATGGTCGGCACGTTGTAGCGGGCCTTGAAGGTTTCGACGAAGGCCAGCGGGTCTTCAACGTCATGGCTTTCAGTTTCGACACCATCGACGGTGATGCTCACGTGATGATCGTGAACTCGCAGCACGGTGCGGCACGGCAGGCCGATGATCGAGTAACGGCCCCATTTCTCGCCGCCCTGCACCGATTCGAGCAGGTAGGAGTTGGGCTGGTCGGCCAGTTTCAGGTAGATCGACAGCGGAGTGTCGAAGTCGGCCAGGGTTTCGCAGGCCAGCGGGATGCGGTTATAGCCGTCAGCGGCCAGACGCAGGAATTCTTCGCGGATCATAGGGTGCCTCGTGGTGTGAGGGGCAAATCAGTCAGGTGTGCAAACGCGCCGGCAGGCCGGCCAGGAACAAGTCAGGCGCGCCAACGCCAGCGGGCCAGGGCCTTGATGACTTTCATCCAGAGTTTGCGGGTGACCACCACGATGGCGTTTCCAGAAGGGGATTGAGAAGCGTCGGGCAACGTTATCTCAGCGGCCGTATCCAGGCAACCGGGAATTAGCTTGCGCAGATCGTCGATCACCAGCGCCGGGGATTCCTCGGCAATCGGCCGGCCATGGTTGTAGCCATAACTCAGCCCTACGCATTTGACCCCCGCCGCTTTCGCCGCCAGCACGTCGCTGCGCGAATCGCCGACGAACAGCGATTGCGAGGCCGGGATACCGGACATCTTCATGACGAAGAACAGCGCCGCCGGATCGGGCTTCTTCTGCGGCAGGGTGTCGCCGCCGATGATCCACTTGAAGTAGCGGCCGATCTTCATCTGATCCAGCAGCGGCGCAACGAAGCGCTCCGGCTTGTTGGTGATCAGCGCCATGGCCACGCCCTGCTTGTGCAGCCATTTGAGGGTGTCGCGCACGCCGGGATAGACCACGGTCAGCTCATGGCTGGCGCCGTAGGCCTCCATGAAAACTTCCAGCGCGTGCTCGGCTTCGACGTCATCCACGGAAGAATGATCGATGCCGCCGGCCAAGGCGCGGCGCACCAGCACCGGCGCACCGTTGCCGACCCACTCGCGAACCGACTCGATACCGGCAGGCTTGCGCCCGAGGGTGAGCAGCATGTTATCCACCGCCGCCGCCAGGTCGGGTACCGAATCGATCAGCGTGCCATCCAGATCGAACATCACCAACCGCGGCAGTTGCCCCGGGAACAGCTGCTCAAAACCGCTCATGGGCGAGCCAGCGCCAGTTCGGAACGCATCTTGTCGATGACTTCCTGATAGTTCGGCGCGTTGAAGATCGCCGAGCCGGCCACAAAGGTGTCGGCGCCGGCGGCAGCGATTTCACGGATGTTGTTGACGTTGACGCCGCCGTCGATTTCCAGGCGGATGTCACGGCCCGAAGCATCGATGATCGCCCGCGCTTCGCGCAGCTTGTCGAGGGTGCCGGGGATGAACTTCTGCCCGCCGAAGCCCGGGTTGACGCTCATCAGCAAGACCATGTCGACTTTGTCGATCACGTACTTGAGCACGTCCAGCGGGGTCGCCGGGTTGAACACCAGGCCGGATTTGCAGCCGCCTTCACGGATCAGTTGCAGCGAACGATCGACGTGCAGCGTGGCTTCCGGGTGGAAGGTGATGTAGGTGGCACCGGCCTCGATGAAGTCGCCGACAATGCGATCCACCGGGCTGACCATCAGGTGCGCGTCGATCGGCGCGGTCACGCCGTACTTGCGCAGTGCGGCGCAGACCATCGGGCCGATGGTCAGGTTCGGTACGTAGTGGTTGTCCATGACATCGAAGTGGACGAAGTCGGCACCGGCGGCCAGAACGTTGTCCACTTCCTCGCCCAGGCGGGCGAAGTCGGCGGAGAGAATCGACGGAGCAATAACGAAGGGCTGCATGACGCACCTTTTCTGAGCTAAATCACGATGGCGCGCATTGTATACCTCAAGTTTCCGCGCGCGCACCGTGACCGCGATGATTGGGTTGTGCCATGACCGGCGGCCGGCAGTTTCTCAGTAGGCCGCCCGGTAGATCTTCTCGATGTCGGCGGCGCTGAGCTTGCGCGGGTTGTTGCGCATCAGGCGCTCGATGCCTGCGGCCTCTACGGCCATGGCCGGGATCGCCTCTTCGGGCACCCCGAAACTGCGCAAGCCCAGCGGAATTTCCACCACTGCGCACAGTTCGGTCATCGCCGCGACGGCGCTATCGGCCGCTTCATTGAGACTCAGATGAGCGGTCTTCACCCCCATGGCTTCGGCAATATCCTGCATCCGTTCGACGCAGGCCATCTTGTTCCAGGTCATGACATACGGCAGCAGCAACGCATTACTGACGCCGTGAGCAATGTTGAAGCGCCCGCCCAGCGGATACGCCAGCGCATGCACCGCGCCGACCCCGGCATTGCCGAACGCCATGCCGGCCATCAGGCTGGCGGTGGCCATATCCTCCCGGGCTTGCAGGTTGGACGGATTGGCGTAGGCCTTGGGCAAGGATCGGGCGATCAACTTGATCGCGCCGATGGCCAGTGAATCGGTGATCGGCGAGGCATTCAGCGACAGGTAGGACTCGATGGCATGCACCAGCGCATCGACGCCACTGGCGGCGGTGACACTGCGCGGGCAGGTCAGGGTCATCTGCGGACTGACCAGCGCCACGTCCGGCAACAGGTAATCGCTGACGATGCCTTTCTTCAGTTGGGCGACCTTGTCCGAGAGGATGGCGACGTTGGTCACTTCGGAACCGGTGCCGGCCGTGGTCGGGATGGCGATCAGCGGCGGGCCTTTGCGCGGGACCTGATCGACGCCGAACAGATCCTCCAGTGCACCGTGATAACCGGCGTAAGCCGCGACGCTCTTGGCGATGTCGATGGCACTGCCGCCACCGAGGCCGATCAGCCCGTCATGCCCGCCTTCGCGGTAGACACGCATGCAATCCTCGACGATGGCGATTTCCGGATCGGGCAACACGCGGTCGAAGATTTCATATTCACGCTCGCCGATCTGCGCCAGCGCCAGCTCTACCGTGCCGGACTTGACCAGCGCGGCATCGGTAACGATCAGCGGGTTGTCGATATCCAGTCGGGTGAGCTCGGCCGCCAGTTGCTCGATGGCCCCGGCGCCGGTGATCAGTTTGTGAGCGATCTTGAACGAGGAAAGACTCATCGTGCGCAGCCTCTTATAGATGTGGGAGCTGAGCACAAGCGTAGCTGGGGAATTCGGGTTGTCTGGTATTCAGGGTGTGAATGACTGAAGCAGGAACAAGAGCGCCCTCACCCTAACCCTCTCCCGGAGGGAGAGGGGACTGACCGTGGTGAACTTTCGCCATCCATTGACCTGAATTACCGAGTTGAACTCAAATTTTGAAAAGCATAGAGATCGGCTCCCTTTCCCCCTCTCCCCTCTGGGGAGAGGGTTGGGGTGAGGGGTGGCTCTTGAGCCTGATACTAAACTTGGGCAGTACGCAGCTTCTCACTCCGCCCACGCAACCACTCCAGCGTCAGCAGCAGAATCACCGAGAAGGCAATCAGTAGCGTTGCAGCCGCCGCAATCGTCGGACTCAGGTTCTCGCGAATCCCGCTGAACATCTGCCGAGGCAACGTCGCCTGCTCGGGACCTGCAAGGAACAACGTCACCACCACTTCATCGAACGATGTCGCAAAGGCAAACAGCGCCCCGGAAATCACCCCCGGCGCAATCAACGGCAAGGTCACCCGACGGAACGTAGTCAGTGGCGAGGCGCCCAGGCTGGCCGCCGCCCGCACCAAGTTATGGTTGAATCCCTGCAACGTCGCCGACACCGTGATGATCACGAACGGTACACCCAACACCGCGTGCACCACGATCAGCGAAAAGAAACTGTTGCCCAGCCCCAGCGGCGCGAAGAACAGGTAACTGGCCACGCCGATGATCACCACCGGCACCACCATCGGTGAAATCACCAGCGCCATCACCAGCGGCTTGCCGGGGAAGTCGCCACGGGTCAGGCCGATGGCCGCCAGCGTGCCGAACACCATCGCCAGCACGGTCGCGGCCGGGGCGACGATGATGCTGTTCTTCAACGCGCGCATCCATTCCGCCGAGGCGAAGAAGTCCTGGTACCAGTGCAGCGAAAAGCCTTGCAGCGGGTACACCAGAAAACTGCCCGAGTTGAACGACAGCGGCACGATCACCAGCACCGGCAGGATCAGAAACAACAGGATCAAGCCGCAGAGGATCCGCAAGCTGTAGAACCACACCCGCTCGACGGGCGACATATAAGGACTCAGCATTTCAAATTCCCCTTAGCTCAGGCGCAGGCGACTGGCGCCCACCAGCCAGCTGTAGATCAGATAAAGCACCACGGTCGCCAGCAGCAACAAGCCGCCGAGTGCAGTGGCCATGCCCCAGTTGATGCTGGTGTTGGTGTAGAACGCGACGAAGTAGCTGACCATCTGATCGTTCGGGCTGCCCAGCAGTGCCGGGGTGATGTAGTAGCCGATGGCGAGGATGAACACCAACAGGCAACCGGCGCCGACACCGGCATAGGTCTGCGGGAAGTACACCCGCCAGAAACTGGCGAACGGATGGCAGCCGAGGGAAATCGCAGCGCGCATGTAGGTCGGCGAGATGCCTTTCATCACGCTGTAGATCGGCAGGATCATGAACGGCAGCAGGATGTGCACCATCGAGATGTAGACCCCGGTGCGGTTGAACACCAGCTCCAGCGGTTTATCGATGATGCCCATCGCCATCAGCGCGCTGTTGATCAAACCACCGGATTGCAGCAACACGATCCACGCGGCGACACGCACCAGAATCGACGTCCAGAACGGCAGCAGCACCAGAATCATCAGCAGGTTGCTCTGACGCGACGGCAGGTTGGCCAGCAGGTACGCCAGCGGATAGGCCAGCACCAGGCAGATCACGGTGATGATCAGGCCCATCCAGAAAGTCCGGGCGAAGATGTCGAGGTAGATCGCCTGATCCGGGGTGGCCGGGGCAATTTCGCCGAGGTCGTCGATGCGGTGATCCACCGCCGCCAACAGATAGAACGGGGTGATGCTGCTGGTGTTGCGCTTCACCGCTTGCCAGTAGGCCGGATCGCCCCAACGCTCGTCGAGGCCCTCCAGCGCTTCTTTATAAGAGGCCGGTTCGCTGGCGAATGGCAGCGAGCGGGCGGTTTTGGTCAGCAGGCTGCGATAGCCGGCCAACTCCATGTTCAGGCGTTTGGACAGATCGCCCAGGGTCTGGTTTTTGCGCGCTTCGGCGAGGTCTTCGCTGGCGGCTTTGTAGACCGGTTCTGCGGGCAGTCCTCGGCCGTCCCACGCAGCAATCGCGGTCACGGTGCGCGGCATGCCGCCGACCACTTCCGGGTTGCCGACACTTTTATAGAGCAGCGCCACGATCGGCACCAGGAACACCAGCAACAGAAACAGCACCAGCGGCGCGATCAGCGCCTGGGCCTTCCAGCGGTTGACCCGCTCGGCGTGCTTGAGCCGCTGCTTCAAGGTGGGGCTGTTGCCCTCGTTCAGGGGAACGGCGATGGCCATGACGTACTCCGCAAATCTTTGATCAATCGAGAATGTGGGAGCGAGCCTGCTCGCGATAGCGCCTTCGGATTCAACATTGATGCCGACTGACACACCGCAATCGCGGGCAGGCTCGCTCCCACAGGAGGGCGAGCCCTCTGGTTACTTCGCAGCCCAGGAATTGAAGCGCTGCTCCAGTTGCTCGCCGTTGTCAGCCCAGAAGCTGACGTCGATCTGCACCTGGTTGGCGATGTTTTCCGGGGTGGTCGGCATGTCTTTCAGGATTGCCTTGTCCAGCAATGGCACTGCCTGGGAGTTGGCCGGGCCGTAGGCGATGTTTTCCGAGTAGGTCTTCTGCTGTTGCGGCTGCACCGAGAACGCGATGAACTTCTTCGCCGCTTCCGCACGCTTGGCGTCCAGGCCTTTCGGAATGGCCCATGCGTCGAAGTCGTAGATGCCGCCGTTCCACACCACTTTCAGGTTGGATTCTTTCTGCACCGCAGCAATACGACCGTTGTAGGCCGAGCTCATGACCACGTCACCGGAAGCGAGGTATTGCGGCGGCTGGGCGCCGGCTTCCCACCATTGAATGTTCGGTTTCAGCTCGTCGAGTTTCTTGAACGCACGATCCTGACCGCCCTTGCTGGCCAGTTCCTTGTAGACGTCTTTCGGCGCAACGCCGTCGGCCATCAGTGCGAATTCGAGGGTGTACTTGGCGCCTTTGCGCAGGCCGCGCTTGCCCGGGAATTTCTTGGTGTCCCAGAAATCCGCCCAGCTGGTCGGTGCGGTTTTCAGCTTGTCGGCGTTGTAGGCCAGCACGGTCGACCACACGAAGAAGCCCACGCCGCACGGCTGGATCGCGCCTTTGACGTAGTCTTCGGACTTGCCGAACAGCGCAGGATCCAGTTGCTCGAACATGTCTTCGTCGCAGCCACGGGACAGCTCCGGCGATTCAACCTCTACCAGATCCCAGGACACGCTCTTGGTGTCGACCATGGCTTTGACCTTGGCCATCTCACCGTTGTACTCGCCGGCGACGATCTTGCCGTTGCCCGCCGCTTCCCACGGTGCGTAGAAGGCTTTGACTTGCGCCGCCTTGTTCGCCCCGCCAAACGACACCACGGTCAGATCCGGCCCAGCGGCCATTGCGCTTGCCGCACCCATCAGGCCCAGGGTCAGGGCTGTGAACTTCAGGGATCTCAACATTTATTGTTCTCTCCACGTGCAGGGTTGGTGTTGGTATTGCGGGGCGTTTCAGTGCGCCTCTAGAAGAGGATCGAGCGCGCGAACGTGCTCGACCTGCCAGCCAAGCGGAACCACGTCGCCGACTGCGAGCGCAGGATCGAGCTCGGCAATCGGTTGTTTCACGAAGAAGTCGGTCTTGCCGCAGACTTCCAGGCGCACCCGGACGTGGTCGCCCAGATAGATGAATTCGGCCACCCGCCCGGAGAAGCGGTTGACGCATTGGTCACTCGAACCGTTGAGGCTGACGCGCTCCGGACGGATCGACAGAGTGACCGGCTCGCCGGTCTGGCCGATGTTGACCGCCAGCGCCTCGACCTTTTCCCCACGCCCCAGCTCGACCACACAACGCTCGCCGTTCTGGCTGAGCAGGCGACCGTTGAGGCGGTTGTTTTCGCCGATGAAGTTGGCGACGAAGGTGTTTTTCGGTTCTTCGTAGAGGGTGCGTGGCGGGGCGATCTGCTGGATCTCGCCCTGGTGGAATACGGCAACGCGGTCGGACATGGTCAGGGCTTCGCCTTGGTCGTGGGTCACGTAGACCACGGTTACGCCAAGGCGCTGGTGCAGGTGTTTGATTTCCATCTGCATGTGTTCGCGCAATTGTTTGTCGAGAGCGCCGAGGGGTTCGTCCATCAGCACCAGTTGTGGTTCGAACACCAGCGCGCGAGCCAGTGCCACACGCTGTTGCTGACCGCCGGACAGTTGCGCCGGGTAACGCGATGCGAACGCGTCGAGCTGGACCATGCTCAGGACTTTCTTGACCTTGTCGCTGACATCGCTCTTGTTCAGGCCGCGCACGGTCAGCGGGAACGCGAGGTTTTCAGCGACAGTCATGTGCGGGAACAACGCGTAGTTCTGGAACACCATGCCGATGTCGCGCTTGTGCGGCGGCACGTTGTTGATCGCCCGCCCGGCCAGGAGGATTTCACCGGCGGTCGGCGTTTCGAAACCGGCGAGCATCATCAGGCTGGTGGTTTTGCCCGAGCCGGACGGCCCGAGCAAGGTGAGGAATTCGCCCTTGCGAATGTCCAGGTTGAGGTCTTTGACGATCAGGTTCTCGCCGTCGTAGCTCTTCTGCACTCCACGAAAGCTGACCAGCACATCGCTGGCCCCTGCGTTTGATTCGACCTGGCTCATACCCACACCTTTGTTATTGATGACTGCTGTGGGATTAAGCCTAGTGGCTGCTTGCAGTCACGCAAATCGGGGCGCAGGAGAGAATCGCCTCAGCCGGATGGAAGGCCGGGGGTAGGGATTGCCCTACAAGGATGGCGCGTTTTGGCAAACCCGACGCATGGGTCGGGGCTCAAGCCGTCAGAACCGGCAAAAGCGCTTGTCGCTATTGGATATGTCGCTCAGAGCAGCTTGTGTTCCATCGCGTACTTCACCAGCTCGGCGAGCGAAGTGATGTTGAGCTTCTGCATCAGCCGCGCCTTGTGGGTGCTGATGGTCTTGCTGCTCAGGGCCAGTTGCTGGGCGATATCGTTGACGTTGGCGCCCTGGGCCAGGCGTTCGAACACCGAGAACTCGCGCTCCGACAGCAGCGAGTGCAGTGGCCGCGCATCGGTCAGGCCGACTTCGAAGACCATGCGGTCGGCCAGCTCCGGATCGATGTAGCGCCCGCCGGCCGCGACCTTGCGGATCGCCGTCAGCAGCAGCGCCGGATCACTGTCCTTGGTCGCATACCCGGCGGCGCCGATCTTCAGCGCCCGGGCGGCCATCTGCGCTTCGTCGTGCATCGACAGCACCAGAATCGCCGGCGGATGGTTCAGCGCGCGGATCCTTGGAATCGCTTCGAGCCCGTTGACGCCGGGCATCGAGATATCCAGCAGCACCACTTCGCAGGGCACGTTGCGCAAGGTTTCGAGCAACTGCTCGCCATTGCTCGCCTCCCCCACCACTTGCAGATCCTTGGCCAGGCCGATCAATTGCTTGATGCCTTCGCGAACGATGGTGTGGTCTTCGGCTACCAGTACACGGATCACTTACTTCTCCTCATCCAGTGGCACCCGCACGCTCAGCGTGGTGCCCTCGCCCGGCTCGCTGTCGAGTGACAGCTGCCCGCCCATGATCAACACCCGCTCGCGCATGCCCACCAGTCCAAAGGATGTCGGCCTGCCGGCAGCGGCGACAAATCCTACGCCATCATCGCTGACCGTCAGACACAATTCGTCGCCTTCCTGCGCCAGCGTCAGTTCAACAGTATGCGCCTGGGCATGGCGCATGACGTTGGTCAGCGCCTCCTGAAGAATGCGGAACAGGCCGATGGCCTTGGCGTCGCTGAGCGGCGCAAGGTTGTCCGGCACCTGCACCAGACACGGAATTTGCGTGCGCGCCTCGAACCGCCGCGCCTGCCACTCGATCGCCGAGGCGATCCCGGCATCGAGAATCGGCGGGCGCAACGCCGTCGCCACATCGCGCACCAGCTGGAACAACTGGGCGATCAGGCGTTTCATGCTGTTGAGCCGTTCGTTCAGACCGGGGTCGAGTTGCGCGTAGGCCAGTTCGCACATCGATGTCTCCAGTTTCAGCACCGTCAGCATCTGCCCCAGCTCATCGTGAACCTCGCGGGCGATGCGCGCCTTTTCCTCTTCCCGCACGCTTTCCAGGTGCGCCGACAATTCGCGCAGTTGCTCGCGGGAGGCCGCCAGCTCCAGTTCGATGCGTTTGCTTTCGGTGATGTCCCAGACAATGCCGTCCCAGACATATGAACCGCCTTCCAGCTGACGGGTGATCGCCTTGATTTCGGCCCAGCGTTGCTCGCCCTGGCGCGTGAGGATCCGGCCCTGCCACGACCAGTCGCTGTCGGTGTCCAGCGCTTGATCCTGGGTCTGGTGATAAGCGGCCCGGTCATCCGGATGCACCAGGCTGCGCAGGCCCATGTCGCGATGGGCGATGGCGGCCGGCGCGTAGCCGACCAGACTTTCGCTGCCCTCGCTGATGTAGGCAAAGTCGATCTGCCCGGTGACCGGTGCGCGCTCGAGACGGAACACCAGCCCCGGCACATTGGCCGCGATGCCTTGCAGCCGCGCCTCGCTTTCCTGCAACGCAGCCAGGGCACGACGGCGCTCGGTGACATCGGTGAGATAAACCACCAGGTATTCGCCATCACGAAAACGCAGGAAACTCAGCGACACGTCCGCCGGCAGCACACTGCCATCGGCCCGCACACAGTTGGTTTCAAAACTAAGCGGCCCTTCTTCGCTGGCCCGGGCGCGTTTCCACAGGTTGAGCCAGCGGTCCATGTGCAGGCCCGGTTCGAAGTCGATCAACGGCCGATCAATGATGGCGCCCTGTGGATAACCGAGCATGTTTTCTGCCGCACGGTTGGCGTAGCGCACATGGCTGTCCCAGTTGACCCAGAGAATGCCGACGGTGCTCTGATCGATGGAAAACTGGGTCAGGCGCAGGGCTTCTTCGCTGGCGGCACGCAGGGCGATGTCTTCACGCGCGTCGAACAAACGTTGTTCAAGACTGCGTTGCTGGCGGCGTTGCCAGAACACGATGGCCACGCAGCTGAGCAGCAACACTGCGAACAACAGACTCAGGTTCTGCCAGAAGCCCGGCGACTCGGAAAGCCGTGGATACTTGGGTTGCAGCCATTGCGCATGCAGGCGTTCCAGATTCTTGGCCGGGATTGCGCGCAGGGCGCTTTCAACGATTCCGGCCAGTTCCGGCCAGTCGCGGCGGGTGCCGATGCGCAGCAGTTGCGGCAGACCGATATCACCGACCACCACCAGCCCGGCAAACTCCGGTTCCACCGACAACCGGCCGAGCTGCGCCTCATCGACCACCGCGTAGGACGCCTGCTGACTCAGCAACAGTTGCAGCGCCTGACGCTCCATCGGTACGCCTTGCAGATTCAGGTGGGGATAGTTGCCGCGCAGGTAATCGGCGGTGACGCCGGGCATGCGCACGGCGACGCGGGTCTGGCTGTCGAGTTTTTCCAGCTCCACGGTCGCACTGCTCTTCTGGTCGCTGACCACCAGTTGCGGCACGCGCATGTACGGGTCGGAAAACTGCCAAAGACGCAGCCCGCTCGGGGTCTGGGTCAGCCCTGGGGCGATGTCGATTTCGCCGTCCCGGGCAGCGGCCTCGAGTTGGGCCAGATCCTGAAAATTGCGCCAGCTCAGCTCGACATTCAGCGCCCTGGCCAATGCCTTCATCACTTCGACGTTGGCCCCTGACAGCCGCTGCAAGCGCCGGTCGTATTGCGCGTACGGCGCCTGCAACACCAGGCCCACGCGCAATTCATTGTGCTGCGCGAGCCACTGTTGTTCGCTCGCCGACAACCGCGCGAGGTGGCTCGGTGGCGCAGGCGCCGCCCAGCCCATCAAGGGAAACGCCAGACAGCCGATAACCCACAGGCAGCAAAAACGCATCATTGAAGTCTCATACACTGACAAATTCTGACCAACCCATTAGGCTGCCGGGATAACTTCTGGCCTGGAATAACCGATGCCCCCTGTCTATCGCCTGGCAATGCCAGCATTGTGCCTGTCGCTGATCCTGCCTTGTGCGTTTTCCGTCGAAGCCGCGGATCCGGCACCTGCCCCCGCCGCAGAAAAAGCCGCCGAAGAAAAACCGGTCGAACGCCAGCCACTGCTTGAGCGTAGTCAGGAAGAAGCCGCGGCACTCGAACGCAAGGTTCCGGCCCAGGAACAACAGCAACTGCAAGCCGGCAGCGACACCTTCCTCGCCCTGTGGAAACCGGCCAACACCGCCGAACCCAAGGGCGCGGTGATCCTCGTTCCCGGTGCCGGCGAAACCGCTGACTGGCCCCAGGCGATCGGCCCGTTGCGCCGCAAGTTGCCGGACGTCGAGTGGAGCAGCCTGAGTATCACCCTGCCCGATCTGCAAAGCGATGCCATCGCACCGCGCGTGGCTGAAGCCCCCGCCGCACCGAAAACCGCCGACCCGGGCAGCAAGGATTCGACCACCGCCGAGCCGATCGAACAAGCCGCCGGCGGCGAAGCCGATGTGGCCGACAAAGTCGTGGCTGAATCCACCGAAGAACAGTCCAAGGCCGACGCCGAGCGAATCTTCGCCCGCATCGACGCGGCACTGGCCTACGCCGAACAACAAAGCGCGCGCAGCATCGTCGTGCTCGGTCATGGTACCGGCGCCTACTGGGCGGCGCGTTACGTGAGCGAGCGACAGAGCTCGCAGGTCGAGAAGCTGCTGCTGGTGGCCGCGCAGACCCCGGCCAAGGCCAAACCGGAACTGGTGGAACTGACACCGACCCTGAAACTGCCGACAGCCGACATTTTCTACATGGATAAGGCGCCGGACCGCAACTCGGCACTGGAGCGCATGCAGGCGAGCAAGCGGCTGAAGACGTCCTCTTTCAGTCAGGTCGCACTCAAGGCCCTGCCGGACAACAAGGCCGAGCAGGAGCAATTGTTCCGCCGGGTGCGGGGCTGGTTGAATCCGCAGAGCCCGGACTAAAAATCCGGACTGTAAAAACGCAGACAAAAAAATCGCAGCCCAACGCTGCGATTTTTTTATGCCTAGCGAAAATCCCGCCGTTCGCGAATCAACGTGTAGGCATTGTGCAATTCGCGGGTCCTCTCGGTGGCCTCGCGCACCTGCGCCGGCGTGGCGCCCGTACCGGCCACCTTGTCCGGGTGATGTCGGCTGAGCAGACGCCGATAGGCACGCTTGATCTGCGCCGGTTCACTGGTGGCCGATACGCCGAGCAGGCGCATCGCCTCCTGATAGCTCACCGCCGCGCTGACGATCGGACGCTTGTGCGGCTCGTAGTCCGCCGCCAACGCCTGGATCTGGTGCGTCGTCCAGCCTAGCCACTTGCCCCACTGCGCCAGCAATTCCCGCTCGCTGACACCGGCCCGGCCATCGGCCCAGACCATTCGCCAACAGGCCCGCAACACACCTTCGGCCGCATGAGGCTGAGTACTCAACCGACGCAGATAACCGCGCAGATTGTCGTTGCCTGACTTGCCGCGATTGAACGCGGCAATCGCCCGGCGCTGCGCCGGCTCGCTCATTTCCAGCGCGCGCATCTCGTGACGCGCCTGCTGGATGTGACCGTCCGTGACCCGCCCGTCGCTCTTGGCCAGACGCCCGAGCAACACGAACAACAGCTCGTCGTTGCGCAGCATCGGCCGACCGCCGAGTTTTTCCCGCAAATGCCCCCAGCTCTGCAAATGCAGGCGCCGATCCAGCGCCTGCCCCAACAAAGCACCAAGCATGGCCCCCGGAATGCTGGCGATAGCAAAACCCGCTCCGGCTCCAATCAGAGTCCCTGGCCACAACATATCAGCGACTCGCTTCTATCAAGGCTTCAGCTTCGGCCAGACGCTCGTGCGTGCCGACATCGACCCAGTGACCTTTCAGTCGCTCGCCGGTCACCTGCCCGTCCGCCATGGCTTTACGCAGCAGCGGCGCCAGTTTGAAGGCACCGTCGCTGCAGCCATCGAACAACTGCGGGTGCAGCACGGCGATGCCGCTGTAGGTCAGGGTCGCCGCGTCGGCCTGGCCATCACGCACCTGGGCGTCGGTCAGGGTGAAGTCGCCTGTCGGGTGATGGGCCGGGTTGTCCGCCAGCACCAGATGCGCCAGCCCGGTGATCGGCTGATGCAGCACGCTGAAGTCGTAATCGGTCCAGATATCGCCGTTGACCACCAGAAACGCGTCGTCGCCCAACAGTGGCAAGGCGCGGAAAATGCCGCCGCCGGTTTCCAGTGGCTCGCCCTCCGGCGAGTACTGGATCGACACGCCGAACTGCGAACCATCGCCCAGATGATCTTCGATCTGCTGTCCGAGCCAGGCATGGTTGATCACGATCTCATTGAAACCGGCTGCGGCCAGGGCACGCAGGTGATATTCAATCAGCGGCACGCCACCGGCGCGCACCAGCGGTTTGGGGGTGGTCAGGGTCAGCGGGCGCATGCGCTCGCCTTTGCCGGCCGCCAGAATCATTGCCTTCATGCCGTCACTCCACCACGCAGGCTGGCGAGCAGTGCCTGCAGATCCGCCAGCTCGGGACGGCGAGCGATGACCGCTTCTATATAAGAGAAGAAACGCGGCACATCGCCGAGGTAACGCGGCTTGCCATCGCGATGGCAGATGCGGGCGAAGATGCCGATGACTTTCAGGTGGCGCTGCACGCCCATCAGGTCGCTGGCGCGCAGGAACTCTTCGAAGTCCGGCTGCACCGGGATGTTAAGCGCCGACGCCTGCTGCCAGTAGCTTTCCAGCCAGCCGCGCACACGCTCTTCAGGCCAGCTGAGGAAGGCGTCCTTGAACAGGCAAGTCACGTCGTAGGTCACCGGGCCGTACACGGCGTCCTGGAAATCCAGCACGCCGGGATTTGGCTCGCTGAGCATCAGGTTGCGTGGCATGTAGTCGCGGTGCACCAAGACCTTCGGTTGGGCCAGGGCACTGTCGATCAGCAGATCGCTGACCTTTTGCCACTGCTGCTGTTGGGTTGCATCGAACTCGACGCCCAGCTCGCGTTTCACGTACCACTCGGGAAACAGTTCCAGCTCGCGGCGCAACAACGCGACGTCATAGCTCGGCAGCGGCGCCACCATCGGCAGCTGCTGAAAAGCCAGCAGTGCTTGCAGGGCATCGCTGAATAACGCGTCGGCATTTTCGCTGTCGATCACGTCCAGATAGGTCTTGTTGCCCAGGTCATTGAGCAAAAGAAACCCGCGTTCGAGGTCTTCTGCATAAATTTTCGGCACGTTGATGCCGGATTTCGCGAGCAAAAAGGCGATATCCACGAACGGTTTGCAGTTTTCCTGAGGTGGCGGCGCGTCCATCACGACGAAGCTGCGACCCGCGCCTTCCCAACGGAAATACCGACGAAAACTCGCGTCGCTGCTGGCCGCGGTCAACGTGGCCGGGGGTACGGCTCCCCAGCCCTGATCTGCAAAAAGGGTTGCCAACTGTTCATCGAGCCAAACTTTCAGGTGTTGCAAGCGTACATCTTGATCAGGCATTGCAAGGGTCTCCGACGGCGCTAGCCGTCAAGCGGGTCATGCTTTATTATCCAGCATCTTTTTCAGACCATCGAGAGGCGTGCGGCCCACACCGCGGGCAGATGGCACGCAGGAAGCCCGGACTAATAAGATGGCATTGAAATCCCCCGCGTTTCGTAAAAAATTTCCGTTGTTGGTAACCGGCAGTCTGCTGGCTATGCAACCTCTGGCCAGTTCATTCGTTGTTGCCGCCGAGCAGTATGACTGCGCCGTCTCGGCAACGGGAGGCTGGGCCTGCTCGCCGAAGACGCCGGCCGCTGCCTTGCCGCCGCGTCCCGTGCACGACGGCAGTGCCGTCAGCGCCGCTGGCGAAGCCCCGGCCGAGAGCGGCTCCACTGCGGAGTCCGGGCCCAAGCCGGTACTGGTTACCGAGTCCAAGGGCCGTGGCCTGAAATCCCGTAGCGAAGACTACAGTCACCTCGACTGGGTTCCGCGCGAGAAGCTCACCGCCGCCCAGCTGGCCGAGACCGGTCCTTACTGCTCTGGTTCCTATATCGAACCGATTCGTCCTGGCATGAATGACAAGACGAATAAAAGTGACGCCCCGACCTTCATCGGTGCCAAAGCGTCGCGTTACCAGCAGGATTCGCAGGTCGCGAGTCTCGCCGGTGACGTGGTCATGCGTCAGGGCAGCATGCAGGTCGAAGCCGACGAGGCCAACCTGTATCAGGCCGAAAGCCGTGGCGAACTGGCGGGCAACGTGCGCATTCGCGACAACGGTGCACTGATCGTCGGCGACCACGCCGATGTGCAGCTGGACACCGGTGAAGCCAAGGTCGACAACGCCGAATACGTCATGCACAAGTCGCGCATCCGCGGTAACGCGCTGTACGCCAAGCGTGCCGAAAACGCGATCATCCGTCTGAAGGACGGCACATACACCACGTGCGAACCGAACAGCAACGCCTGGCAGCTCAAGGGCAACAACATCACCCTGAACCCTGCTACCGGCTTCGGTACCGCGACCAACGTGACGTTGCGGGTCAAGGACATTCCTGTCCTGTACACGCCGTACATCTACTTTCCGATCGACGACCGTCGTCAGTCGGGTTTCCTGCCGCCGACCATCGGCACCGGCAGCGACACCGGCTTCATGCTGGTGACCCCGTACTACTTCAACCTGGCACCGAACTACGATGCCACGTTGTATCCGCGCTATATGAGCAAGCGCGGCATGTTGATGGAAGGCGAATTCCGTTACCTGACCAAGTCGAGCGAAGGTCAGTTCGGCGCAGCGTATCTCAACGACGAGGACGACGAGCGCAAGGGCCAGACCGACTACGACAAGACTCGCTACATGTACAACTGGCAGCACAAGGGTGGTCTCGACTCCCGCGTGCTCACCCAGGTGGACTACACCAAGATCAGCGATCCTTATTACTTCCAGGATCTGCAGACCGACCAGATCGGCGTGAAAAGTGCCGACTACGTGAACCAGCAGGGCTCGGTCACCTATCGTGGCGACAGCTACACCGCCCGTTTGAATGCCCAGGCGTATCAGCTGGCAACCGTATCGAACATCACACCGTATGACCGCCTGCCGCAAATCACCTTCAATGGCCAGCTGCCGTATCATCCGGAAGGACTGGATTTCGATTACGAGACCGAGATCGTTCGTTTCGATCGCGATCTGAAAAATGGCGATTTCACGAACGAAGACGGCACAACCGAGCCTCGCCTCGACAACAACGTGTTCGGCCTCGCTCGCGCCAATGGCGACCGTCTGAATCTGAAACCAGGCGTCAGCCTGCCAATGAACTGGACCTATGGTTTCCTGAAACCATCGTTGAAGTACCAGTACACGCAGTATCAACTGGATCTGGACAGCAAAGGCAAGTCGGATATCGCCGCGTTGTCGCCGGAGAACCAGAAACTGTTCGGCAAGTTCGACAGCAACCAGAACCGCGGCGTACCTATCGCCAGCATTGACGGTGGCCTGTACTTCGACCGCAACACATCCTTCTTTGGCAAGAACTATCGTCAGACCCTGGAACCGCGCTTGTTCTACCTCTATGTACCCGAGGTGGACCAGGAAGACATTCCGGTATTCGACACCAGCGAGTACACCTTCAACTACGCGTCGCTGTTCCGTGACAACCGCTTCTCCGGCTCCGACCGTGTCGGCGACGAGAACAAGCTGTCGCTGGGCGTGACCAGTCGCTGGATCGAAGACGACGGCTTCGAACGTCAACGCATCAGTGTCGGCCAGGCGCTGTACTTCAAGGATCGCAAGGTTCAACTTCCGGGTATCGCGTTCAACGATCGCGACGACGCCAAGTCCAGTGTTTCGCCTTATGCACTGGAATACGAATACCGCTGGAACCGCGACTGGCGCACCACTGCCGACTACAACTGGGATCCGGACAGCCACAGCCCGCGTTCCGGCAGCGCGATGTTCCACTACCAGCCTGAAGACAACCCGAACAAGGTGGTCAACGTCGGCTATCGCTATCGCAACGACCAGGTTCGTTACGACCAGAACACCGGCAAGTGGTCGGTGGGCGGCGGTGACTACGGCACACCGGGTCAACCTGGCTACGTGAAGGACTACTACAAGATCCAGCAGCATGACTTCTCGGTCATCTGGCCAATCGTTCCACAATGGAGCGCCATCAGCCGCTGGCAGTACGACTACAACCGCAACCGTACACTGGAAGCCTTCGGTGGTTTCGAGTACGACAACTGCTGCTGGAAACTGCGCCTGATCAACCGTTACTGGGTTTCCTACGACGAATTCAGTCAGGAAGCTCCGCAAAACGAAAAAGGCGACCACGGCGTCTTCCTCCAAATTGTTCTGAAGGGACTCGGCGGCCTCACCGGCGCCAAGGTAGAGAGCTTCCTCGACAAAGGCATCCAAGGTTATCGTCAACGTGAAGACCAAGCTTTCTGATTGTCTGCGCCCGCTGATGCTGGGCGCGCTGTTCCTGGGTACCGCGGCCAACGCCGCGGTGCAGTCCATCGATAAAGTGGTGGCCATCGTCGACAACGACGTAGTCATGCAGAGCCAGCTGGATCAACGCGTCCACGAAGTTCAGCAAACCATCGCCAAGCGTGGCGGCGGTTTACCACCTCCGGGCGTGCTGGACCAACAGGTGCTCGAGCGCCTGATCGTCGAAAACCTGCAACTGCAGATCGGCGAGCGTTCCGGTATCCGCATCACCGATGAGGAACTGAACCAGGCTGTGGGCACCATTGCCCAGCGCAACAACATGACCCCGGAGCAGTTCCGCATTGCCCTGTCCCGTGACGGCCTCTCCTATGAAGACGCTCGCGAGCAGATCCGCCGCGAAATGATCATCAGCCGTGTACGCCAGCGCCGTGTGGCCGAACGCATCCAGGTCTCGGAACAGGAGGTGAAGAACTTCCTTGCCTCCGACCTGGGCAAGATGCAACTGTCCGAAGAGCTGCATCTGGCCAACATCCTGATCCCGACCCCGGAAAGCGCCAACTCCGAAGCGATTCAGAGTGCCGCTCGCAAGGCGATGGAGGTTTACCAGCAGCTCAAGCAAGGCGCCGACTTCGGCCAGATGGCCGTAGCCAACTCTGCCAGTGACAACGCGCTGGAAGGCGGCGATATGGGCTGGCGTAAAGCCGCTCAACTGCCACCGCCGTTCGACCGTGAACTGAGCCGCATGGCGACTGGCGAAATCACTCAACCGGCACGCACTCCGGGTGGTTTCATCATCCTGAAGCTGCTGGAAAAACGTGGTGGCGAAAGCCAGATGCGCGACGAAGTGCATGTGCGCCATATTCTGGTCAAGCCAAGTCCGGTTCGCGACGAAGCCAAGACCAAGGAGCTGGCCCAATCGCTCTACAACCGCATCGAAGCCGGTGAAGATTTCGCCGAACTGGCCAAGAAGTATTCGGAAGACCCGGGTTCTGCCCTCAACGGCGGCGACCTGAACTGGATCGACCCGAACGCACTGGTACCGGAATTCCGCGCCGTGATGGCCAAGTCCCCGCAGGGTCAGCTGTCCAAGCCGTTCCAGACCCAGTACGGCTGGCACGTTCTGGAAGTCCTTGGCCGTCGCGCCACCGATAGCACCGAACAGGCCCGTGAGCAGCAAGCGATGACCGTACTGCGTAACCGCAAATACGACGAAGAGCTGCAAACCTGGCTGCGTCAGATCCGTGACGAAGCGTACGTAGAGATCAAACTCCCTGGTGCAGACCAGGCAGCGCAGTGAAACCCAAGCGTTTCGCGCTGACACCCGGCGAACCGGCCGGCATCGGTCCCGACCTGTGCCTGCTGCTCGCCTCGCAAGCCCAGCCACATCCCCTGATTGCCATCACCAGCCGCGACCTGCTCCAAGAGCGGGCCGCGCAGCTGGGGCTGGCCGTCAGCTTGCTGGAAGTGGCGCCTGACCACTGGCCGGACGCACCGGCGCCCGCCAACAGCCTGTACGTCTGGGACACCCCGCTCAGCGCCCCCGTGGTCGCCGGGCAACTGGACAAGGCCAACGCCGCATTCGTCCTCGAAACCCTGACCCGCGCCGGCAACGGCTGCCTGAACGGCGACTTCGCCGGAATGATCACCGCCCCGGTGCACAAAGGCGTGATCAACGAATCGGGCATCGCGTTTTCCGGCCACACCGAATTTCTCGCCGACCTGACCCACACCGCCCAAGTGGTAATGATGCTCGCGACCCGCGGTTTGCGCGTGGCGCTGGTCACCACTCACCTGCCCTTGCGCGACATCGCCGATGCGATCACGCCCGAGCGGCTGGAGCGGGTCACGCGGATTCTGCACACCGATCTGCAACAAAAATTCGGCATCGCCCAACCGCGTATCCTGGTCTGCGGGCTCAACCCGCACGCCGGTGAAGGCGGACACCTGGGCCATGAAGAAATCGACATCATCGAACCCACATTGGAGCGCCTGCGCGGCGAGGGCATGGACCTTCGTGGCCCGCTGCCTGCCGACACTCTGTTTACCCCCAAATATCTGGAGCACTGCGATGCAGTGCTGGCGATGTACCACGACCAGGGCCTGCCCGTGCTGAAGTACAAAGGCTTCGGCGCTGCAGTCAACGTGACCCTGGGCCTGCCGATCATCCGCACGTCGGTCGACCATGGCACCGCCCTGGATCTGGCCGGCAGCGGCAAGATCGACACCGGCAGCCTGAAAGTCGCCCTGGAAACCGCCTACCAGATGGCCGAGACCCGTTTATGACCGAGCAATACCAACACAAGGCGCGCAAACGCTTTGGCCAGAACTTCCTGCACGATGCCGGCGTCATCGACCGCATCCTGCGCTCCATCAGCGCCAAGGCCGGCGACCGCATGCTGGAAATCGGCCCGGGCCAGGGCGCATTGACTGCCGGCATCCTCAACTCCGGCGCACAGCTGGACGTGGTGGAGCTGGACAAGGACCTGATCCCGATCCTCAACCAGCAGTTTGCCAACAAGAGCAATTTCAACCTGCATCAGGGCGATGCGCTGAAGTTCGACTTCAACAGCCTGAACGCTGCGCCGAACAGCCTGCGCGTGGTCGGCAACCTGCCGTACAACATCTCCACGCCGCTGATTTTCCACCTGCTGAACAACGCCGGCATCATCCGCGACATGCACTTCATGCTGCAGAAGGAAGTGGTCGAGCGTCTGGCCGCAGGTCCGGGTGGCGGTGACTGGGGCCGTCTGTCGATCATGGTTCAGTACCATTGCCGGGTCGAGCATCTGTTCAACGTCGGCCCGGGCGCATTCAATCCGCCGCCGAAAGTCGACTCGGCGATCGTCCGCCTGGTACCGCACGCCGTACTGCCGCATCCGGCCAAGGATCATCGCCTGCTCGAGCGGGTGGTGCGTGAAGCCTTCAACCAGCGTCGCAAGACCCTGCGCAACACCCTCAAGCAGTTGCTGAGCAACGCCGAAATCGAAGCCGCCGGCGTCGATGGCAGCCTGCGACCGGAGCAACTCGATCTGGCCGCGTTCGTGCGCCTGGCCGACAAGCTCGCCGAACAGCCGGCAAAGGCGCCTGAAGCCGACTGACCGGCAATGATCGCTATCGGGCGGGACGCCAACTCTGGTCTACTGCCCGATACTTGCCTAGACTGAATCCCAATCAGCTACGCCCCGCGTCCCGCTTCGTTTTTAAGGCCTTTTGCATGTCCGATCCTCGCTACCAGGTCGATGTCAGTGTCGTTACCCACTATCTGGCAGACCAATCGCAACCCGAGCACGAGCGCTTTGCCTTCGCCTACACCATCACCGTGCAGAACAATGGCGAGCAACCGGCCCGCCTGATGTCGCGCCACTGGGTGATCACCGATGGCGACGGGCATGTCGAAGAAGTGCGCGGCGCCGGCGTGGTCGGCCAGCAACCGTTGATCGGCGCCGGTAAAAGCCACACCTACAGCAGTGGCACGGTGATGACCACCAAGGTCGGTACCATGCAGGGCACTTACGAAATGGTCGCCGACGACGGCAAGCATTTCGATGCGATCATCAAGCCCTTCCGCCTCGCCGTTCCCGGAGCCCTGCACTGATGGCGACCTATGCCGTCGGCGACCTGCAAGGCTGCCTCGAACCGCTCAAATGCCTGCTCAAGCAGGTGGCGTTCGACCCGGCTCTGGATCGCCTGTGGCTGGTGGGTGATCTGGTCAACCGAGGCCCCCAATCGCTGGAAACCCTGCGCTTCCTTTATGGCATGCGCGACTCGCTGGTCTGCGTACTCGGTAATCACGACCTGCACTTGCTGGCAGCGGCGAAGAACATCGAGCGCATGAAGAAGTCCGACACGCTGCGTGAAATCCTTGAAGCGCCGGACTGCGCCGAACTGATGGAATGGTTGCGCCAGCAGAAACTCATGCACTACGACGAACAACGCGAAGTGGCCATGGTGCACGCGGGTATCCCGCCGCAATGGTCGCTGCGCAAGGCGCTCAAGTACGCTGAAGAAGTCGAGACCGCGCTGCGTGACGACAACCTGCTTCCACCCTTTCTCGACGGCATGTACGGTAACGAGCCGGCGAAATGGGACAGCGACCTCAAAGGCGTGACACGCCTGCGAGTCATCACCAATTACTTCACCCGCATGCGTTTCTGCACCGCCGAAGGCAAGCTCGACCTCAAGAGCAAGGAAGGCCTCGACACCGCGCCGCCGGGCTACAAGCCCTGGTTCCAGCACAAGGAACGCAAGACCCGTGGTCTGCGGATCATTTTCGGTCACTGGGCGGCACTGGAGGGCAACGTTCACGAGCCCGGCATCTCGGCCCTCGACACCGGTTGCGTATGGGGCGGCAGCCTGACCCTGATGAACGTCGACAGCGGCGAACGCCTGTCATGCAAATGCGACGAGCATGGGGCCGTACTGCCCAGCGTCGCGCCACTGATCACCGAATCTTCTCCCGTCAGCGCCCCGCGCTAGACTGCGTTTTCAGCCGAGCCACAGGAGCCCGCCATGAGCGAATTCAAACGTATCCCCCCGGAACAGGCCCAGGCCCTGCGCGAGCAAGGTGCTGTGGTCGTCGACGTCCGTGACCCGGCAACATTTGCCGCACTGCACATCAGCGGCTCGAAGCATCTGGATAATCATTCCCTCCATGCTTTCATCCAGGGCGCCGACCTCGATGCACCCACCGTCGTGGTCTGCTACCACGGCAACTCGAGCCAGGGTGCTGCGGCGTACCTCGTGAGCCAAGGCTTCTCCAACGTCTACAGCATGGACGGCGGCTTCGAACTGTGGAGTACGACTTTTCCTGCGGAAACCGCGCAAGGCACCTCCGAATAATTTTTTTGTAACGTGCAGGCCCCGGCTCCCGCGGGCTTGCGCGGTGGCAGACGAACGGTCTGCCACAACTAATTACGTATCTCGCCTTTACCTCCCGAATTCCCAACTATCCTTAAGCCCAGGCCATCCAAAACAGGGGAGAGCCGGTACACCGGCGCACGGGTCATCGGGAGTGACTTTCGCGATTGTCGATCGCGAAAGTGTTCTGGGGGGTAAACAACAGCTGCCATCGCAGCTGCTTGCCAGCATCGACTGAGTGATCCGGCGTCGGCTCCACGTATCGAGCGAGGTGACGTCATGAGTATCTTTAGCCACTTCCAACAACGCTTCGAGTCCACACGCCAGGAAGAATTCTCCCTGCAGGAGTACCTGGAACTGTGCAAAAAGGATCGCAGTGCCTACGTTTCCGCCGCCGAGCGTCTATTGCTGGCCATCGGCGAACCGGAACTGCTCGACACCTCGACCAACTCGAGACTGTCGCGCATCTTTTCCAACAAGGTGATCCGTCGCTATCCGGCCTTTGAAGACTTCCACGGGATGGAAGAATGCATCGACCAGATCGTGTCGTATTTCCGTCATGCCGCTCAGGGCCTGGAAGAGAAGAAACAGATCCTCTATCTGCTCGGCCCTGTCGGCGGCGGCAAGTCGTCCCTGGCCGAGAAGCTGAAACAGCTCATCGAAAAAGTGCCCTTCTATGCGATCAAGGGCTCGCCGGTATTCGAATCGCCACTGGGTCTGTTCAACGCCACCGAAGATGGCGCGATCCTCGAAGAAGACTTCGGCATTCCACGGCGCTACCTGAACACCATCATGTCGCCATGGGCCACCAAGCGCCTGGCCGAATTCGGCGGCGACATCAGCCAGTTCCGTGTGGTCAAACTGTACCCGTCGATCCTCAACCAGATCGCCGTGGCCAAGACCGAACCGGGTGACGAAAACAACCAGGACATCTCCGCGCTGGTGGGCAAGGTCGATATCCGCAAACTCGAAGAATTCCCGCAGAACGACGCCGACGCCTACAGCTACTCCGGTGCGCTGTGCCGGGCCAACCAGGGCCTGATGGAATTCGTCGAGATGTTCAAGGCACCGATCAAGGTGCTCCACCCATTGCTGACCGCCACTCAGGAAGGCAACTACAACAGTACCGAAGGCCTTGGCGCGATTCCGTTCACCGGGATCCTGCTCGCCCACTCCAACGAATCGGAGTGGCACACCTTCCGCAACAACAAGAACAACGAAGCCTTCATCGACCGGATCTACATCGTCAAGGTGCCGTACTGCCTGCGCGTCAGTGACGAGGTGAAGATCTACGACAAGCTGCTGTTCAACAGCTCCCTGGCCAAGGCGCATTGCGCGCCGGACACCCTGAAGATGCTGGCGCAGTTCACCGTGCTGTCCCGCCTGAAGGAGCCTGAAAACTCCAACATCTACTCCAAGATGCGGGTGTATGACGGCGAAAACCTCAAGGACACCGATCCGAAGGCCAAGTCGATCCAGGAATACCGCGATGCAGCGGGCGTCGACGAAGGCATGAACGGTCTGTCGACCCGGTTCGCGTTCAAGATCCTGTCCAAGGTCTTCAACTTCGATCCCCATGAAATCGCCGCCAACCCGGTACACCTGCTCTACGTGCTGGAACAGCAGATCGAACAGGAACAGTTCCAGGCCGAGACCCGGGAACGCTATCTGCGCTACCTGAAAGAGTACCTGGCACCGCGTTATATCGAATTCATCGGCAAGGAGATCCAGACCGCCTACCTCGAGTCTTACAGCGAGTACGGCCAGAACATCTTCGACCGCTACGTGCTGTATGCGGACTTCTGGATTCAGGATCAGGAATACCGCGATCCGGAAACCGGCGAGATCCTCAACCGCGTCGCCCTCAACGAGGAGCTGGAAAAAATCGAGAAACCGGCCGGCATCAGCAATCCGAAGGATTTCCGAAACGAAATCGTCAACTTCGTGCTGCGCGCCCGGGCCAACAACAACGGCAAGAACCCGACCTGGCTCAGCTACGAAAAACTGCGGGTGGTCATCGAGAAGAAAATGTTCTCGAACACCGAAGACCTGCTGCCAGTCATCAGCTTCAACGCCAAGGCCAGCAAAGAGGATCAACAGAAGCACAACGACTTCGTTACACGAATGGTCGAACGCGGCTACACCGACAAACAGGTACGACTGCTCTCCGAGTGGTACCTGCGGGTCAGAAAATCACAGTAAACCGCGGCCGGTCAGACCGGTTGTCGTCAGCCCGAGGCCTGTGCCTGCATTTTCTGCTACACAGGCCTCTGGAAGGTGTTCGAAAGGCGGTAGCGAGGTTCAGGCAGCACCCAAAGCGCTTGGGGGAGCGTGTACGTCCCTTGGCATTCGGTTCAATGCTGCATGACCGCTCGCCCCTTTGCAGGACAGCTTCTAAGGAGCAGTCATGAGCTATGTGATCGACCGACGTCTCAATGGCAAGAACAAGAGCACGGTGAACCGTCAGCGCTTCCTGCGGCGTTACCGTGACCACATCAAGAAGGCTGTCGAAGAGGCGGTCAGCCGGCGTTCCATCACCGATATGGAACACGGCGAGCAGATCAGCATTCCCGGTCGCGATATCGACGAACCGGTGCTTCACCATGGTCGCGGCGGCAAGCAGACCGTGGTTCACCCCGGCAACAAGGAATTCACCGCTGGCGAACACATCGCCCGTCCGCCGGGAGGCGGCGGAGGCCGAGGGCCGGGCAAGGCCGGCAACTCCGGCGAAGGCATGGACGAGTTCGTCTTCCAGATCACCCAGGAAGAATTCCTCGAATTCATGTTCGAGGACCTCGAACTGCCCAACCTGGTCAAGCGCAACCTGACCGGCACCGACACCTTCAAGACCGTACGTGCGGGGATCAGCAACGAGGGCAACCCGTCGCGGATCAACATCATCCGTACCCTGCGTTCGGCCCACGCCCGGCGCATTGCGCTCTCGGGCAGCAGCCGCGCCAAACTGCGCGAGGTCAAAGAGGAACTGGCGCGACTCAAACGCGAAGAACCCGACAACTTCGGCGACATTCAGGATCTCGAGGCGGAAATCGAGAAACTAAGTGCGCGTATACATCGGGTGCCGTTCCTCGATACTTTCGACCTCAAGTACAACCTGCTGATCAAGCAGCCAAACCCCAGCTCGAAGGCCGTGATGTTCTGCCTGATGGACGTCTCCGGCTCCATGACCCAGGCGACCAAGGACATCGCCAAGCGGTTTTTCATCCTGTTGTACCTGTTCCTCAAGCGGAACTACGACAAGATCGACGTGGTGTTCATCCGCCACCACACCAGCGCCCGTGAAGTGGACGAAGAGGAGTTTTTCTATTCCCGCGAAACCGGCGGCACCATCGTTTCCAGCGCCCTGAAACTGATGCAGGAGATCATGGCCGAGCGCTATCCGAGCAATGAATGGAACATCTACGCCGCGCAGGCTTCCGACGGCGACAACTGGAACGACGACTCGCCGATCTGCCGCGACATCCTGATCAACCAGATCATGCCTTTTGTGCAGTACTACACTTACGTGGAGATCACCCCGCGCGAACATCAGGCCTTGTGGTACGAGTACGAACGCATCGCCGAAGCCTTTTCCGACACTTTTGCCCAGCAGCAACTGGTCTCGGCCGGGGATATCTATCCGGTCTTCCGTGAACTCTTCCAGCGCAGGTTAGTGACATGACCGCCAAGACCGCCAAAGAGCAGAAGCGCCAACCCATTTCCACAGGCTCGGAATGGACTTTCGAGCTGATCCAGACGTACGACCGTGAAATCGCCCGTATCGCGGCCCGTTATGCTTTGGATACCTACCCCAACCAGATCGAAGTGATTACCGCCGAGCAGATGATGGACGCCTACGCTTCGGTTGGCATGCCGCTGGGCTATCACCATTGGTCCTACGGCAAGCACTTCCTCAGCACTGAGAAATCCTACAGCCGCGGGCAGATGGGGCTGGCGTACGAGATCGTGATCAACTCGGACCCGTGCATCGCGTACCTGATGGAAGAAAACACCATCTGCATGCAGGCACTGGTGGTTGCGCATGCCTGCTACGGCCACAACAGTTTCTTCAAGGGCAACTATCTGTTCCGCACCTGGACCGACGCCAGTTCGATCATCGATTACCTGGTGTTCGCCAAGCAGTACATCATGCAGTGCGAGGAGCGCCACGGGATTGATGCCGTAGAGGATCTGCTCGATTCCTGCCACGCCCTGATGAACTACGGTGTCGACCGCTACAAACGTCCGTACCCGATTTCCGCCGAGGAAGAGCGGCGTCGGCAGAAGGATCGCGAAGAACACCTGCAGAAGCAGATCAACGACCTGTGGCGCACCATTCCCAAAGGCGCAGACAAGTACAGCGACAAGGACAACGCACGCTTTCCGGCCGAGCCACAGGAAAACATCCTGTATTTCATCGAGAAGCACGCGCCATTGCTGGAGCCTTGGCAGCGCGAGATCGTGCGGATCGTGCGCAAGATCGCCCAGTATTTCTATCCACAGCGCCAGACCCAGGTGATGAACGAAGGCTGGGCGACGTTCTGGCACTACACGCTGATGAACGACCTGTACGACGAAGGCCTGGTGACCGACGGCTTCATGATGGAGTTCCTGACGTCCCACACCAGCGTGGTGTTCCAGCCGGGGTTCGACAGCCCTTATTACAACGGCATCAACCCATACGCACTGGGCTTTGCGATGTATCGCGACATCCGTCGCATGTGCGAAGAGCCTACGGAAGAAGACCGCCGCTGGTTCCCGGAAATCGCCGGCAGCGACTGGCTGTCGACCATCAAGTTCGCCATGAGCAGCTTCAAGGATGAGAGCTTCATCCTGCAGTACCTGTCACCCAAGGTGATCCGCGACCTGAAACTGTTCAGCATTCTCGATGACGACCAGAAGGACGATCTGCTGGTGCCTGCGATCCATGACGAGGGCGGCTACAGGATCATTCGCGAAACGCTCGCAGCGCAATACAACCTCGGCAATCGCGAACCGAACGTGCAGATCTACAGCATCGACCGCCGCGGCGACCGCTCGCTGACTCTTCGCCACCAGCAACACGACCGCAAACCGCTGGGCGATTCCACCGAGGAGGTCCTGAAACACCTGCACCGGTTGTGGGGCTTCGACATTCATTTGGAAACCCTGCAAGGCGACCAGATCATGAAGACCCATCACGTTCCGCCTCGTAGCGAACACAGCGAGGGGGATTACGGTCGACTCGACCTGGCCGTCATTCATCTTTGATCCCGTTCAGGCCTCCGAAAGTCCGGCACAAGAGTTATCCTGTCGGGCCAACGGAGGTTTTTTATGCAGATTTACAAGGTCGGCGGTGCGGTACGTGATCGCCTGCTGGGCAACCCGGTCACCGATATCGATTGGGTGGTGGTCGGCGCGACCACAGAAGAAATGCTCGCCAAGGGGTTTCGCCCGGTCGGCGCGGACTTCCCGGTTTTTCTTCACCCGAAAAGCGGCGAGGAGTACGCCCTCGCCCGCACCGAGCGCAAGAGCGGTCGCGGTTATGGTGGTTTCACCTTTCACGCCAGCCCCGAGGTCACACTTGAAGAAGACCTGATCCGCCGTGACCTTACGATCAACGCAATGGCTGAGGATGATCAGCAAAATCTGACCGACCCCTACCACGGCCAGCGCGATCTCGAAGAACGGATTCTGCGCCACGTTTCCCCCGCGTTTGCCGAAGATCCGCTCAGGGTTCTGCGCGTTGCGCGCTTTGCTGCCCGCTACGCGGAGCTTGGTTTCAAGGTGGCGCCCGAGACATTGGAGCTGATGCGTCAGCTCAGCGAATCGGGTGAGCTGGAAGCCCTTACGGCCGAACGCAGTTGGAAAGAGATTTCCCGCGCACTGATGGAAGATCAGCCCCAGGTTTTCATTCAGGTGCTGCGCGATTGCGGCGCCTTGAAGGTGCTGATGCCAGAGGTCGATGCCTTGTTCGGCGTGCCGCAACCGGAAGCCCATCACCCGGAAATCGACAGCGGCATCCACACCCTGAGCGTGCTTGAGCAGTCAGCCCTGCACAAGCAGCCGTTGACCGTGCGCTGGGCCTGCCTGCTGCACGACCTCGGCAAAGGCCTTACTCCAGAGGAGGAATGGCCACGACACATCGCCCATGAGCACAAAGGCCTGAAGTTGATCAAAGCGGTCAACGAGCGCTTCAAGGCACCGAAGGACTGTCAGGAACTGGCCTTGCTGGTCGGCCAATATCACACCCACGGGCATCGCGCCCTGGAGCTGAAGGCTTCGACCTTGCTCGAGTTGCTGCAAAGCTTTGACGTTTACCGTCGGCCACAGCGTTTCGAAGAGTTCATCGTCGCGTGCGAGATGGATGCCCGAGGCCGCAAAGGGCTCGAACAACGCAGTTATCCACAGGCGGATTACCTGCGCGGCGCGGCCAATGTGGCACGCGGCGTGGCGGTGCAGCCGTTGCTGGAAAAGGGATTCAAAGGCCCGGAACTGGGCGAGGCACTCAAGCGCGAACGGCTCAAGGCGTTGAAGGCTTACAAGGAATCGGCGGCGTCCTGAAACACCCGATCCGCCCTCACGAGGGCGGATCAAACCATTCAAGACAGATCTGAAGGCGTGAGCTGAATACCGCGCCATTCAAATCCGACCGGCGCCAGCACCTGATCGATCTGCGCCTCGGCCCACAATGCGGCAAAGCTTTTTCCTGCACCGGGATGCACCCGATCCGGCGCAATCAGCGACAGCGGCCACAGCACAAAAGCATTTTTCAGGATTTCCGCACGAGGCAGGATCAGCCCGTCGAAATTGCCGGCCAGATCGCCGTACAGCAACACGTCGATATCCAGCGGCAAGCCCTTGCGATCCGGCGCATAGCGACCGTTGTCCGCTTCAATGAACTTCAAACGGCGATCCAGCTCGATCAACGGCAGATCGGTGAACGCCGACACCACGAAGTTGAAGAACGGCCCGCTCTTGATTCCCACCGGCTGGCTTTCGAACACAGGCGAACAGCGCATATCCACCAGAAACGTGGACAAGGCATCCAGACCGGCCTGCAAATGGGTTTCGCGCTCGATATTGCTACCGAGCCCGAGATAGATCTGGGTCAGCGGCATCCGCGCTCGATCTCCACACCCACACCACCCTTGGCGGCCGGTACGGCACCTGGCTTGGTCAGCTTCAGGCGCACCCAGGTGATCTTGAATTCATTCATCAGCACTTCAACCAGACGTTCGGCGAAGGTCTCGACCAGTTGATACTGGGATTGCTCGGCAAAGGCCTGGATCCGTGTGGACACACTGGCGTAATCGAGCGCCAGGGTCAGGTCGTCACCGGCGGCGGCCGGGCGATTGTCCCAGGCGAAGCTCAAATCAAGACGCAGGCACTGTCGGATGCCGCGCTCCCAGTCGTAGGCACCGATCACGGTGTCGACTTCCAGGCCCTCGATAAACACTCTGTCCAAGCACTTTTCTCCGCTGCACGACAAGGGCGCAATGCGCCGTTAGAATCAGGGCGTCCTCGCCCGGAATAGTTAGCATGTTTTGGTTACTGGCGATCCTCGCCTACCTGCTCGGCTCTCTGTCCTTCGCCATTTTGCTCAGCCGCCTGACCGGGAATCCGGATCCGCGAATGAGTGGCTCGGGTAATGCCGGCGCCACCAACATGCTGCGCCTGGCCGGACGCAAACTCGCGATCCTGACCCTGCTGGGTGATCTGTGCAAAGGCCTGCTGCCGGTGCTGATCGCTTCGGCAATGGGCCTTTCGCTGCAGGATCAGGCGTGGATCGGCGTCTGCGCCGTGATCGGTCACCTGTTCCCGTTGTACTTCCGCTTTCGCGGTGGCAAGGGTGTTGCCACGGCGGCCGGCATGCTGCTGGGCCTGTATCCACCCGCCGCGCTGCTGGCCGTGTGCGCCTGGTTGCTGACGTTCTACCTGACCCGCACCAGCTCGCTGGCGGCGTTGATCGCTACACCCCTGACACTGCCGTTGCTGGCCTGGCAGGAACCGGCGGCGCTGTTGCCGATGAGCACGCTGACACTGCTGATCGTCTGGCGCCACCGGGGCAATCTACGCGACCTGTTCGCCGGGCGCGAACGGCATTTTTAAATACCGCATGTGAGCGCTGCTTATCACAGCGCTGACAATTGCTCCATCGGCCAGCGCGCCTGCACGCTGATCGCCAGGCTTTCCTGCTGGCCGGCCTGCAAACGCTGGCAGCCGGCAAACGCAATCATTGCGCCGTTATCGGTGCAAAACTCGGGACGGGCATAGAACACATCGCCCTTCATGTCGCCGAGCATCTTCTCCAGCGAAACACGCAGCGCCCTGTTGGCACTGACGCCTCCGGCGATCACCAGACGCTTCATGCCGGCCTGCTTCAGGGCACGCTTGCACTTGATGGTCAAAGTCTCCACCACGGCCTGCTGGAACGCCAGCGCGATGTCGCAACGGGCTTGCTCGCTGTCGTCCCCGGCGCTGACGCATTGCTGCCAGGTGTTGAGGGCGAAGGTCTTCAGGCCGCTGAAGCTGAAATCCAGACCCGGGCGATCACACATCGGACGCGGGAAGGTGAAACGTCCTGCGACACCCTTCTCTGCCAGCTTGGCGATTTCCGGTCCGCCCGGATAATTCAGGCCCATCATTTTTGCAGTCTTGTCGAAAGCTTCGCCCGCGGCATCGTCCAGCGTTTCACCGAGCAGGCTGTATTGGCCGATGCCATCGACCTGAACCAGCTGCGTATGACCACCAGAGACCAACAAAGCGACGAACGGGAATTCCGGCGGTTTTGGCTCCAGCATCGGCGCCAGCAAGTGGCCTTCCATGTGATGCACGCCGAGCGCCGGGATGCCCCAGGCAAACGCCAGCGCCTGGGCGCATGAGGCCCCCACCAGCAGCGCCCCGACCAGGCCGGGACCCGCGGTGTAGGCGATGGCGTCGATCTCGGTCGGCACGCAGCCGGCTTCGGCCAGCACCTGACGGATCAAAGGCAGCATGCGCTTGACGTGATCGCGCGAGGCCAGCTCCGGTACCACGCCGCCATAGACGCGGTGCAGGTCGATCTGACTGAACAACGCGTCGGCCAGCAGGCCGCGCTCACTGTCGTATAAAGCGACGCCGGTTTCGTCGCAGGAAGTTTCTAATCCCAGTACTAGCATGGGTTTGCGCCTTGTTTAGGCTGAATTCGAAGGCGCGCATAATAGTCGCCGCGTGATGCCCCGACCAGCGGTTTTCGATCAGAGGCTTTGCATTCCGAGCGATGAGGGGTTAACATCCGCAACCCTTAAAAACCGACGTCTTCAAGTGCTCTTTTGCCGCGAGGATGTTGACCCCGGTAATGAATGAAGGTAGCTCTGGATGCCAGCCGTCAAAGTTAAAGAGAACGAACCCTTCGACGTAGCTCTGCGTCGTTTCAAGCGCTCCTGCGAAAAAGCCGGTGTACTGGCTGAAGTTCGTAGCCGCGAATTTTACGAGAAGCCAACTTCTGAGCGTAAGCGCAAGGCAGCTGCTGCTGTTAAGCGTCACGCCAAGAAAGTTCAGCGCGAACAGCGCCGCGCCGTTCGTCTGTACTAATACACAGACGATCGTAGCAAGCTTCTGCCAAGCCCGGCCCTCAGCCGGGCTAATGGCATTTGCGTAAAACGCTTGATGCTTCACCGTCGAAGCCGCAGATGCGACCGAGACAAACCCGCTTCACCGCGTCAGGCCTGGCTCTTTTGCCAGCGGTGCACGTCTTTTCTGACGAGCCTTTCAAGGCTACTGACGAGCACACCCACTGATTCCTCTTACGACGATCAGCCCAAGGCACCTGCTTGCGTGCCCGCTTCATGAGCTATCCGAGGCCGATTACAGGCCGTCAGCGGATTCAGCGCAACATTTTCGAATAGTCGAAGACTGATGAGTACTAACGTCAGTGGATTTTCGGCAGATACACTTCCCGACAGCGATTACGCAAACGACACCGGTCGAGCCGCACCACGTGCGCGCATCACTCAATGACCCGCGTCCGGCGGACTTTCGCATCGGATCCATTACAGCGCAGACGAGAACGCCATGGCCGGGCTGATTCCCCAGAGCTTCATTGACGACCTTCTGAACCGCACCGACATCGTCGATGTGGTCAGCTCGCGCGTGCAACTGAAGAAGGCCGGTAAAAACTACACCGCCTGCTGCCCGTTCCATAAAGAGAAAACCCCGTCGTTCAGCGTCAGCCCCGACAAGCAGTTCTATTACTGCTTCGGCTGCGGCGCCGGCGGTAACGCCCTCGGCTTTCTCATGGATCACGACAACCTGGACTTTCCCCAGGCCGTCGAAGATCTGGCCAAGGCCGCCGGCATGGAAGTGCCGCGTGAAGAAGGCGGCCGGTCGAACAAACCGCGCCAGCCGACCGATTCACCGCTGTACCCGCTGCTCACCGCCGCTGCCGACTTTTACCGGCAGGCGCTCAAGAGCCACCCGGCACGCAAGGCAGCAGTGGATTACCTCAAGGGTCGTGGCCTGACCGGCGAAATCGCCCGGGACTTCGGTCTCGGATTCGCACCGCCGGGCTGGGACAACCTGTTCAAACACTTGAGCAGCGACACCTTGCAGCAGAAAGCCATGATCGACGCCGGCCTGCTGATCGAGAACGCCGAAACCGGTAAACGCTATGACCGCTTCCGCGATCGCGTGATGTTCCCGATCCGCGACACCCGTGGACGGATCATTGCTTTCGGCGGTCGAGTGCTCGGCGACGACAAGCCAAAGTACCTGAACTCGCCGGAAACCCCGGTCTTCCATAAAGGCCAGGAACTCTACGGCCTGTACGAAGCCCGCAAGAACAATCGCAACCTCGACGAAATCATCGTCGTCGAAGGCTATATGGATGTCATCGCTCTAGCCCAGCAAGGCCTGCGCAATGCCGTCGCGACACTCGGCACCGCCACCAGCGAAGAACACCTCAAGCGTCTGTTTCGCGTAGTGCCGAACGTACTGTTTTGCTTTGACGGCGACCAGGCTGGCCGCAATGCCGCCTGGCGCGCACTCGAAGCCACACTGCCCTGCCTGCAGGACGGGCGCCGTGCACGCTTTCTGTTTCTGCCTGAAGGCGAAGACCCGGATACGTTGATTCGCGCCGAAGGCACAGACGCCTTCCGCGCCCGGATCAATCAGCACGCACAGCCGCTGGCGGACTACTTCTTCCAGCAACTGACCGAAGAAGCCGACCCGCGTTCGCTGGAGGGCAAGGCCCACATGGCCACCCTCGCAGCACCATTGATCGACAAGGTCCCAGGCGCCAATCTGCGCATCCTGATGCGCCAGCGCCTGACCGAGATCACCGGTCTGAGCAGCGAAAGCGTCAGCCAGCTGGCCCAGAGCGCTCCTCAGGAAGCACCGCCGGCCTATGACCCGGGCATCGATTACGACGCCATGCCGGACTACAGCGACTACCATCAGCCGCAGGCACAGGACATGTATGTGCCGCAGCAGGAATGGACGCCGAAAAAAACCGGCGCCGGCGGCAAGAAATGGGACAAGAAACCGTGGGACAAAAATGGCAAGCGTGGCGGTGATCGCGATCAGCCGCGTGCCCCACGCGTGCCGGCCGCCGTCGAACCTCCGACCCTGGCCGCTCTGAGAACCTTGCTGCATCACCCGCAACTGGCGGAAAAGGTCGAGGACGCCGGGCACTTCGCGGACGAGAACCAGACCAACGCACAGCTGCTGGTGGCACTGCTCGAAGCCGTGCAGAAGAATCCCAAGCTAAACTCATTTCAGTTGATCGCGCGATGGCACGGAACCGAACAGGGTCGCCTGCTCAAGGCGCTGGCGGAAAAGGAATGGCTGATTGACGGAGACAACCTTGAACAACAGTTTTTCGACACCATTACTAGCTTGTCAGCCCGCCAACGCGAGCGAAACCTGGAACAACTGCTCAGGAAAGCGCGTCAAAGCGAACTGAGCGCCGAAGAGAAAAATCAACTGCGCGACCTTTTAAGTCGCAATGTTTCCGCATCAAACCCGACCTCAACTGGCGCGTGAGGTCATAGCTCAGGTATAATCCTCGGCTTGTTTTTTGCCCGCCAAGACCTTCAGTGGATAGGGTGTTATGTCCGGAAAAGCGCAACAGCAGTCTCGTATTATTGAGTTGATCAAACTGGGTCGTGAGCAGAAGTATCTGACTTACGCCGAGGTCAACGACCACCTGCCCGAGGATATTTCAGATCCGGAGCAGGTGGAAGACATCATCCGCATGATTAACGACATGGGGATCCCCGTACACGAGAGTGCTCCGGATGCGGACGCCCTTATGCTGGCCGACGCCGATACCGACGAGGCCGCTGCGGAAGAAGCAGCCGCTGCGTTGGCGGCGGTGGAGACCGATATCGGTCGCACCACTGACCCGGTGCGCATGTACATGCGTGAAATGGGTACGGTCGAGCTTCTGACTCGTGAAGGCGAAATCGAAATCGCCAAGCGTATCGAAGAAGGCATCCGTGAAGTGATGAGCGCCATCGCGCACTTCCCTGGCACGGTTGACCATATTCTCTCCGAGTACACTCGCGTCACCACCGAAGGTGGTCGCCTGTCCGACGTTCTGAGCGGTTACATCGACCCGGATGACGGCATTGCGCCGCCTGCCGCCGAAGTACCACCGCCGATCGACGCGAAAGCGGCGAAAGCGGATGACGACTCCGAGGACGATGACGCCGAAGCTTCCGATGACGAAGAAGAAGCCGAAAGCGGTCCGGATCCGGTCATTGCCGCACAGCGCTTCGGTGCTGTCTCCGACCAGATGGAAATCACCCGCAAGGCCCTGAAAAAGCACGGTCGTCACAACAAGGCGGCAATTGCCGAACTGTTGGCTCTGGCTGAGCTGTTCATGCCGATCAAACTGGTGCCGAAGCAATTCGAAGCACTGGTCGAGCGTGTTCGCAGTGCCCTGGATCGTCTGCGTCAGCAAGAGCGCGCGATCATGCAACTGTGCGTACGTGATGCACGTATGCCACGCGCCGATTTCCTGCGTCAGTTCCCGGGCAACGAAGTCGACGAAAGCTGGTCCGACGCCTTGGCCAAAGGCAAGAGCAAGTACGCCGAAGCCATTGCCCGCGTGCAACCGGACATCATCCGTTGCCAGCAGAAGCTGACCGCGCTGGAAACCGAGACCGGCCTGACCATCGCCGAGATCAAGGACATCAACCGTCGCATGTCGATCGGTGAGGCGAAAGCCCGCCGCGCGAAGAAAGAGATGGTTGAAGCGAACTTGCGTCTGGTGATCTCCATCGCCAAGAAGTACACCAACCGTGGCCTGCAATTCCTCGATCTGATCCAGGAAGGCAACATCGGTCTGATGAAAGCGGTGGACAAGTTCGAATACCGTCGTGGTTACAAGTTCTCGACTTATGCCACCTGGTGGATCCGTCAGGCGATCACTCGCTCGATCGCCGACCAGGCCCGCACCATCCGTATTCCGGTGCACATGATCGAGACGATCAACAAGCTCAACCGCATTTCCCGCCAGATGTTGCAGGAAATGGGTCGCGAACCGACCCCGGAAGAGCTGGGTGAACGCATGGAAATGCCTGAGGACAAGATCCGCAAGGTATTGAAGATCGCCAAAGAGCCGATCTCCATGGAAACCCCGATCGGTGATGACGAAGACTCCCATCTGGGTGACTTCATCGAAGACTCGACCATGCAGTCGCCAATCGATGTCGCCACTGTTGAGAGCCTGAAAGAAGCGACCCGCGAAGTGCTGTCCGGCCTTACTGCCCGTGAAGCCAAGGTACTGCGCATGCGTTTCGGTATCGACATGAACACCGACCATACGCTCGAAGAAGTCGGCAAACAGTTTGACGTGACCCGTGAGCGGATCCGTCAGATCGAAGCCAAGGCGCTGCGCAAGCTGCGCCACCCGACGCGAAGCGAGCATCTGCGCTCCTTCCTCGACGAGTGATACCAGAACCCCCGGCCCAGGCCGGGGGTTTTGTTTTTAGCGCAGATTAAATACCTCGCACCGCCCTCCCCCCGCGCACAGCCCGTCTACACTCGAAACATTCCCCCGAGCCATAACGAGACCGTTATGCCCAGACTGGCGTCCGTGCTTTTTTTGCTGTCACTGATGATCTGGACCGCAACGGCTGACGCGCTGACTCTGACCGATGAAGAACGTCGCTGGCTGGCGGCTCACCCGGACTTGCGCCTGGGTGTGGATGCGTCGTGGCCGCCCTTCGAGTTCCGCGACGACCAGAACCGCTATCAGGGTCTGGCAGCGGACTATATCGATGTGATTCGCCAGCGCCTGGCGATCAAACTCACCCCCATCGAGCCGGTGAGCTGGACCGTGGTGCTCGAACAGGCGAAAAACGGCACGATCGACCTGCTGCCGGGCATCATGTCCACCCCGGAACGCCAGAGTTACCTGTCATTCACCCGCCCTTATCTGGACTTTCCGATCGTCATCCTCGCCCACGTCGGCGGCCCGCAGCCGCGCAAGCTTGAGGATCTTTACGGCCTGAAAATCGCCGTGGTCGAAAACTACGCCCCCCACGAGCTGCTGCGCACCCATCACCCCGACCTGAATCTGGTGGCAATGCCCAACGTCAGCTCAGCATTGCAGGCACTGGCCACCGATGAAGTCGACGCAGTGGTCGGCGACCTGGCCTCCAGTGTCTGGAGCCTGCGGCAGCTCAAACTGGATGGTTTGTATGTCAGCGGCGAGACCCCTTATCGCTACCAGCTGGCGATGGGCGTCCCCCGGGACAACAAAATGCTGGTGGGGATTCTCGACAAGGTGCTGGCCGACATGTCCCCGGAGGAAATCAGCAGCATTCAGGAGCACTGGGTCGGCAACGTCCTCGATCACCGGACATTCTGGTCGGATCTGCTGGTTTACGGTTTACCGGGGCTATCGCTTCTGGTCATCGTCCTGGCAGTGGTGATCCGCATCAACCGGCGCCTGAGCTCGGAAATCGCCCGACGCATCGACCTTGAACAGGAACTGCGCAGCAGCGAATACCACTATCGCGGGCTGGTGGAGAGTCTCTCAGCCATCGCCTGGGAAGCGCGGATCAGCGATTTCACCTACAGCTATGTTTCGCCCCACGCCGAGGATCTGCTCGGCTATCCGCTGTCCCATTGGCTGATTCCAGGCTTTTGGCGCAACATCATTCACCCTGCCGATCTGACTCGTGCCCAGAGCTTCTGCGATCACGAAGTGCTGGCCGGGCGCGATCACAGTCTCGATTACCGCGTCATCACCGCAGACGGCCGTTGCTTGTGGGTACGCGACATCGTCAGCCTGATCGAACACGGCCACGAACCGGTGATGCGCGGCCTGATGATCGACATCAGCGAAACCAAACGCACCGAAGAGGCGTTGCGCCTGTCGGAACAGAAATTCGCTTCGGTATTCCAGCAATGCCCGGACATTCTGGTGATCGCCCGGCTATCCGACGGCTGCCTGCTGGAGGTCAACGAAGCCTTTGAAGAACAGATCGGGCTCAAGGCCGAAGAAGTGATTGGCCAGACCGCCACCGAACTCAACATCTGGGGCATTCCAGGGGTTGGCCCGGGCCTGCTTCAGCGCCTGCAAGCCGGCAGCATTCGCAACCTGGAGATGCCCTTTCGTCGCAACAATGGCCAGGTGTTTACCGGGCTGATTTCCGCCGAGCCCTTCGAGCTCGACACCACACCGGCGCTGGTCGTGGTGGTGCGCGACATTACCCAGCTCAAGGAAACCCAACAGCAACTGCAAACCTCAGAAGAAAAGTTCGCCAAGGCCTTCCACGCCTCGCCAGACGGCCTGCTGTTGTCGCGCCAGAGCGATGGCCTGCTGCTGGAGGTCAACGAAGGTTTCAGTCGTATCACCGGTTTCAACAGCGCGATGTCGGTGGATCGCTCGGCGCTGGACCTGGGAATCTGGGTCAACCTCAACGAACGCAAGCAAATGCTCGACCTGCTGCACCGCGACGGTTTTGTCCGCGATTTCAGCTGCCACATCCGCCGCAGCGACGGGCAGATCCGCCTCTGCGAAGTGTCCAGCCGTCCGCTGCCGATCGGCGACGAAGATTGCATGCTGACCATCGCCCGGGACATCACCGAACGCCACCTGATGCAGGAAAAACTGCAACAGGCTGCGACCGTGTTCGAGAGTACTGCCGAAGGCGTGCTGATCACCGACACCCAGCAACACATCAGCGCCGTGAACCGGGCGTTCACCGAAATCACCGGTTACAGCGAAAGCGAAGCACTGGGGCACACTCCGCGCCTGCTGGCGTCCGGCCTGCACGACAGCGCGTTTTACGCGGCGATGTGGCATCAATTGACTGACGAAGGCCATTGGCAGGGCGAAATCTCCAACCGGCGCAAAAATGGCGAGCTGTACCCGAGCTGGCTGACCATCAGTGCCGTGCGCAACCGCGACAAGTTCATCACTCACTTCGTAGCGGTGTTCGCCGATATCTCCAGCCTCAAGCACGCCCAGGCCAAGCTCGACTATCAGGCGCATCACGACCCGCTCACCGGCCTGCCAAACCGCACGCTGTTCGAAAGTCGCCTGCTGATGGCACTCAACAGTCAGCAGGAAAACGGCGGTCAGGGCGCAGTGCTGTTCCTCGACCTCGATCGTTTCAAGCACATCAACGACAGCCTCGGTCACCCGGTCGGCGATTTGCTGCTCAAGGGCATCGCCGTGCGCCTCAAGGAGCAACTGCGCGACATCGACACCGTCGCGCGTCTGGGTGGCGACGAATTCATCATTCTGCTGCCTGGCCTGCAGCAGCCCGGCGATGCAGACAACATCGCCACCAAACTGCTGAACTGCTTTGGCGCACCGTTCCAGGCTGGCGAGCACGAGTTTTTCATCAGCGCCAGCATCGGCACCAGCCTTTACCCGCGCGACGGCTGCGATGTCGCGACCCTGATCAAGAACGCGGACGCAGCGATGTACCGTTCCAAGGCCAAGGGCCGCAACCGGGTCGAAAGCTACACCCGCGATCTCACCGCGCAGGCCAGCGAGCGTGTGGCGCTGGAGCACGAACTTCGCCGGGCTATTGAGCGCGAGGAGCTGTACCTCTATTACCAACCGAAAATCAGCCTCGACGATCACAGCCTGGTCGGCGCCGAAGCCTTGATCCGCTGGCGCCACCCGAACTTCGGCGATGTGCCGCCGGAGCACTTCATCCCGCTGGCGGAAGAGAACGGGATGATTCTGCAAATCGGCGACTGGGTGCTGGAAACCGCCTGCCGGCAGATGTTCGAGTGGGGCCAGATCTATGAATCTCTCGGCCCGCTGTCGGTGAACCTCGCCGGCGCACAACTGCGCCAGCCGAACCTGCTGGGACGCATCGAGCAACTGCTCAAGGACAACCGCCTGCGGCCGGAATTACTGCAACTGGAAATTACCGAAAACTTCATCATGAGCCAGGCTGAAGAAGCGCTGGCGGTGCTGCATCAGCTCAAACACCTGGGTGTGCAACTGGCCATCGACGACTTCGGCACCGGTTATTCCTCGCTGAGTTACCTCAAGCGCCTGCCTCTGGACATCCTCAAGATCGACCAGTCTTTCGTTCGCGGACTGCCCGACGACCCGCACGACGCGGCGATCGTCCGCGCCATCATCGCCCTGGGCCGCAGCATGCAATTCACCGTGATCGCCGAAGGCGTGGAAACCCAGGCCCAGCAACAATTCCTCGCCGCCGAAGGCTGTGAACAGATTCAGGGCTACATCGTCAGCCTGCCGCTGCCACCAGAAGAATTTGCCGCGACGTTTCTTCGCATAGCCGTATCAGATTTTTCGGATAGCACAGCCGAGAAACCGTCGCTATAATCCGCGGCCTACTGAGGGCCTATAGCTCAGTTGGTTAGAGCAGAGGACTCATAATCCTTTGGTCCACGGTTCAAGTCCGTGTGGGCCCACCAAACATGAAAAAGCCGCGCTTATGTGCGGCTTTTTCGTTTCTGTCTTTCCCGCCACGAGGCCGTCGTCCCATCTCCCTTCAAAGCGTGCGACTTCTGAAAGCGTAAACAGGGCTTGCCCCATGCCCGTCTAAATCGACAACTAACCATTTCGTTACACCATATGTCCTGGCACCCAAAGCCGAGGCTCATCTGATGATTCGAAAAAGGAATTTTTATGGTTGATGTCACTCGCCGTTCGCTGATGGGAATCGCCGCAGCACTCCCCCTGCTCGCGCAGTCATCCTGGGGGCAGGCGCAACGTCAGGATGCACCGGCACCAGTACCCGGCGATGAGGTACTGATCAATTTCAACGAGAGCCCCTGGGGACCGGCGCTCGCCGCCCGACAGGCGATGCAGGAAGGTATTGCACTGTGCGGGCGTTATCCCTACAAGATCCAGTACCGACTCAACGCTCTGTTTGCCCGCCAACAAGGCATACCGGAGGAGTATGTTCAGACTTTCTGCGGCTCCAAACTGGCCTTGCAGCATGCGGTTCACGCCTTCACTCGACAGGGTAGCCTGGTCGTTGCGTCGCCCTCTTATGAAGACCCTGTCGAGGCGGCTCGCGGCAGACAGGTCGCGGTCCACGAAATAGCACTGAATCCTGATCATGCCCATGATCTTCCACACATGCTGGCGGCCGATCCGCAGGCGGGACTGATCTACGTCTGCAATCCGAATAATCCGACCGGTACTGTGACGCCACACGCAGATATCCTGCTCGCGTTGGCGAACAAGCCAAAAGGAACGATTCTGTTGGTGGACGAGGCCTATATCGACTTCTCGAATGCGCCGACCTGCATTCCGCTGGTCAAGGATCATCCCGAACTGATGGTGCTGCGAACTTTCTCGAAAATCTATGGCATGGCAGGCGCCCGTCTGGGTATCGCGATAGCCAACCCCGCCCTGCTGGAGCAACTGGAGGTGTTCGGCAATTACAACGTGCCGGCGGCCCCTTCGCTGTTGGGCGGCATAGCCAGTCTCGAGGACACGCAGTTGCTGCCACAGCGCAAGCACACCAACACGAGGCTGCGTGACGAGACAATCACCTGGCTGACCGCTCGCGGTTTTCGCTGCACGGTGTCGCAGGCCAACTGCTTCATGGTCGACGTGAAACGTTCTGCCAGGGAGGTGGTGCAGGCGTTGGCCGATCGCCGGGTCAAGGTGGGCCGGGTATGGAAAGAGTGGCCGACGTGGATTCGGGTCAGCGTTGGTACGGAAGACGACATGCGACGGTTTCGTGAGGCATTTGCCAGCGTCTGATATCAAGACAGTCCCTATGGAAAACCGCGCGAGTATCGCCCACAAGCTTACCGCCGGCCGAGCCTGTAACATGCGCAACCAAAGATCCGCGCCCATGGAGACGCCCCTTGTCCGACATCCGCCCACCCGTGCTTGATGAAATTGACCGACAGTTGATAGCGGCCCTGCAAATCAACGCCCGCGAGAGCGTGGCGATGCTGGCCCGGCAATTGGGGATCGCCCGCACGACCGTGACTTCGCGACTGGCGCGTCTGGAAAAGGCCAAGGTCATCACTGGCTACGGCGTGCGTCTGGGTCAGCGTGTCGTGGATGGCGGCTTGCAGGCTTACGTCGGAATCAAGGTGCAGCCACGCTCCGGCAAAGAGGTGTTGCGCCGGTTGAGCGCGATGGCTCAGGTGCAGCAATTGTGCGCTGTTAGTGGTGAATTCGATTATGTGGCGTGGCTGCGGACCGATTCGCCGGAGCAGCTCGATCAGCTTCTGGATCAGATCGGCAGCGTAGACGGTGTGGAGAAGACCACGACGTCGATCATCCTCAGCAGCAAGATCGATCGCGGGCATCCAGTTTGACCATCGCTTTCGTCATATCGCAGTACTAACGCTCAAAACGACGACATTTTGCGTCTTATTAACGTGTTCTACGCTCCCTAGAATGGCTGGCATCTTTTCCTATACTCAGACGCGCATCCAGCGTCGGGTCGCCAGCAAGGTCAGCCATGAACAAGAACAATCGCCATCCTGCAGACGGTAAGAAACCGATCACCATTTTCGGTCCGGACTTTCCTTTCGCCTTCGACGACTGGATCGAACACCCGGCCGGCCTGGGTAGCATTCCCGAGCACAACCACGGTGCCGAAGTGGCAATCGTGGGTGCTGGCATCGCCGGTCTGGTGGCGGCTTATGAGCTGATGAAACTCGGCCTGAAACCCGTAGTGTACGAGGCCTCGAAGCTTGGCGGTCGCCTGCGCTCCCAAGCGTTCAACGGCACTGACGGCATCGTCGCCGAGCTCGGCGGCATGCGCTTCCCGGTGTCGTCCACCGCGTTCTATCACTACGTCGACAAGCTCGGCCTCGAAACCAAGCCCTTCCCCAACCCGCTGACGCCGGCCTCCGGCAGCACCGTGATCGACCTGGAAGGCAAAACCCATTACGCACAGAGCCTGAAGGATCTTCCTGCACTGTTCCAGGAAGTGGCTGACGCCTGGGCCGACGCTCTGGAGGCCGGTTCGCAGTTCGCCGATATCCAGCAAGCGATTCGCGACCGTGACGTGCCACGCCTCAAGGAGCTGTGGAACACTCTGGTTCCGCTGTGGGACGACCGCACCTTCTACGACTTCGTTGCCACCTCGAAAGCCTTCGCCAAACTGTCGTTCCATCACCGCGAAGTGTTCGGCCAGGTCGGTTTCGGTACCGGTGGCTGGGACTCGGATTTCCCCAACTCGATGCTGGAAATCTTCCGCGTCGTGATGACCAACTGCGACGATCACCAGCATCTGGTGGTCGGCGGTGTGGAACAAGTGCCACAAGGTATCTGGCGTCATGCGCCGGAGCGCTGCGTGCACTGGCCGCAAGGCACCAGCCTGAAATCGCTGCACCACGGCGCACCGCGCTCCGGGGTGAAGAAAATCGCCCACGCACCTGACGGACGTTTCGCGGTCACCGACAACAACGGCGACACCCGCGAATACGCGGCCGTACTGACCACCTGCCAGAGCTGGCTGCTGACCACCCAGATCGAATGCGACGAAAGCCTGTTCTCGCAGAAGATGTGGATGGCGCTGGACCGCACTCGCTACATGCAATCGTCGAAGACCTTCGTGATGGTCGATCGCCCGTTCTGGAAGGACAAGGATCCGGAAACCGGTCGCGACCTGATGAGCATGACCCTCACCGATCGCCTGACACGCGGCACCTATCTGTTCGACAACGGCGACGACAAACCGGGCGTGATCTGCCTGTCGTACTCGTGGATGAGCGATGCGCTGAAGATGCTCCCGCACCCGGTGGAGAAACGCGTGAAACTGGCGCTGGATGCGCTGAAGAAGATCTACCCGAAAGTCGACATCGCCGCGCGGATCATCGGCGATCCGATCACCGTGTCGTGGGAAGCCGACCCGCACTTCCTCGGCGCGTTCAAAGGCGCCCTGCCCGGCCACTATCGCTACAACCAGCGCATGTATGCGCACTTCATGCAGGACGACATGCCGCCGGAGCAGCGCGGGATTTTCATCGCCGGCGACGACGTGTCGTGGACGCCGGCCTGGGTCGAAGGCGCGGTACAGACCTCGCTCAACGCGGTGTGGGGAATCATGAAGCACTTCGGCGGGTCCACACATAAAGAGAACCCCGGCCCGGGTGATGTGTTCAAAGACATCGGCCCGATCGCCCTGCCCGAGTAAGAGGAATCTTCGATGCGTGTAGCCCTTTACCAATGTCCGCCGCTGCCACTGGAACCTGCCGTTAACCTTCAGCGCCTGCATCAACTGGCGATGGAGGCCAAAGGTGCCGACCTGCTGGTGGTGCCGGAGATGTTCCTGACCGGCTACAACATCGGCAAGGAGGCGGTTGCGACATTGGCCGAGGTCTATAACGGCGAGTGGGCGCAACAGGTCGGACGAATCGCCAAGGCTGCCGGCCTGGCGATTCTCTACGGTTATCCTGAGCGCACCGCCGAAGGACAGATCTACAACGCTGTGCAGTTGATCGATTCGAACGGCGAGCGCCTGTGCAATTACCGCAAGACGCATCTGTTCGGCGATCTGGACCGTTCGATGTTCAGCCCCGGCGATGGCGAGTTTCCCATCGTCGAGCTCAACGGCTGGAAGCTCGGTTTCCTGATCTGCTACGACCTGGAGTTCCCGGAAAACGCCCGGCGCCTGGCCCTTGAAGGCGCCGAGCTGATTCTGGTGCCGACGGCGAACATGATTCCTTTTGATTTCATTGCCGATGTTTCCGTGCGCTCCCGCGCCTTCGAAAACCAGTGCTACGTGGCTTACGCCAACTACTGCAGCCACGAAGGCGACATTCATTACTGCGGGCAAAGCAGCATTGCCGCGCCGGATGGCAGCCGCATCGCCCAGGCCGGACTGGACGAAGCCTTGATCGTCGGTGAGCTGGATCGCCAGTTGATGGTCGACTCGCGCAACGCCAACCGCTACTTCAACGACCGCCGCCCCGAACTTTACGACGCGCTCAACAAGCGCTAATCCGCTAGCATTGGCACTTCACTGTTCTGGAAGTGCCCATGCCTGCGTCGACTCACCCCCGCCCCCACACCGAAACCCTGGCCAACGGCTTGCGCGTGACCCTGCGCCACATGCCCGGTCTGAAGCGCAGCGCCGCCGCGTTGCGGGTGGCTGCCGGCAGTCATGACGTGCCGTTGGCGTGGCCGGGGCTGGCGCATTTTCTTGAGCATTTGCTGTTTCTCGGCACCGAGCGTTTTCCTGCACAGCAAGGGCTGATGGCCTACGTGCAAGGTCACGGCGGTCAGATGAATGCCAGCACCCGCGAGCGCACCACCGATTTCTTCTTTGAGTTGCCGCCAACGTCCTTCAGCGGTGGACTGGAGCGTCTGTCGGACATGCTCGCTCATCCGCGTATGAATCCGGACGATCAGTTGCGGGAACGGGAAGTGCTGCAGGCGGAGTTTGTTGCGTGGTCGCAGGATGCTGCGGCTCAGCAGAAAGAGGCGCTGTTTGAGGGATTGTCGGCAGCACATCCTTTGCGCGGCTTTCATGCCGGAAACCGCGACAGCCTGCCGATAGAGCAAGCGGAGTTTCAGCAGGCGTTGAAAGACTTCCATCAGCAGTTTTACCGCACCGGGCAGATGATCCTGAGTCTGGTCGGGCCGCAGAACGTGGAAGAACTGCGAGCGCTGGCGGAGCAGTTTGCCGCCGCGCTGACGGCTGGGGATAAAACTTCACAGGCAGCCCCCGTTCGCTTGATGGACACTCCACAGAAAAGTTATCAACAGGTCGGCGAGCGGCACGGCAATCTGCTGTTTGCGTTGGAGGATTTGCCGGAGTCGTCGGCCGAGGCACTGGCGTTTTTCTGTCACTGGTTGAACAGCGCCAAACCCGGTGGGCTGCTCGCTCACTTGCAGCAGCAGGGATTCGCGGAAGACTTACAGGCCTATGTGCCTTATCAATTTGCTGGGCAGGCTTTTCTACATCTTCAGTTCACTGGGGCATCCGGGTCACTCGACGCCATCCGCGCACAGTTTCTCGACTGGTTGAGCTTCTTCGCAGCGCAGCAGGACTGGCCGGCACTACGCGAGGAATATTCGGCACAGCTTCAACGTCAGCAGCAGGTCAGCGGTGCGTTGCAACTGGCCCGACTCGACAGCGAACAACTCGAGAATGAAATCTCCGAAGAGGTTGTTGGGGCGCTCAAAGTGATTCTCGGCAAAATCGGCACTGTGGATAACTTCAGCAGTCACTGGCATCTGCCCGCTGCCAATCCGTTCCTGCGCGCAGCCGAACCGCTGGCCAACGCCGGCCTGATCCGCGGCCAAACCAGCGCCCACCGTGGGCTGCGCACGTTCGCTCAGGATCGCTCGCGCAGCCGACGCGAACGTTCGCCGATGCAATTCAGCCAGGCACTGTCGGATAACGGTGACGAAGGTGCGGTGTATGTTCGCTGGCAGACGGAAGCAGCGGCCACGGCCGAGCTGCAAGCGAAACTGCAACGCAGTCTGCGGGAGATTTCTGACGACGCGCGTCAGGCCGGGGTCGAGTTGTCCTTCAGCGCCTCAGCTGATCAGTGGCTGCTGAAACTCACTGGCCTGCAGGACACGCTGCCCGTTGTCCTGGAGCACGCACTGAAATCTCTGACACAAGTGGGCGTCGATTCCGCGAAAGGCGAGCCGCAACCTGCGCTGATACCGATCCGCCAGCTGCTCAAAGTACTGCCGGAAAAATGCCTGCCAGCGGTAGGCGAATCCGATGACGCCGCCCACCTGTGGACAACCTCCCGCTGGGACGGCCTGGCTTTGGGGCTAAACCAACAAACCCAGTCAGCCATGGGCCTGGCCCTGAGTCGCATCCCCGGCATCCCGGACAATCAAATTCCCGCACCGTCGGCAATCAACGCCGGATACCGGTGGAGTCAGATCGACAGCGCGTCCAGCGAACACGCCTTGCTGCTGTTCTGCCCGACCGCCAGCCACGAAATCGCCGACGAAGCCGCGTGGCGTCTGCTAGCGCATCTGTGCCAGACACCGTTCTACCAACGCCTGCGCGTCGAACTGCAACTGGGTTATGCGGTGTTCAGCGGGCTGCGTCAGCTCCACGGCCAGACCGGATTGCTGTTCGGTGTGCAATCGCCCACGGCCACCGCCGCGCAATTGCTCGGTCACATTCAGCAGTTTCTCGATAGCCTGCCAGCCCTTGTCGAACGACTCGATGACGCGAGCCTCGCCCGGCAACGCCAGACGCTTGTCGATCAGTTCGATGACAGCGTCCTGTCCGGCAAAGATGCGGCCGAACTCCTGTGGCAGGCCCGCCTCGCCGGCCACTCGTCGGATTATCTGGCCCATCTGCGCAGCGCCATCGCCCAACTGGATCGCCCGGCATTGCTGGCCGCCGCACAACGTCTGATCCGCGCCGAGGGCGGCTGGCACGGCCTCTCCAACGCCGCTTCGCCGGACGCGCCATGGCAAGCGGCAAAATGATCATTACCGGGGCTGCAAGGAGCTTTCTCAAAGATTCACGGGCCAACCCCCTGAAATTTTGAGTAACATAGCCACCTAACTATTTGGAACATCCCTGCGCTGCCGTGGACTATACCTATGGATAGCGCTATCTCACCCACCTGAAAAAGGAGTCACCCGATGGCTTGGACCAAACCTGCTTACACCGACCTGCGCATCGGCTTCGAAGTCACCATGTACTTCGCCAGCCGCTGAGTCCTGCCTCAAGCAGAACACTGCAGTGCAACGCCTCGGCTCGCCGGGGCGTTTTATTTTCAGCGTTGAAATGATGGAGCGTTCATGTTCGTCCAGATTCTGGGTTCGGCCGCCGGTGGCGGTTTTCCGCAGTGGAACTGCAACTGCGTCAATTGCGCCGGTTTTCGCGACGGCAGCCTGAATGCCCAGGCCCGTACCCAATCGTCCATCGCGATTTCCGATGACGGCGTGAACTGGGTGCTGTGCAACGCCTCGCCGGACATCCGCGCGCAGCTTCAGAGCTTCGCCCCGATGCAGCCGGGCCGTGCCCTGCGTGATACCGGCATCAGCGCGATCATCCTGATGGACAGCCAGATCGACCACACCACCGGTCTGCTCAGCCTGCGCGAAGGTTGCCCGCATCAGGTCTGGTGCACGGACATGGTCCACGAAGACCTGAGCACCGGTTTCCCGCTGTTCACCATGCTCAAGCACTGGAACGGCGGGCTGGACTGGAACCGCATCGAACTTGACCAGAGCTTCACCGTCGCCGCCTGCCCGAACCTGCGCTTCACCCCGCTGCCGTTGCGCAGCGCGGCACCGCCCTACTCGCCGCACCGCTTCGACCCGCACCCAGGCGACAACATCGGCCTGATCGTCGAAGACCTCAGCACGGGCGGCAAACTGTTCTACGCCCCGGGCCTGGGCAAGGTCGACGCGCCGCTGCTGGACATCATGTCCGGCAGCGACTGCGTGCTGGTAGACGGGACGATGTGGGACGACGATGAAATGCAGCGCCGTGGCGTCGGCACCCGCACCGGCCGCGAGATGGGCCACCTGGCCCAGAACGGCCCCGGCGGCATGCTCGAAGTGCTGGAACAGCTTCCCGAGCAACGCAAGGTGCTTATCCACATCAACAACACCAACCCGATTCTCGACGAAGACTCGCCGGAACGCGCGGAACTGGTTCGGCGCAATGTTGAAGTGGCGTATGACGGCATGAGCATCGTCCTGTAACGAATGGCCCGGAGAACCGCAATGACCGACACCCCGCTGTCCCCCGCCGAATTCGAAGCGGCCCTGCGCGCCAAGGGCGCCTATTACCACATTCATCACCCGTATCACGTGGCGATGTATGAAGGCCGGGCCACCCGCGAGCAGATCCAGGGCTGGGTCGCCAACCGCTTCTACTATCAGGTGAATATCCCCCTGAAAGACGCAGCGATCCTCGCCAACTGCCCGGATCGCGAGATCCGCCGCGAGTGGATTCAGCGCCTGCTCGACCACGACGGCGCGCCCGGTGAAGACGGCGGCATCGAAGCCTGGCTGCGCCTCGGCCAGGCCGTCGGTCTCGATCCGGATCAATTGCGCTCCCAGGAACTGGTGCTGCCCGGCGTGCGTTTCGCCGTCGACGCCTACGTCAACTTCGCCCGCCGCGCCAGTTGGCAGGAAGCCGCCAGCAGTTCGCTGACCGAGCTGTTCGCGCCGCAGATCCACCAGTCGCGTCTCGACAGCTGGCCACAGCATTACCCGTGGATCGACCCGGCCGGCTACGAATATTTCCGCACCCGTCTCGGCCAGGCCCGGCGCGATGTCGAGCATGGTCTGGCCATCACGCTGGAGCACTACAAGACTCGCGAAGGTCAGGAGCGCATGCTGGAAATTCTCCAGTTCAAACTGGACATTCTTTGGAGCATGCTCGATGCCATGAGCATGGCCTACGAACTGAACCGCCCGCCGTATCACAGCGTCACCGATCAACGGGTCTGGCATAAAGGAATCGCCTTATGAGTTTCGACCGCAGCAAGACCCCGACCTGGCGTCCCGGCTACCGTTTCCAGTACGAACCGGCGCAGAAAGGCCACGTGCTGCTGTACCCGGAAGGCATGATCAAACTCAATGAAAGTGCCGCGCTGATCGGCGGCCTGATCGACGGTGAACGGGATGTCGCGGCGATCATCGCCGAACTCGACAGACAGTTCCCCGGCGTGCCCGAGCTCGGTGACGACATCGAGCAATTCATGGAGGTTGCCCGTGCGCAGCACTGGATCACCCTTGACTGATCTGCCGCCCAAGCCTGAGGTCGGCCTGCCGCTGTGGCTGCTCGCCGAGCTGACTTACCGCTGCCCGCTGCAATGCCCGTACTGCTCCAATCCGCTGGATTTCGCCGAGCAGGGCAAAGAGCTGAGTACCGAGCAGTGGATCAGGGTATTCCGTGAGGCGCGGGAGATGGGCGCGGCGCAACTGGGCTTCTCCGGCGGCGAACCGCTGGTGCGCCAGGACCTCGCCGAGTTGATCCGTGAAGCGCGTCAGTTGGGTTTCTACACCAACCTGATCACCTCCGGCATCGGCCTGACCGAACAGAAGATCAGCGACTTCAAAAAGGCCGGGCTCGATCACATCCAGATCAGTTTCCAGGCCAGCGACGAGCAAGTGAACAACCTGCTGGCCGGCTCGAAAAAAGCCTTCGCGCAGAAACTGGAAATGGCCCGCGCCGTGAAGGCCCACGGCTATCCGATGGTGCTGAACTTCGTCACCCATCGGCACAACATCGACAAGATCGACCGCATCATCGAGCTGTGCATTGCGTTGGAGGCCGACTTCGTCGAACTCGCCACCTGCCAGTTCTACGGCTGGGCGCAGCTCAATCGTGTCGGCCTGTTGCCAACCAAAGAGCAACTGGTTCGCGCCGAACGCATCACCAACGAATACCGCGCCAAACTGGAAGCCGAAGGGCATCCGTGCAAGCTGATTTTCGTCACCCCGGACTATTACGAAGAGCGCCCGAAAGCCTGCATGAACGGCTGGGGCAGTCTGTTTCTGACGGTCACGCCGGACGGCACCGCCCTGCCCTGTCATGGGGCCCGACAGCTGCCGGTACAATTTCCCAATGTGCGCGACCACAGCATGCAGCACATCTGGTACGACTCGTTCGGCTTCAACCGCTTTCGCGGCTATGACTGGATGCCCGAGCCGTGCCGCTCCTGTGACGAAAAGGAACAGGACTTCGGCGGCTGCCGCTGCCAGGCCTTCATGCTCACCGGCGATGCGAGCAATGCCGACCCGGTGTGCAGCAAGTCCGAACATCACAGTGTGATTCTCAAGGCCCGCGAAGAAGCCGAGCACGCCACCCAGACCATCGAACAACTGGCCTTTCGCAATGAACGAAACTCGCGCCTCATCGCCAAAGGCTGAGCCCTTCAGCGCCACCGCTGCGGTTGCTGCCGGCGTGGATTTTGCCGAATTGCAGCTCGGTGCCCTTGGTTTGTTCTGGAATGAATATCGCCCCACAGACGCCGCCTGCCGGATCTGGCACTGGCGCGACGGTGTGGCGAAATGTCTGACGCCTACGGGTTTCAGCGTGCGTAGCCGGGTGTACGAATATGGCGGTGGGGCGTTTTGTCTGACGCCTGACGGGGTGGTTTTCGTCAACGAGGCGGACCAGCAGTTGTACCGACAGACGTTGGACGGCGAGCCCGTGGCATTGACCTCCGGAGATTGCCGATATGGTGATCTGCACTTTGCCAACGGGCAGGTGCTGGCCGTTGAAGAGAACGGTGATCGGCATCGGCTGGTGGCTATCGATCTGGCGAATGGCGACCGCCATAGGCTGATTGAAGGCGCGGATTTTTATGCATCGCCGATCATCAGCCCGGACGGCCAGCGCTTGGCGTGGATCGAGTGGAGCCGTCCGCATCAGCCGTGGACATCCACACGACTGATGCTCGCCGAGCGTTCTGATAGCGGATTTTCTACCCCACGTTGCGTGGCTGGTGAAACGCTTGAAGAGTCGATCCAGCAACCGCGTTTCGATGCCAATGGCCGACTGGGCTGTCTGACCGATCGTGGTGGGTATTGGCAACCGTGGGTCGAGTCGGCAAATGGTTTGCAACCGTTAGCCAGCGCCGAAGCCGATCACGCGCCAGCCCCATGGCAACTTGGCGGCTGCACCTGGCTGCCCGCCGGCGAAAGCTTTCTGGCGAGCTGGAGCGAAGGCGGTTTCGGTCGTCTGGCGCTCAACGGCGAAGACTTCACCGGTGATTACAGCCGCTTCCGTCATCTGGCTGTCGATGATCAATTTGTTTACTGCATTGCCGCCTCACCGGTCAGCCCTTCAGCGGTGATCGCCATTGATCGCGAATCGCGTGAAGTGAATGTCCTGGCCGGCGGTGTCGCACCGCTGCCCGCCGAGCGCATCAGCCGCCCGCAAACCCTGCGCTACCCAAGCGGTGCGGGTGAAGCACACGGCTTCTTTTACCCGGCCACGAATGGCGATGTGAAACCGCCGTTGGTGGTGTTCATCCACGGCGGCCCTACCTCCGCCTGCTACCCGATGCTTGACCCGCGCATTCAGTACTGGACGCAACGCGGCTTCGCCGTCGCCGATCTCAACTACCGAGGCAGCAGCGGTTATGGCCGGAAGTATCGACAGGCGTTGCATCTGAGTTGGGGCGCAGTGGATGTCGAGGATGCCTGTGCGGTGGTGGCCTACCTGAATGATCGCGACATGATCGACGGCGAGCGTGCGTTTATCCGTGGCGGCAGCGCCGGTGGCTACACCACGCTGTGCGCACTGGCATTCCATCAAGTGTTCCGCGCTGGCGCCAGTCTGTACGGCGTCAGTGACCCGGTAGCCCTGGCCCGCGGAACACACAAGTTCGAAGGCGATTACCTGGACTGGCTGATCGGCAATCCCGAGCAAGATGCCGAACGCTATGCCGCCCGAACGCCGTTGCTGCACGCAGGCAACATTCGCGTACCGGTGATTTTCTTTCAGGGCGAACTGGACGCCGTGGTCGTGCCGCAACAGACTCGCGACATGGTCGCGGCCCTGGAGCAAAACGGCATTGAGGTCGAAGCGCATTACTACGCCGATGAACGTCACGGCTTCCGCCGGGCCGCCAATCAGGCCCATGCGCTGGAGCAGGAATGGCGGTTCTACCGGCGAGTGATGGGTTTGACGGCCTGAGACTCAGCGCTTGGCGATGATGTACACCGCGTGCACGATCCCCGGGATATAACCGCACAACGTCAGCAGAATGTTCAGCCAGAACGCGCCGCCGAACCCGACCTGCAGAAACACACCCAGTGGCGGCAACAGAATGGCGATGATGATGCGGATAAAGTCCATGGGGCAGCTCCTGATTGGGGGTTGGCTCACCTGAGCCATACAAGCTAATCGACCTGTGCCGTTTGTCAGGGTTCAGTGCAAACCACAATCTCGCCATCTGATCACCATTACCCGGCCACAAAAAAAACGCCCCACGCCAAAAGAATCAGGCGTGGAGCGTGCGTTATACCGCGAGACGGTTCTTGAATTCGGGTGGGAAACTTCAGACGGCAATCCCTTTGCGGCATTGCAGCTGCGCGGTGCGTACCCGGGAGAAGGCGCGGGCCAGGCGCAGGAGCATTTCGTCGATGTTGGTCTTGCTGACGTTGAGCGCCGGGGTGAAGCGCAGGCAGTTGGCCTGTGGGGCGTTGAGCAGCAAGCCTTCATGCAGCGCGGCTTTGACGACGGCCTCGGCGGAGTCTTCCGACAGGGTCAGTCCCCAGAACAGTCCTTGCCCGCGCAACTCGCCGTGTTCATAACGATGGGCCAGACGGGCGAGCCCTTCGCGCAGATGCTGGCCGTTGTCCCGGATTTGTTCGAGGAATGCGCGGTCTTGCACGCTGTCGAGCACCACCAGCCCTGCGGCGGTCATCAGCGCGTTGCCGTGATGAGTGCCGCCCAACTCGCCGGAGTCGAAACAGCAGGCCTTGCCTCGCGCCAGCAGCGCCGCCAGTGGCACGCCACCACCGAGGCCCTTGCCGAGCACGACGATATCGGCGCGCACGCCGTAGGATTGTTCGGCGAGCAAAGTGCCGCAGCGACCGATGCCGGTCTGTACTTCATCGAGAATCAGCAGAATCCCCAACTCACGGCACAAGCGTTCGACACCCTTGAGATAATGCTCGGTCGTCGGGATTACTCCGGCATCGCTCTGGATCGGTTCGAGCATGATTGCCACGGTCTGCGCATCAACCGCCGCGTGCAGCGCCGGCAGATCATTGAACGGCACCAGATCGAAACCCGGCAGCAACGGCGCGAAGCGGTTGTGCAGGTTGCAACTGTCCGACGCCGAAATCGTCGCCAGACTACGTCCGTGGCAGCCTTGTCTGGCGACAATAATCCGCGAGGCGCCGCCGCGATGCAGTTGGCCCCATTTGCGCGCCAGTTTAATCGCCGCCTCACAGGCCTCACTGCCACTGTTGAGCAGATACGCCTGATCGCTGGAAGTACTGGCACACAGGCGCTCGGCGAGGCTGAGCATGCCGCGGTTGTGCAGATTGAAGCCAGGATTGATCAGAGCCTGGGCTTGATTGGCGATGGCCTTGACCAGCGTCGAAGGGCTGTGGCCGAGGCTGTTGGCGCCACCGGCCTGGGAAAAGTCCAGGTAGGCGCGATCATTGCTGTCCCACAGCCAGGAGCCCTGGCCGCGAACGAATACCTGCTGCGGGCGCTCGACGCTGGGCATGAGACGTTCGGCATTCAGGCCATCAGAAACGTCCGATTCCTGGGTTTCAAAAGCCAGGTCATCGAGGCTCGGCGTCTGGCGCCGCAAACTGAACAGATTCATTGAAAAAAACCTCGATCGAGGTTTTTTGAACTGCCTATGCAAACACTTTCAAAACAAACGCTGGTCATTGCGCTTTCCGGCCCTGTAAGCCTTGTGAATGCGGTTAGACTAGGCCTGTTCCTGTCTTCGAGCCATTTCGATTTCCCAGCATTTTCGATAAGAATTACTTATGGATTTCAAACAACTGCGTTATTTCGTCGCGGTCTACGAAGAAGGACATGTCGGGCGTGCCGCCGAGCGCCTGTCGATCTCTCAGCCCGCACTGTCACAGCAGATTCGCCAGCTGGAACAAAACCTCGACGTTACCCTGTTCGAACGCAGCAGCAAACGCCTGCTGCCGACCCTCGCCGCCCACACCTTGTACAACCACGCCTTGCCACTGCTCGACGGCCTGCAGCGGGCGCGTGAGGCGCTGGGCAACTTCAAGGGTCAGGCACTGCGCACATTGGCGATCGGCGTGCTGCAAACCGTGCACACCAGCCTGGTGCCGCAAATGCTGGAGAGAGTGCGCAAGGCCCAGCCGCATCTGGTGGTGCAGATTTATGAACTGACGGGGCTTGAGATCGAGCGGCGACTGCTCAACGGCTCGCTGGACATTGGCATCAGCTATCTGCCGCCACGCCAGCCGGGGCTGCACGGCGTGATGTTGTACGAAGATGAACTGACACTGGTCATCCCGGCGGATCATCCGCTGCGGGAATTCAAGAAAGTCTCGATGAGTCAGGCCGCTGAATTGCCGATGTTGTTGCTGGGTGAGGAATTTCAGATCCGCCAGATCTGGCAGGCGCAACTGGCCAGCCTCGGACGACGCCCGCAAGTGCAGGCCGAACTGAACAATATGGTGGGGATTCTCGACAGCCTGCCGCATACCCGTCTGGCGACGGTGCTGCCTGGTCGTTCGCAAAAGGAGTACGACGATCAGGACCTGCTGTGGAAACCGTTGAGTGAGCCGCGCGTGCCGTTGAAGGTCGGGCTGGTGTGTCGCGATGTGCAACGCCAGCAGGCGCCATTGGCCTTGCTGCGAACATTGCTGGAAGAGGTGATGCAGCGTGAGGACAAACCGCTGAAAGGTGCGCCGTCACTGGACGCGCTGAGCTGAAAAGTTTTCTGCGGGCATAAGAAAACCCCGCCGAAGCGGGGCTTTGCAGACTGTTTCCCTGACATCCATTTCACTCCGCCACCCTGGCAGAATCCTACGTGTCCGTGTTGTTGCTTTGCGCTTCCTGCGCGACGTCCATGGAAAGTAGATTAGCTCTGGATCCAATCTACGCCTATGGGAGAACAGCAGCACGTCATGTAAGAGATCGCTTACATGACGTTACATCATCAAAACTGCGCAGCGTCCAGCAGGAACAGCGACTCGCTGCCGGCCTTCACCGACGCGCTCAACGAGTGAATCCGCGGCAGCAGACGGGCGAAATAGAACCGCGCCGTGCCGAGTTTGCTCGCGTAGAAATCGTCCTGCGCTTCTTTGCCCAGCGATGCCTTGGCCATCAGTGCCCACATGTAGGCGTAAGCGGTGTAGCCGAACGCTTGCAGATACTCGACCGACGCCGCGCCGATTTCGTTCGGGTTGGTTTTCGCCCGGTCCAGCAGCCACGAGGTAAGCTCGTCGAGGGTGTCGACGGCGTCATTCAGTGGCTTGGTGAACTCGCCCAGATCGACACTGGCGGTTGCAGTGAAATGGCGGATCTCGTCGGCGAACAGCTTGTAGAACGCGCCGCCGCTGCCGACGATCTTGCGACCCACCAGGTCCAGCGCCTGAATGCCGTTGGTGCCTTCGTAGATCTGGGTGATGCGCACGTCACGCACCAGTTGCTCCTGGCCCCACTCGCGGATGTAGCCGTGGCCGCCGAAGATCTGCTGACCGTGGACGGTGGTTTCCAGACCCAGATCGGTCAGGAACGCCTTGGCCACTGGCGTCAGCAAGGCCACCAGATCTTCCGCACGTTTGCGGGTGGCGGCGTCTTCGCTGAACTTGGCGGTGTCGAGCTGCATTGCCACGTAAGTGGAGAACGCGCGGCCGCCTTCGTTCGAGGCTTTCATGGTCAGCAACATGCGACGCACGTCCGGGTGGACGATGATCGGGTCGGCAACCTTGTCCTTGTTCTGCGCGCCGGTCGGCGAACGGCTTTGCAGGCGGTCGCGGGCGTATTCGATGGCGTTCTGGTACGAGCGCTCGCCGGTGGCCAGGCCCTGAATGCCAACGCCCAGACGCTCGTAGTTCATCATGGTGAACATCGCGGCCAGGCCCTTGTTCGGCTCGCCGACCAGGTAACCCACGGCTTCGTCGAAGTTCATCACGCAAGTGGCGGACGCCTGGATGCCCATCTTGTGTTCGATAGAACCACAGTTCGCCGGGTTGCGCGCGCCCAGGCTGCCATCGGCATTGACCATGAACTTCGGCACCAGGAACAGCGAAATGCCCTTCGGCCCAGCCGGTGCGTCCGGCAGTTTGGCCAGCACCAGGTGGATGATGTTTTCGGTCAGGTCGTGCTCACCACCGGTGATGAAGATCTTGGTGCCGCTGACCTTGTAGGAGCCGTCGGCCTGAGGTTCGGCTTTGGTGCGGATGATGCCCAGGTCGGTGCCGGCATGCGGCTCGGTCAGGCACATGGAGCCGGCCCAGACACCGGCGTACATGTTCGGCAGGTAAGCGGCTTTCAGTTCTTCGCTGGCGTGGGCGTTGATCGACAGGCAGGCACCGGCGGTCAGCATCGGGTACAGACCGAAGGACAGGCTGGCGGAGTTGACCATTTCTTCAACTTGGGCGGAAACGGCTTTGGGCATACCCATGCCGCCGTAGGCCGGATCACCGCCAACACCGACCCAGCCGCCCTCGGCATAAGTCTGATAGGCCTGTGGGAAACCGGCCGGCGTGGTGACGGCACCGTCGGCCCAGTGGCAGCCTTCTTCGTCGGCCGCTCGGCTCAGGGGCGCGATGCTTTTGCTGGTGACCTTGCCGGCCTCTTCGAGAATGGCTTCAACGGTTTCCGCGTCCACGGTCTCGGCCAGGGCCGGCAGTTCGGCCCAGAGTTTGGCGACTTCGAACACTTCATTGAGGACGAAGCGCATATCGCGCAGCGGCGCTTTGTAGTCAGCCATGGCAAACCTCGCAAAGATCTAAACAGGTGATTCGTGGAAGGGTGTTTTCGTTGAGCTGGAGTGTAACCCAACAACTTTTGCGACACATAGGGTCAGTCGATGACTGATTTGTTATTTTTAGTCATCAGCAATCAACCATAAAGAAGCCCGCAATCAGCGGGCTCTTTTGTTTAACAGTGGCGTGTTACAGGGAGAACAACTGGGCCGGCAGTTTCATCAGGCAATCGCTGCCCGCCTCGATCGCCGAACGATGCGCCGCGGTGCGCGGCAACAGACGCTTGAAGTAAAACTCGCACGTCGCCAGTTTGCCCTGGCAGAAATCGCCGTCCCCCTCGCCCGACTCCAGCTGCGCCTGGGCAACCAGCGCCATGCGCAGCCACAGGTAGCCGAGAACGATGTAACCGCTGTACATCAGGTAATCCGACGACGCGGCGCCGACTTCATCCGGGTTCTTCATCGCGGCCATACCGACCTTCATGGTCAGGTCGCCCCACTGCTGGTTGAGGCCATCAAGCTGCGCGACAAATTCACCCAGTTGCGCATGCCCGGCGTTGGCGGCGCAAAACTTGTGGACGATTTTGGTGAAGTTGCGCAGCAGCTTGCCCTGACTGCCCAGCACTTTGCGCCCGAGCAGATCCAGCGCCTGAATGCCGTTTGTGCCCTCGTAGATCGGTGCGATGCGGCAATCACGAACCAGTTGTTCCATGCCCCACTCGCGGATAAATCCGTGGCCACCGAACACCTGCATGCCGTGGTTGGTCACTTCCAGCCCGGTGTCGGTCATGAACGCCTTGCAGATCGGGGTCAGGAACGCCAACAGGTCTTCGGCCTCCTGACGCGCCTCGGCGTCCGCGCTCAGGTGCGCGACATCGAGCATTTGCGCGGTGAAATAGGTCAGCGCGCGGTTGCCCTCGTTGAAAGCTTTCATCGTCAGCAGCATGCGCCGCACGTCCGGGTGGACGATGATCGGGTCAGCCGGTTTGTCCGGAGCTTTGGCACCAGTCAGGGCACGCATCTGCAGACGGTCGTTGGCGTATTTGATTGCGCCCTGGAAACTCGCCTCGCCCAGACACAGGCCCTGCATCCCGGTGCCGAGGCGCGCGTGGTTCATCATGGTGAACATGCAGTTCAGGCCCTTGTTCGGCTCGCCGATCAGGAAGCCTTTGGCGTCGTCGAAGTTCAACACACAGGTGGCCGAGGCCTTGATGCCCATCTTGTGTTCGATCGAGCCGCAGGAAACACCGTTGCGCTCGCCCGCCTCACCGGATGCGTCCGGGAGAAATTTCGGCACGATAAACAGCGAAATCCCCTTGGTCCCGGCCGGTGCGTCCGGCAGTTTGGCCAGCACCAGATGAATGATGTTGTCACTCATGTCGTGCTCGCCGGCGGAGATGAAAATCTTGCTGCCGGTCACCGCATAACTGCCGTCGGCCTGAGGCACGGCGCGGGTCTTGATGATGCCCAGGTCGGTGCCGCAATGGGCTTCGGTCAGGCACATGGTGCCGGTCCACTGGCCCGCCGTGAGTTTGCGCAGATAGGTGTTTTTCTGTTCTTCGGTGCCGTGGGCGTGGATCGCCGACATGGCGCCGTGGGTCAGGCCCGGGTACATGCCCCACGAGGTGTTGCTGGAGGCGACCATTTCGCTGATCACCAGCCCCAGCGAACTCGGCAGGCCCTGGCCGCCGTAAGCCGGATCTGCCGCCAGACCGTGCCAGCCGCCTTCCACGTATTGTGCGAAGGCTTGCTTGAAACCTGTAGGCGTTGTCACCACGCCGTTGTCGAAATGGCAGCCCTCTTCGTCGCCGCTGCGATTGAGCGGCGCCAGAACGTTCTCACAGAACTTCGCGCCTTCTTCGAGGATCGCGTTGATCATGTCCGGGCTGGCATCGTGGGCGCCGAGAGCCGCGTACTGAGTGTGGAAGTCAAAGACGTGGTCGATCAGAAAGCGCATGTCGCGCAGGGGAGCTTTGTACTCGGGCATGGTGGCTTCTCCTTCAGCAGATTGCTTCAACCTACTGCCGGCCACCCTGCCCCACAATCACTGTCCAGACGCTGAATGCGCCGTCATCACTCAACCTGCGGCGTTGTCCATGCGCACCGCGCCACGGCGGTTCTGACCGAACGCCATCACGCAGTTACGGCCTGCGCCCTTGGCGCTGTAGAGGGCCTGGTCGGCGGATTTCAGCACCTCTTCCGGGGTGCGCTGTTCCAGGCGTTCGGCCACGCCGATGCTGACGGTGACCGACACGCTGGACGCGCCCGACCCCGAGCGACGCTGACGGCCCTGCTGATCATCCTGCGGGCGGCTTTCCTGATTTCGCAGCTGAATGTTGTAGGACGCAATCGACTCACGGATGACTTCCAGGTGCGGCATGCACTCTTCAAGAGTCTTGCCCGCAAACACCAAGGCGAATTCCTCACCGCCATAGCGATAAGCCCTACCGCCGCCGCTGATTTTGGACAGCTTGCTGGCGACCAGTCGCAGGACCTGATCCCCCACGTCGTGGCCGTGGGTGTCGTTGAATTTCTTGAAGTGATCGACGTCGCTCATCGCCAGCACATAGTTGCGACCCAGACGCTGCATGCGCTCGTTGAGTGCGCGGCGGCCCGGCAAACCGGTAAGTTCGTCGCGGAAGGCCATTTGATAGGCCTCGTGCGCTACCGCTGCCGCAATCATCAGCATGACCTGGCTGCACATGATGTTCAGGGTGAACGGCAGGATGAAGGTTTTCGGCAGCATCCAGAACACCCCGAGCAACCCCACCAGTTGCGCCGCGTGCAATGGACGCGGGTTGCGCCAGTATTGCCAGGCCAGCAGCAGGAACGCCGAGATGAACACCGGATACGACAACTGGATCAGGCTCATCCATGCGCCATGCAGCGCCGGCCAGCGGATCTCGGAAAGCCACATCAGCAACGCCTGCGGATAACTTTGCTCAAGCCCCAGCGCCACGCTGCCAAATGCCAGCAGCACTGCGAAGCGCGCGACCATGTCCTGGAACAGGTGCGTGCGCTCCTGCCACGCGGCGAATAGTCCGAACAACAGCGGCAATAGCAGACAGACCAGGTGGAACACCACGGCCGCGTCTTCGCGAACCTTGCCGTTGTCGCGGTAATAGTCCGTCTGGGTGTCAAGCAGGAAGTAGGCGATGTACACCGTGACCATCAGAAACAGCTCGCGCTGGCGTCGGTAAACCGCACAGTACGAACCGCCCAACAGCAGCACCAAGGTCGGCAACACGTTAAACAGCGAGGTGAAGAACACGTTGAGGTCTTTGACGTACGCAGCCGCCAACCCCGCGAGCAACAACAGCAGTGAAGGTAGGAAATGACTGAAACGTACAGCGGAAGAACGCGGCAAGGGTAAAAGCTCCGACCCGTCATGGCAAAGAGATGGCATTGTGCCTGCAATGTGGTCAGTTAAGCACACACAATGTGATCCAGATCACAGGCTGTCTCTTTAACGGCCGAAATCTGCGGTTGCTGAGGGATTTAGTCAGGTTTTTTATGCAATGGTCGCTAGACGGCCACCATGGCCATCATCTTTGATGGCCATGGTGTGTTTTTCTGCTCAGAGATCGTTGTAGAACGGCTGCAATGGCCCCTCTGCCGCCGGCCGGCCTTCAGCACCGTAAGGCTTGAGATTGAGCGATGCGTCCATCGCCTGACGGGTCGTGACTTTCGGACTGGCCGGGCGCTGGGTCACAGCATTCTCGTCGCCGATATGGCCCTGCGGGATCACCAGCGATGGATGATCGAACGGTGCGCGTTCCCAGGCCACGCGCGGATCGGTCAGGCCGACTTCCATGAATTTCACCACGGCATCGATTTCGGCAGGCGTCAGGTTCAGCGCCGTCATGTCCGGATCGAGGTTGGAAGTGTTGTGCTGGTTCACCGCCGGATGCTCGAAGCCGCTGGTGTTGTTGGCGTCTTCGCCGCGCCGGTCACCGCCACGGTTGTAGAACTCCATCACCTGTTTAAGCGTCGAGCGGCTGCCGTTGTGGAAATACGGGCCGGTCAGGGCGATGTTGCGCAGGGTCGGCGTCTTGAACGCGCCATCGACCGAATCGCGGAAACCAGCATTTGGTTTGAGCGTGGCATCGCACGGAATCGCAGCGCTCAACGGCGCCTCGAACGTGCAGACATCGACGTCCAGCGGATCCACCGAACGGCCGCCCTGCAACACGGTGTTGTACTGACGGGTGAACGACCATGGATTGCCCCACGCATCCGCACCGCCGAGGGCCAGGTCTTCCGAAGTCGGACGCACACCGGTGTTGTAGAAGCCGTTGTCGTAAAGGGTGGTCAGGTTGTCGGCCATCACCATGCGTTCGATGCGTTCGCGCGGATGCATCAGCAGGCGGCTGGCGGCGTTGGTCAACTCCGGCCCGCCGTGGCAATTGACGCATTTGCCCTTGCCGAGAAACAGGTTCATGCCCTCGACCTGTTGCGCGTTCATCGCGGTGTGATCGCCCTGCAGGTAGGCATCGATCGGCGCCTGATCGGACACCAGCGTGGCCTCATACATCTGGATCGCCAGGCCGAAGAACAGCGGGAAGTTGGCCTCCATCTGGGTGTACGGCGCACCGCCCACCAGAACGTTTTGCGTGGCGTTCCACAGCCTAGGCTGGAAGGCGTTCTTGATCAGCTCGCGATAGGTCGGCCGCCGCGCGCCGGATACCGGAGCCAGCACCGAGTCGGTAGACGAAATTCGTTGCTGCTTGAGCATCAACGTGTCGAGCATCCTGCGACCGATGTCGGCAAAGGTACGGCCACCGCAGGACATTTCCACCGGGCTGCCGGGCGGGCCGACGGCTTGCGAGGCGGCTGACGCATCGTTGAGCGCCAGCCGCACTTTGGTGGCGACCGTGCTGCGTTCACTGGTCACGTAAATCCCGGCATCCGGGTCGCGATTGCCGAACGGCGAGAAGCCGTTGAACACGTTGTTGGCCCGACCGTCCCAGAAGTTGCGCACGTTGAACGCGGCATTGATTACCGACGGCGCGTTGCGCCCGGTGCTGCGACGCACGTTGATGCCACCGACCTGGAAAATACCGTCCGGCTGCTGAGTACATTTGTCGAAACGCGCCTGATTGGGTTTGACGAAGTTGGCGTCGAACACGCCTTGCGAGCCGACCACATCGTCCGTCGAGTACACGATGGGCGAGTTGCGCTCCAGCGGATTGCTCAGCACGTGGGTCGGGAAGTCGGTTTTCTTCAGCGTGTAGTTCGGACCGCCCTTGCCGCCGGACAACGTCGCGTAGGACGCCACATCACCGGGAATGTCCGAGGCTACAAACGGCTTGTTGAAGATCGACGCGACATTGGCGTTGGTATGGGCCTGGCCGGGGTTGAGCTGGTTGGTGATGCGGTGGTCGACGCCGGCGTGGTAGTGGCAGGAAGCGCATGCCGTGGAGCCGTCGCTGCCGATCTCCATGTCCCAGAACAGCGCTTTGCCCAGCAGGATCGCGGCCTGGCGATTGAGCACGTAGTCGGTCATCAGGTCGACCTTGCGCCCGCCTTCGGTTCCGGACGGATCAGGGGGCACCATCCCGCGCAGTGATTGCAGCGAAGGCACCTCCGGTACGGGAGGATCGACCACGGCGGGGTCGGCGGCCCATGCGCTTTGGACTGATAGCGCAACAGGTAACCAGAAGGTCAAACGAGCGAGTCGACTGATGTTCATAGGCTTCACCCTGACTGTTGTTGTTAAGTGCCGGGCGTCTTGCTTCTTTGAGCAGGCAGTTCTGGTTAGCACCGGTAAATCGGGCAGTGCAATTAATTGGCCACTCTTCTGGAAACATTTTGAATCAATAACCGCAAGGGGTCGGCTGAGCAGCCCCCTCATCAATTCTGGGGAATCAGCCCCGGGATTGGGGAAATCCGGGCACAAAAAAACCGCTGCCCCCGAAGGAGCAGCGGTTTTTTGAAGGACTGCGTTAAGGCTTAGTAGCCCAGTGCGAAGTCTTCTTCTTTCATGTCCATCAGGTTGTTGGCGCCCGACAGCATGGTGGCCACGTGCGTACGGGTACGCGGCAGGATGCGCTGGAAGTAGAAGCGCGCGGTTTGCAGCTTGGCGGTGTAGAACGCCTCGTCGGTGGTGCCGGCAGCCAGTTTTTCGGCAGCCAGACGCGCCATGTCAGCCCAGAAGTAGGCCAGGCAGGCGTAACCGGAGTACATCAGGTAGTCCACGGAGGCCGCGCCGACTTCTTCGCGATCTTTCATGGCGGCCATACCGACCTTCATGGTCAGTTCGCCCCACTCTTTGTTCAGTGCAGCCAACGGTGCGACGAATTCTTTGACGGCTTCGTTGCCTTCGTTGTTCTGGCAGAACTTGTGGACGATCTTGGTGAAGCCTTTCAGAGCCTCGCCTTGAGTCATCAGCACTTTACGGCCCAGCAGGTCGAGTGCCTGGATACCGGTGGTGCCTTCGTACAGCATCGAGATGCGGCTGTCGCGAACGTTCTGCTCCATGCCCCACTCGGCGATGAAGCCGTGGCCGCCGTAGATCTGTACGCCGTGGTTGGCGGATTCGAAACCGACTTCGGTCATGAACGCTTTGGCGATCGGAGTCATGAAGGCCAGCAGTGCGTCGGCTTTCTTCTTCTCTTCTTCGTCCACGCCGTATTTGACGATGTCGACCTGCTTGGCGGTGAAGTACACCATCGCACGGTTGCCTTCGGCGAATGCTTTCATGGTCAACAGCATGCGGCGTACGTCTGGGTGAACGATGATCGGGTCAGCGGCCTTGTCCGGCGCTTTCGGGCCAGTCAGGGAACGCATTTGCAGGCGATCGCGAGCGTACTTCAGGCCGCCCTGGAAGCCGATTTCGGCGTGGGCCAGACCTTGCAGCGCGGTACCCAGACGTGCGGTGTTCATGAAGGTGAACATGCAGTTCAGGCCTTTGTTCGCCGGGCCGATCAGGAAACCGGTCGCGCCGTCGAAGTTCATCACGCAGGTCGCGTTGCCGTGGATGCCCATCTTGTGTTCGATCGAACCGCAGGTCACGGCGTTGCGTGCACCAACAGTACCGTCAGCGTTTGGCATGAACTTCGGAACGATGAACAGGGAAATGCCTTTGGTGCCGGCCGGTGCGTCCGGCAGGCGGGCCAGCACGATGTGGACGATGTTGTCGGCCATGTCGTGTTCACCGGCCGAGATGAAGATCTTGGTGCCGGAAACTTTGTAGGAACCGTCGGCCTGAGGTTCGGCCTTGGTGCGCAGCATGCCCAGGTCGGTGCCGCAGTGCGGCTCGGTCAGGCACATGGTGCCGGTCCACTCACCGGAGACCAGTTTGGTCAGATAGGCTTCTTGTTGTTCTGGGGTGCCGTGCTCGGAGATGGTGTTCATCGCGCCGTGCGACAGGCCTGGGTACATGCCCCAGGACCAGTTGGCTTCGCCGACCATTTCGCTGACTGCCAGACCCAGCGACTCAGGCAGGCCCTGACCGCCGTGCTCGACGTCATGGGCCAGGCTTGGCCAGCCGCCTTCGACGAATTGCTTGTAGGCCTCTTTGAAGCCGGTCGGGGTTTTCACGCCGGACTCGCTCCAGGTGCAGCCTTCGGTGTCACCCACGCGGTTCAGCGGTGCCAGCACCTGCTCACAAAACTTGGCGCCCTCTTCGAGAATGGCGTCAACCATGTCCGGCGTTGCTTCTGCACACGCTGGAAGGCTCTGATAGTGCGCTTCGTAGCCGAGCAGTTCGTCACGAACGAAGCGAATATCACGCAAGGGGGCCTTGTAGTCAGGCATAGCGATAAACCTCTGCTGATGTAACCGGGAATGAACGACCGCGTTGATTTGTTGTGACGGTCAAACAGTTGTTTGAAACATACGTTTACGCCGAAATCTTGTCAAGCGTCGTTCTTTTGCCATTCGTCATCACATTTTCCGAACGCCGGACACAGCAACACGACATACGCCCGACCGAGCCATGTGCACTGAAAAAAGATTAGTTGAGGGAGAAGGACTTACAACGAAAAACGCCGCGAACAGTCGCGGCGTCTGGCAAAGCGCAGATCAAAAAATCAGGCGAAGGTATCGATGATCGTACCGAGCATTTCATCGGAAGCCTTGGCGACTTTCACGCCCAGTTCCGCCTGAAACTTGCCTTGAGCCATCTCGACCATGTTGCTTGCCAGATCCGATTGCTGGGCGCGATCCACGGAACGCAGACGATCGACCTGTACTTCCGAAGATTGGCTGGTGACCGAACGCTCGATGGTGCTGCTGGCAATCTGGCTGGCGGCCTGATCGACGCGGTTCTGCCCGGTCTGAATGGTGCTCAGACCTGCATAAAAAGCTGTGTTTCCGGAGATTTCCATGGGAGCTCTCATCCTTGGGAAGGATCAATGGGTGCCATTGAACCAGAGGCATCAGAAAAACACCCGTCAAAAACACTAATGGCACAGTGCCTTGTCATAGCCAAAATCAGTCGAGCAGATCCAGTTGCAAGTGATCGGCGACCGCTTCGGCGCTGACCGCCTTGAGTTTCGGCACCCGCCCCAGGCACGGCGCCGGAATCCGCTCGGCCAGTGTCGCGAGGTTTTCCTCCAGCCGCGACGTCTTCGGATCAATGATATTCGCCACCCATCCCGCCAGTTGCAGCCCGTCCCGGGCAATCGCCTCGGCCGTCAGCAACGCATGGCTGATGCAACCCAGACGCACGCCGACCACCAGAATCACAGGCAGCTTCAGCGCAATCGCCAGATCCGACAGATTGTCCTGATCCGCCAACGGCACCCGCCAGCCGCCCGCGCCTTCGATCAGCGTGAAGTCGGCATTCATGGCCAGAATCTCGCGCATCGGCGCCAGCAACGATTGCACGGTCAGCGCCACACCCGCCTCGCGCGCTGCCAGATGCGGCGCGATCGCCGGCTCGAACGCCACCGGGTTGACCTGTTGATACGTCAGCGGCAACGAGCATTCGGCCTGCAACGCCAGCGCATCGGAATTGCGCAAACCTTTGGGCGTCACCACACAACCGGACGCCACCGGTTTGCCCGCCGCCGTACTCAGCCCCGCCGACCGCGCAGCGTGCAGCAACCCGGCGGCGACGGTGGTCTTGCCAACGTCAGTGTCGGTTCCGGTGATGAAATAGGCTGCGCTCATAAGGTTTTCTCCAACACGGCGTAGACCACCTGATAAGTCGCCGGCAAGCCCTGCGGCTGACGGAACTGCTCATAGGCTTCGACCAGCCCCAGAATCCGCGCCCGACCGGTCAATCCGCCCGGCCGGCCGGGGTTCAGGTTATGCGCACCCAAGGCCTTGAGTTCATGGGTCAGGCTGCGCACATCCGGGTAATGCAGCACATGCGGCCGGTTCTCCAGACAAACACTGCGCAAACCACTGGCCGAGCACAATTGCTCGTAGCGGGCGAACTCGCGGAAACGGTTGACGTGCACCAGACCATCGACCTGACGCCAGCTGTCGCGCAATTCGTACAGCGTTCCTACACAAAGACTAGCAAACGCGAAAATCCCCCCCGGTTTCAGCACCCGAAACGCTTCGCCGAGCACCGCTTCGAAGTCCGCGCACCACTGCACGGCGAGGCTGGAGAAGATCAGATCACACGTCGAATCCTGCAACGGCAAACGTTCGGCATCGCCAGCAATGAAGTACGTGGCCCCGCCCAACGGCCGCGCGTGATTGAGCATGCCCTCCGCGATATCCAGCGCCAGCCCCTCACCAAATCGCTCGGCCAGTGCCCGAGTGAAATACCCGGTGCCGCAGCCCAGATCCAGCCAGCGTGCCGGCCGAAAATCCACCGGCAAGCGATTCATCAACTGCGCACCGACATCGCGCTGCAACTCGGCGACGCTGTCATAGCTCGCCGCTGCGCGAGAAAAAGAAGCCGCGACCTGGCGCTTGTCAGGCAAGCCGCCGGGCAACGCCGCAACAGACAAATCAGTCATCACCGCACTCACTTAAAAACGCCTGGATCGCACCGGCCACACCGTGGGGGTCTTCCAGAAGAAACGCATGGCTGGCCTGCTCGATCAGACCGACCTCGACATCTGCCAGCAACGCGAACAGCTCGCCCGCGGCCTCCGCCGGCACCAACCCGTCCAGCCCGCCAAACAGATGCAATTGCGGACCACGAAACGCCTGCAAGGCATCGCGCGTATCGATCTGGGCCAACAGTTCAAGTCCCGCCATCAACGCGGCCGGCGAGGTATTCGGCGCGCCGCCGAGCAACAGCCGCGACAAGCCGCGCGCGTCTTGCGCGCCCTGGGCGCACAGCAGAGAGAATCGCTTGAGGGTCGTGCGGGGATCGACGCTGCAGCCGGCCAGAAACGCATCGAAGATCTCGCCGGGCATCGCGCTCGGCCACTGTTCATGGGCGACAAACGAAGGATTGCTCGCCAGGGTCAGCAAGCCGCAGCAATGTTCGCCACGCCGCGCCGCCAGCTCGGACGCGAGCATGCCTCCCAGTGACCAGCCACCGAGCCAGGTATCTTCGGAGATGCGCTCATCGAGCTCGTCGAGCCAGTCTTGCAGATCGCTGGAGTCCAGCTCCGGCAACGGCTCGATGTCGACTTGCAGGTGTTCGTCGAGTCCGCGCAACGCAGCGGCCAGCGGCTCCAGCGGCGAAACGCCGAGGCCCCAGCCCGGTAGCAGAATCAGGCGATCACGCATGGCTTGGCTCCGACTTGAGTTGCGCAAAGCAATCGGCCAGTCCTTCTAACAATAGCTGCACCTGCGCCTCGCTGTGGGCGGCGGTCAGCGTCACCCGCAACCGCGCGCTGCCGGCAGGCACGGTCGGCGGACGGATCGCGGTGACCATCAGCCCACGCTCGCGCAGCATCTGCGACAGACGCACAGCGCGACCGGCATCGCCGATCAGGATCGGCTGGATCGGCGTGAAGCTGTCCATCAGCTCCAGACCGATCTGCTCAGCGCCGTGGCGGAACTGGCGGATCAGCGTCTGCAAATGCTCGCGACGCCAGTGCTCGCTGCGCAGCAGTTCGAGGCTCTTCAAGGTCGCACAGGCCAGCGCCGGCGGCTGGCTGGTGGTGTAGATGTACGGACGGGCGAACTGGATCAAACTTTCGATCAGCTCTTCACTGCCGGCGACGAACGCACCCGCCGTACCGAACGCTTTGCCGAGCGTGCCGACCAGCACCGGCACATCCTCCTGGCTCAAACCGAAATGTTCGACGATGCCGCCACCGTTCGCCCCCAGCGGGCCGAAACCGTGAGCGTCATCGACCATCAGCCAGGCGCCTTTGGCCTTGGCTTCCCGGGCCAGCGCCGGCAGATCGGCAAGGTCGCCGTCCATGCTGAATACGCCGTCAGTGACCACCAAAGTATTGCCGGTGGCCTTTTCCAGACGCTTGGCGAGGCTGTCGGCGTCGTTGTGCAAATAGCGATTGAATCGCGCGCCGGACAACAGGCCGGCATCCAGTAACGACGCATGATTGAGCCGGTCTTCCAGCACCGTATCGCCCTGCCCGACCAATGCGGTGACCGCGCCAAGGTTGGCCATGTAACCGGTGGTGAACAACAGCGCACGCGGCCGTCCGGTGAGATCCGCCAAAGCCTCTTCAAGCGCGTGATGCGGGCCGCTGTGGCCGATCACCAGATGCGAGGCACCGCCGCCGACGCCCCACTTCGACGCACCGGCGCGCCAGGCTTCGATCACTTGCGGATGATTGGCCAGGCCCAGGTAATCGTTGTTGCAGAACGCCAGCAACGGCTGACCGTCGACCACCACTTGCGGCCCTTGTGGGCTTTCAAGCAGCGGTCGCTGGCGATAGAGATTGTCGGCACGACGGGCAGCAAGGCGTGCGGCGAGATCGAAAGACATGCAAGCCTCGAACAGTCAAATCACATGAATCAGGATGGACACCGACCTTGTGGGAGCTGGCTTGCCAGCGATGGCGGCGCCACATTCAACATCAGTGTCGACTGTCAGTCCGCTATCGCTGGCAAGCCAGCTCCCACAGGGGAGTGTTCCTTCAGCAAATCGGGGCGAGTTTCAGACCGCCGCGTTGTAGAACTGCTCGCTGCTCTTCTGCTCCACCAGCGCCTGCTCGATGGCGGCCTGGTGGACTTCGTCGGCATGCTCTTCGCGGGCTTCCGGCTGAATGCCCAGGCGTGCGAACAGCTGCATGTCCTTGTCGGCCTGCGGGTTGGCGGTGGTCAGCAGCTTGTCGCCGTAGAAGATCGAGTTGGCACCGGCGAAGAATGCCAGGGCCTGCATCTGCTCGTTCATCGCTTCGCGACCGGCGGACAAGCGCACGTGGGATTGCGGCATCAGGATGCGCGCCACGGCGAGCATGCGGATGAAATCGAACGGATCGACGTCGTCGGCGTTTTCCAGCGGCGTGCCGGCCACTTTCACCAGCATGTTGATCGGCACCGACTCCGGATGCTCCGGCAGGTTGGCCAGCTGGATCAGCAGGTTGGCGCGGTCATCGAGGGACTCGCCCATGCCGAGAATGCCGCCGGAGCAGATTTTCATCCCCGCATCGCGCACATAGGCCAGGGTCTGCAGACGCTCGGCATAGGTGCGGGTGGTGATGATGCTGCCGTAGAACTCCGGCGAGGTGTCGAGGTTGTGGTTGTAGTAGTCGAGCCCGGCCTTGGCCAGGGCTTCGGTCTGGTCCTGATCGAGACGGCCGAGGGTCATGCAGGTTTCCAGGCCCATGGCCTTCACGCCTTCGACCATCTTCAGCACGTAAGGCATGTCCTTGGCCGACGGGTGCTTCCACGCCGCGCCCATGCAGAATCGGGTCGAACCGATGGCCTTGGCGCGGGCAGCCTCTTCGAGGACTTTCTGCACTTCCATGAGCTTTTCTTTTTCCAGCCCGGTGTTGTAGTGACCGGACTGCGGACAATATTTGCAATCTTCCGGACAGGCCCCGGTCTTGATCGACAACAGGGTGGAAACCTGAACGCGGTTGGCGTCGAAATGCGCGCGGTGCACCGTCTGCGCCTGGAACAGCAAGTCGTTGAATGGCTGAACGAAGAGTGCTTTGACTTCGGCCAAAGTCCAGTCGTGACGCAGGGTGGCAGTGGTGCTGGCGCTCATGGGCGTTTCCTTGGTTATGCTTGGCTGGCGCCTGGGGAAACGGAATACCCACAGGCACGACACGGATGTTCGGCATATTTAAGGAAGAGCCATGCGCTGTCAACCACACTACGAAAGGCCGGTTTACATCTGGTTAAAAAACAAACAGAACTGTTTATTGTGCGATGAACCGGCAGACGCGCAAATCCCGATCTGCACCGCCTGCGAAACCGATCTGCCGTGGCTGGGCGATCAATGCCTGACCTGCGCCCTGCCCTTGCCCACTGGCGGCCTGACCTGTGGGGGCTGCCTGAACGATCCACCGGCCTTTGAACAGGTGGCCGTGCCATGGACTTACAGCATTCCGGTGGACACGTTGATCACCCGTTTCAAGCACAACGCCAAATGGCCACTTGGCCACTTGCTCGCCGACGTTCTCGGCGAGTTCCTTCAACATCGCTTCGAAGAAGACCTGCCTCGTCCGGACGCATTGCTGCCAGTGCCGCTCGCACCAAAACGCCTGCGCCAGCGCGGCTTCAATCAAGCGGCGATGCTCGCGCAGTGGCTGGGCAAGTCACTCGACCTGCCTTGCGAGGAACACAGCCTTTTGCGCGTGCAGGATACCGACGCCCAGCAGGCCCTGAACGCCAAGGCGCGTAAACGCAATCTGCGTCACGCCTTCGCCTTGAGCCCCGATGCAAAGATGAAAGGCCGGCACCTGGCCCTGGTCGACGACGTGCTGACCACCGGCGCCACCGCCCAGGCGCTGGCCCGCTTGCTGATGGACGCCGGCGCCGCGCGGGTGGATGTGTATTGCCTGGCCCGCACGCCAAAACCCGGCGACGCGGCTTGACGGATACGTCCCGAGCCGCCAACGTCCTCCCTCAACCCTTCAGTACAAAGCGTCCGCCATGTCCCTGCCCACCCTGTTGTCCCAGCACATCGTCCGCCGTCCGCAGCGCATCGCCTTGCTGCAACACATCGCCGAACAGGGTTCGATCACCCGCGCCGCAAAAAGCGCCGGTCTGAGTTACAAGGCGGCGTGGGATGCCATCGATGAGCTGAACAACCTCGCGCAAAAGCCTCTGGTCGAGCGCGCGGTCGGCGGCAAGGGTGGCGGTGGCGCCAAACTGTCGAGCGAGGGCGAGCGGGTGCTGCGCCTCTATCAAAAGCTGCAAGCCTTGCAGGCCCAGGTGCTGGAAGCGGCCGAGGACGCCAGCGATCTGGACCTGCTCGGTCGGCTGATGCTCAGGACCAGCGCGCGCAATCAACTGCACGGCAAAGTCGTGCTGATCGAAGGTCAGGGCCGCAACGACCTGATCCGCCTCGAACTCGCCGAAGGTCTGTCGATCGACGCGCAGATCACCCACGACAGCACCGTGCATCTGGAGCTGCAACCGGGCACCGAAGTGGTGGCGCTGATCAAGGCCGGCTGGCTCGAATTGCTCGCGCCAGAGGCCACGCCTGCCGTCGGCCACAACCTTTTGAGCGGCCGGATCGAGGCGATTCTCGACGCCGAGGACGGCCCGAGCGAAGTGCGCATCGCCCTGCCCAATGGCCAGACCCTGTGTGCGCTGGCCGAACCGCTGGACTTGCGCACCCGTGGCCTGACGGTCGAGCAAGCGGTGCAGGTGCAGTTTTCCCCGTCCAATGTGCTGCTCGGAACACCGCTCTAAACAGCGCTGCAACGAAAGCGTCATCGACCCGCATTAAGGTGGCTGCCAAAACCATGCAGGGAGCCTGATGTGAGCCTATTAGAAGAAAACCAATCCACAGACCTGGAAAAAATGGTCGGCCTGAGCCGTCGCGGTTTCATCAGCGCCGGCGCGCTGTGCGGCGCGGCGATGTTCCTCGGCGGCAACCTGCTGAGCCGCAGCGTGCTGGCCGCCAGTGTCAGCGCCGGCAACAGCCGTTTGCTCGGCTTCGACAGCATTCCGGCCGCCACCGCCGACACCATCAGCCTGCCCAAGGGCTACAAGTCGTCGGTGCTGATCAGCTGGGGCCAGCCGCTGCAAAAGAACGGCCCGGCCTTCGACCCGAGCGGCAACGGCACAGCGGCTGCGCAGGAAGTGCAGTTTGGCGACAACAACGACGGGATGAGCCTGTTTGAATTCCCGGGCGAGAAAAACCGTGCGTTGATGGCGATCAACAACGAATACACCAACTACCGCTACCTCTATCCGCACGGCGGCATGCCGCAATCGGCCGAGGACGTGCGCAAGGCCCTGGCCTGCGAAGGCGTGTCGGTGATTGAGGTACAGCGCAAGAACGGCCAGTGGCAGTTCGTCCAGGGCTCGCGCTACAACCGGCGCATCCACGGCAACACGCCGATCCGCCTCAGCGGCCCGGCTGCCGGCCACGAGCTGATGAAAACCAGCGCCGACAAGCACGGCAAGAAAGTTCTCGGCACCTTCCAGAACTGCGCCAACGGCAAGACGCCGTGGGGCACCTATCTGACCTGCGAAGAGAACTTCACCGACTGCTTCGGCAGCAGCAACGCCCAGCAACAGTTCGACCCGGCGCAGAAACGCTACGGCGTGTCGGCCGCCAGCCGCGAGATCAACTGGCATCCGTTCGATCCGCGCTTCGACATGGCGAAGAACCCGAACGAACTCAACCGTCACGGCTGGGTCGTGGAAATCGATCCGTTCGACCCGCAATCAACCCCGGTCAAACGCACCGCGCTGGGCCGCTTCAAACATGAAAACGCCGCACTGGCCGAGACCGACGACGGTCGCGCCGTGGTGTACATGGGCGACGACGAACGCGGCGAGTTCATCTACAAATTCGTCAGCCGCGACAAGATCAACCACCGCAACGCCAAAGCCAACCGCGACATCCTCGATCACGGCACGCTGTACGTGGCCAAGTTCGATGCCGGCGACGGCAATCCGGATCATCCGAAAGGCCAGGGTCAGTGGATCGAACTGACCCACGGCAAGAACGGCATCGACGCCAGCAGCGGTTTCGCCGATCAGGCTGAAGTGCTGATTCACGCACGTCTCGCCGCCAGTGTGGTCGGCGCCACGCGCATGGACCGTCCGGAATGGATCGTGGTCAGCCCGAAAGACGGCCAGGTTTATTGCACCCTGACCAACAACGCCAAGCGCGGCGAAGACGGGCAACCGGTGGGCGGCCCGAACCCGCGCGAGAAGAACGTCTACGGGCAGATCCTGCGCTGGCGCACCGACCGCGACGATCACGCGGCGAAGACCTTCGCCTGGGATCTGTTCGTGGTCGCCGGCAACCCGGGCGTGCACGCCGGTACACCAAAAGGCGGTTCGTCGAATATCACGCCGCAGAACATGTTCAACAGCCCCGACGGCCTCGGCTTCGACAAGGCCGGACGGTTGTGGATTCTCACCGACGGCGACTCGAGCAACGCCGGTGATTTCGCCGGGATGGGTAACAACCAGATGCTCTGCGCCGATCCTGCGACCGGTGAGATTCGCCGGTTCATGGTCGGGCCGATCGGCTGTGAAGTCACCGGGATCAGTTTCTCGCCGGATCAGAAAACCCTGTTCGTCGGGATTCAGCACCCGGGCGAGAACGGCGGTTCGACCTTCCCCGAGCACCTGCCGAACGGCAAGCCGCGGTCATCGGTGATGGCGATTACCCGTGAGGATGGCGGGATCGTCGGCGCCTGATCGGGCGACGCTCTGATCGTTCCCGTGCGCTGCGCGGGAACGATCCCACTCAAGACAGCCCGTCTGCGCTACCATGCTGAGCCGGACGCGGCAGCCTGCTGCGCGCAGGAGTCAGCATGGCCCACCCGTTTGAAACCCTCACCCCAGACCTCGTGCTCGATGCCGTCGAAAGCATCGGCTTCCTGAGCGACGCGCGCATTCTGGCGCTCAACAGTTATGAAAACCGCGTTTATCAGGTCGGCATCGAAGACTCGGAACCGCTGATCGCCAAGTTCTATCGCCCGCAGCGCTGGACCAACGAAGCGATCCTGGAGGAGCACCAGTTCACCTTCGAACTGGCCGACGTCGAGATCCCGGTGGTGGCGCCATTGATCCACAACGGCGAAACCCTGCACGAACACGCCGGTTTTCGTTTCACCCTGTTTCCCCGTCGCGGTGGCCGGGCGCCGGAACCGGGCAATCTCGACCAGTTGTATCGCCTCGGCCAATTGCTCGGGCGCATGCACGCGGTCGGCGGCACCAAACCGTTCGATCACCGCGAAGCGTTGGCCGTGAAGAACTTCGGCCATGACTCGCTGACCACCCTGCTGGAAGGCAACTTCATTCCCAAGAGCCTGCTGCCGGCCTACGAGTCCGTCGCCCGCGACCTGCTCAAGCGTGTGGAAGACGTCTACGCCAACACGCCGCACCAGAACATCCGCATGCACGGCGACTGCCACCCCGGCAACATGATGTGCCGCGACGAGATGTTCCACATCGTCGACCTCGACGACTGCCGCATGGGGCCGGCGGTACAGGACATCTGGATGATGCTCGCCGGCGATCGTCAGGATTGTCTGGGACAGTTGTCGGAATTGATGGACGGCTACAACGAATTCCATGACTTCGACCCGCGTGAACTGGCGCTGATCGAACCGCTGCGCGCCCTGCGCCTGATGCATTACAGCGCGTGGCTGGCCCGACGCTGGGACGATCCGGCGTTCCCCCGCAGCTTTCCTTGGTTTGGCAGCGAGCGGTATTGGGGCGATCAGGTACTGGCGTTGCGTGAGCAACTGTCGGCGTTGAACGAAGAGCCGTTGAAGCTTTTCTGACACGACACGTCTATACAACTGCCCGTACAATCGCTGCTTTGTTAGCTGCCTAAGCAAGGATTCTGCATGCAAGCCGCCAACCCGCGTCGCGGGTACATTCTGGGCCTTAGCGCCTACATTATCTGGGGACTGTTCCCGCTCTACTTCAAAGCCATCGCCGAAGTGCCGGCGGTGGAAATCATCATCCACCGGGTGCTGTGGTCGGCGCTGTTCGGCGCGCTGCTGTTGATGGTGTGGAAGCATCCCGGCTGGTGGCAGGAACTGCGCGACAACCCGAAACGCCTGGCGATTCTTGCGCTCAGCGGCACCTTGATCGCGGCCAACTGGCTGACCTACGTCTGGTCGGTGAATAACGGCCGGATGCTGGAAGCGAGCCTCGGTTACTACATCAACCCGCTGGTGAACGTGCTGCTCGGCATGCTGATCCTCGGCGAACGCCTGCGGCGCATGCAGTGGCTGGCGGTCGGTCTGGCGGCGGTCGGCGTGGCGCAGCAGGTGTGGCAGGTCGGCAGCCTGCCGTGGGTGTCGCTGGTGCTGGCGCTGACCTTCGGTTTCTACGGGCTGATCCGCAAGCAGGCACCGGTCAAGGCGTTGCCGGGGCTGGTGGTGGAAACCTGGATGCTGGTGCCGATCGCCCTTGCGTGGCTGCTGTTCAATCCGACCGCGACCAGTGCCCAGGCCGAGTTCTGGACCACTTCCGAAGCTTGGTGGCTGGTGGCGGCCGGTCCGGTGACGCTGGTGCCGCTGGTCTGCTTCAACGCGGCGGCGCGGCATCTGCCCTACACCACCCTCGGTTTCCTGCAATACCTGGCGCCTACTTTGGTGCTGCTGCAGGCTGTGCTGCTGTTCGGCGAGCACTTGTCGTCCAGCACGCTGATCGCCTTCATGTTTATCTGGGCCGGTCTGGCGGTCTACAGCGTCGATGCGTGGCTGAGCCTGCGCCGGCGCAGCTGATCAAAAAACGCACAAACCTCCACAGGCCACGGTTCTCGTGGCCTGTATCGTTCCTTCCCAAGGTTATCCACAGCGTGATCCCCGCCGTTTGTGCGCAAGTCACTGAATGCTGGCGTTTTTTTGATCAATCTTCGCCAAGCCACGGCGGACGTGGCCTGGCGGTCAGTCTCTACAGGTTATCCACAGGCAGGTGCACGTTTAAACTGGATAACCCGATCCCTCTTCACAGGTCGGTGCGCAGCACCAATTCCACCATCAAGTCATCGGCCAGGGTTTCCAGGCGCGATTGCAGCACGTCCAGCGACAGGGTCAGCGGCACCGCCAGAATCGCCTCGGCGTGGAACAGCGGCTCGCTGCTCATCGGTGCCGGGCGCACCTCGGTCACCAGCCGCTCCAGGTTTACGCCCTGCTCGCTCAGCAACCGGGTGATGTCACGCACGATGCCCGGACGATCATTGCCCACCAGCTCCATGGCGATCGGCTTCCACGTGCAGGCCTGCTCGATACCGCTTTCGGCCACCAGCACGCGGATGCCCTGTGCCGACAAAGCTTGTAGGGCATCGACTAATTCGTCGTAAGCCTCCGCTGGCACGCCGACCCGCAGGATCCCGGCGAACTGCCCGGCCATGCGTGACATGCGGCTTTCCAGCCAGTTGCCGCCGTGTTCGGCGATACATTGGGCGATGCGCTCGACCTGCCCGGGCTTGTCCGGTGCGAAGACGGTGAGTACGAGGTGATCCATGGCGCAGCCCTCTTGTCATGACTTTTGTTATAGAAAAGCAAGTATAGGCAAGCGTTCGACAGACGCCTCAGACGCTCGCAATCACAAATCGTGTACAACTTTTTATATTTAACTGGAACAATCCATTGGTTTTTTGAGAACATCCTGTTCCGCACCGTGACCGCAATGCGTCATGGGGTCGCAGAACGACGTAATTAGTCTGATTTTCACAACCGCAACTCATCATGTAGTATGCCGCAGCGCGCACTACATAACGCTGGATCGATGTCTGCCCAAGGCACGTTCGCAACCCTGAAAGCCCCGTCAGCAAGGCCCCCAAGCCGTTGATTGGTCCCAGCCCAGCCGCCAGCGATGGCATGTACTGGTCGAGGGGTTTGTGGTTTAAATGGCCAGAGGCTTCATTGTTAAATTGAAGAGCTGAAAAGCGAAATAGCTGAGCAGAGTGAGGCAAGCAATGACTGAACACGTTCAAGTCGGTGGCCTGCAGGTCGCCAAAGTCCTGTTCGACTTCGTGAACAACGAAGCCATTCCCGGTACCGGCCTCACCGCCGACAAATTCTGGGAAGGTGCCGACAAGGTCATTCACGACCTGGCGCCAAAGAACAAAGCCCTACTCGCCAAACGCGATGACTTCCAGGCTCGTATCGATGGCTGGCACCAGAGCCGTGCCGGTCAGCCGCACGACGCCGTGGCCTATAAAGCCTTCCTGCAAGAGATCGGTTATCTGCTGCCAGAAGCGGCTGATTTCCAGGCAACGACGCAAAATGTCGATGACGAAATCGCCCGTACCGCCGGCCCGCAACTCGTGGTTCCGGTGATGAACGCCCGCTTCGCCCTCAACGCCTCGAACGCCCGCTGGGGTTCGCTGTACGACGCCCTGTACGGCACCGACGCCATCAGCGAAGCCGGCGGCGCGGAAAAAGGCAAAGGCTACAACAAGGTGCGTGGCGACAAAGTCATCGCCTTCGCCCGTGCGTTCCTCGACGAAGCCGCGCCACTGGCGACCGGCTCCCACGTCGATTCCACCGGCTACAAGATTGCTGACGGCAAACTGGTCGTCACCCTCAAGGGCGGCAGCACCAGCGGCCTGCGCAACGAAGCTCAGTTGATCGGCTTCCAGGGCGACGCCAATGCGCCGATCGCGATCCTGCTGAAAAACAACGGCCTGCATTTCGAAATCCAGATCGATGCCAGCACCCCGGTCGGCCAGACCGATGCCGCCGGCGTCAAAGACATCCTGATGGAAGCGGCGCTGACCACCATCATGGACTGCGAAGACTCCGTCGCTGCCGTCGATGCCGACGACAAGGTTGTGATCTACCGCAACTGGCTCGGCCTGATGAAGGGCGATCTGGCGGAATCCGTGTCCAAGGGCGGCCAGACCTTCACCCGCACCATGAACCCGGATCGCACCTACACCAAGGTCGACGGCAGCGAACTGACCCTGCACGGCCGTTCGCTGTTGTTCGTGCGTAACGTCGGTCACCTGATGACCATCGACGCGATCCTCGACAAGCACGGCAACGAAGTGCCGGAAGGCATCCTCGACGGCCTGGTGACTTGCCTGGCGGCGATGCACAACCTGAGCGGCAACACTTCGCGCAAGAACACCCGCACCGGTTCGGTCTACATCGTTAAACCGAAGATGCACGGCCCGGAAGAAGCGGCGTTCACCAACGAGTTGTTCGGTCGCATCGAAGACGTGCTGGGCCTCAAGCGCAACACCCTGAAAGTCGGGATCATGGACGAGGAACGCCGTACCACGGTCAACCTCAAGGCCTGCATCCAGGCGGCCAGCGAGCGCGTGGTGTTCATCAACACCGGTTTCCTCGACCGCACCGGCGACGAAATCCACACCTCCATGGAAGCCGGCCCGATGGTGCGCAAGGCGGACATGAAGGCCGAGAAATGGATCGGCGCCTACGAGAACTGGAACGTCGATATCGGTCTGAGCACCGGCCTGCAAGGTCGTGCGCAAATCGGTAAAGGCATGTGGGCGATGCCCGACCTGATGGCGGCGATGCTCGAACAGAAAATCGCTCACCCGTTGGCCGGCGCCAACACTGCCTGGGTTCCGTCGCCAACCGCCGCTGCGCTGCACGCGCTGCACTACCACAAGGTCGACGTGTTCGCCCGTCAGGCCGAGCTGGCCAAACGTGCCCGCGCTTCGGTCGATGACATCCTGACCATCCCGCTGGCGGTCAACCCGAACTGGACCCCGGAGCAGATCAAGAACGAACTGGACAACAACGCCCAGGGCATTCTCGGTTACGTGGTGCGCTGGATCGACCAGGGCGTGGGTTGCTCGAAGGTGCCGGACATCAACGACGTCGGCCTGATGGAAGACCGTGCGACGCTGCGTATCTCCAGCCAGCACATCGCCAACTGGTTGCGTCACGGCGTGGTGACCGAAGCGCAAGTGATGGAAAGCCTCAAGCGCATGGCGCCGGTGGTTGACCGTCAGAACGCCAACGACCCGCTGTACCGTCCGCTGGCCCCGAACTTCGACAGCAACATTGCCTTCCAGGCGGCGGTCGAACTGGTGATCGAGGGCACCAAACAGCCGAACGGCTACACCGAGCCGGTCCTGCACCGTCGTCGTCGCGAGTTCAAGACTGCCAACGGCCTGTAACCTGCGCTGATGCCGGACATGAAAAAGCCCTGATCTTTCGATCAGGGCTTTTTTGTTTGCGCCGGATTGGCTAGGGCTCGATGCCCAGCTCATGTCTGACGAGACCGAGCAATTTGGCGGTATCAATCGGCTTGAGCAAAAAATCCACCACGCTCAAATGCATCGCCGCAATCGCATCCTTCACGTCGGCATCGCCGGACACAATGATGATCGGCATCGCCGCCCTGACGGATTCGCGCACCTGGCGGATCAGCTCCAGGCCATCGACGTTGCCCATGCGCAGATCGGTGATCACCAACCCGATCGAAGGTTTTTCCGCGAGCATTTTCAGCGCGGTTTCGCCGCTGGCGGCGGTCATGCAACGGATACCGTCCAATCCCAGAATCTCCGACAACAGCTCCCGGGCGTCCTTGTCGTCATCGACGATCAATACACGCTGCGGTGGCAGATCGGGTTCGAGCATTACAGCGCTGAGCGCTTCCCGCTCGGCGTCGCTCAAAATATCGTGGTCGGACATGGCGTTCTCTACGTTTTCAAAATCGATCCCCTGGCACAGTGGTCAGACATCGCTGGGCAGAGCTTCAATGTGCACTTCGTCGGATTTTTTTCCAAGGGGCGAACCGAAGAATTTCCGACTGATTTTGTAGGGCATATCCGAAAACTACCCAACGGCATGCCCAACCTAGACTTACGTCCAATGGGCACCCCGCGCGATGGGGCCGACCATGGCTGCAACGATCCGACAACAACAATTCGAAAAAGACTGCGGTAATGGTTATGAGTAAAGCGGACGCCTTCACCCAGGCAGGGAAAACCGCGGTGTTGCAGAACATTCAGGGCACTTTGCAATTCCTCCAGCGCTTCCCCCCTTTCAATCAAATGGAACATGCCCACCTGGCCTATCTGGTGGAGCAATGCCAGCTGCGCTTCTATGGTCAGGGCGAAAGCATCATCAAACCCGCCGACGGGCCGGTCGAACACTTCTACATCGTCAAGCAGGGCCGGGTGGTCGGCGAGCGGCCGCACACGGCCAAGGGCGGCACCGAAACCACGTTTGAAATCACCACCGGCGAGTGTTTTCCCCTCGCCGCGCTGCTCGGCGAACGGGCGACCCGCACCGAGCATCTGGCCGGTGAAGACACCTTCTGCCTGCAACTGAACAAACTGGCGTTCATCAAGCTGTTCGCCCTCTCTAGCACCTTCCGCGATTTCGCCCTGCGCGGGGTCAGCAGCCTGCTCGATCAGGTCAATCAGCAAGTCCAGCAGAAAGCCGTGGAAACCCTCGGCACCCAGTATTCGCTGAACACCCGTCTCGGCGAATTGGCCATGCGCCATCCGGTGACCTGCAGCCCTTCCACCCCACTGCGCGAAGCGGTGAAGCTGATGCACGAACAACAGGTCGGCAGCATCGTCGCGGTGGACGAACACAAGGCGCCGCTGGGGATTTTCACCCTGCGCGACCTGCGCCATGTAGTGGCTGAAGGGGTTGGCGATTTCAGCGAGCCGATCGAACGGCACATGACGCACTCGCCGTTCCATCTGTCGCCGGATCACAGCGCCTTCGACGCCGCGATTGCCATGACCGAACGGCATATCGCCCACGTGTGTCTGGTCAAGGATCGACGCCTGTGCGGCGTGGTTTCCGAGCGCGATCTGTTCTCGCTGCAACGGGTCGATCTGGTGCACCTGGCGCGGACCATTCGCAGTGCCCAGCGGGTCGAACAACTGGTGACCCTGCGCGGCGAGATCGGCCAACTGGTGGAGCGCATGCTCGCTCACGGCGCATCGTCGACCCAGATCACCCACATCATCACCCTGCTCAACGATCACACCGTATGCCGGGTGATCGAACTGACCCTCGCCGAAAAAGGCGATCCCGGTGTGCCATTCAGCTGGCTGTGCTTCGGCAGCGAAGGCCGACGCGAGCAGACCCTGCACACCGATCAGGACAACGGCATTCTGTTCGACGCGCGGGATGCGGCCCACGCGGCGGAGATTCGCGGCAAGCTGCTGCCCATCGCCCAGCAGATCAATAACAGTCTGGCGCAATGCGGCTTCACCCTGTGCAAGGGCAACGTCATGGCCGGCAATCCGCAGCTGTGCCTGTCCCGCGCCGAATGGGCCCGACGCTTTGCCGCGTTCATTCGCGAGGCGACGCCGGAGAACCTGTTGGGCTCAAGCATTTATTTCGACCTGCGGGTGGTCTGGGGCGATGAACAGGGATGCGAGCAACTGCGCCGGGGAATTCTCGATCAGGTCGCTGATAACCGACTGTTCCAGCGAATGATGGCCGAGAACGCCTTGCGCAATCGCCCGCCAGTGGGGCGTTTCCGTGAGTTCGTGCTGACGAAAAAGAACGGCGAGAAAGCCACGCTGGACCTGAAAATTCAGGGCCTGACCCCGTTTGTCGACGGTGCCCGCCTGCTCGCGCTGGCCCATGGCGTCGATGCCAACAACACCCTCGAACGCTTCCGCCAGCTTGTGGATAAAGAAGTCATCGACCGCCTGGATGGCGCCGCGTACGAAGAGGCTTACCACTTCATTCAGCAGACGCGCATGCAGCAGCATCAACTGCAGACCCGGGAAAACCTGCCGTATTCGAACCGGGTCGATCCCGACAGCCTCAATCATCTGGACCGGCGCATCCTGCGTGAATCCCTGCGCCAGGCCCAGCGCCTGCAAAGCAGCCTGACCCTGCGGTATCAGCTATGAGCCTGTTCTCGTGGCTGCGTCCGGCCAGTCCCGTCGTGCCGGACGATCTGCAACAGCGCCTGGCGAAACTGCCGGCCATCGGTGAGCTGCGTGAATGCAGCCTCCGCGAACAGCGTTGGGTGGTACTGGATCTGGAAACCACCGGGCTGAACCTGAACAAGGATCGGGTGCTGTCGATTGGTGCGGTGGCGATTGAGGACGGTGCGATCGACTTTAGCCAGCAATTCGAACGCACCTTGCAATGCCGCGAGCTGAAACTCGGCCCGAGCGTGTTGATTCACGGTCTGGCACCGAGCGCGATTGCCGCCGGCAGCGAGCCCACCGAAGCCCTGGTCGAGCTGCTGGAGTTTATCGGCGACAGTCCGGTGCTGGCGTTTCATGCTTCGTTCGACCAGCACATGCTCGGGCGCGCCTTGAAGGAACATCTGGGGCACAAGTTGCAGACCGTGTTCCTCGACGTGGCGCAGATCGCCCCGCTGGTTTGCCCGCAGGCGCACATTCGCGAAGCGGGGCTGGACGAGTGGGTCGACTGGTTCAAGCTCGAAGTCTTTGAGCGTCACCATGCGAGCGCCGATGCTTTGGCCACGGCGGAACTGGCGCTGATCCTGTTCAGCCGGGCACGCCAGCAGCAGATCCAGAGCCCGCTGAATCTGCAGCAACGCTTGAGTCAGTGGAAACGCCGCCAGCAGACGCATTCGTTCTGAATCCGGGTTGTCGCCCGACAACCCGACCGGTGGCCAATTGCTAACCATTCCCACCTCTGCCACAATCGCGAACAATTCTCGTTAGTTAACACTTCCCAGTCGGTGTCGTCGTGTCTTCAGCCCAAAGCCCTCACAGTGAGCTCGTCGGTGCGTTGTATCGCGACCACCGCGGCTGGCTGCTGGCCTGGCTGCGCCGCAACGTGGCATGCCCGCAACGCGCCGAAGACCTGAGCCAGGACACCTTCGTCCGCCTGCTCGGCCGCGACGAACTGCTGACACCGCGCGAACCCCGGGCGTTTCTGGTGGCGATCGCCAAAGGCTTGTTGTTCGACTACTTCCGCAGGGCGGCGCTGGAACAGGCGTATCTGACCGAGCTGATGCTGATCCCCGAGGGCGAACAGCCCTCGGTCGAAGAGCAGCAACTGATCCTCGAAGACCTCAAGGCCATCGACCGCATGCTCGGCAAGCTGTCGACCAAGGCCCGCGCCGCTTTCCTCTATAACCGCCTCGACGGCCTGACCCACGCCGAGATCGCCGACAAACTCGGCGTGTCTGTCCCCCGCGTGCGCCAGTACCTGGCCCAGGGCATCCGCCAGTGCTACATCGCACTGTACGGTGAGCCCACATGAGCCCGGCCAGTTCCCGACCGGTCCCGGCCCATGTGCTGGACGCGGCGATTGCCTGGCAATTGACCCTCGATTCCAGCACGCCGCTGGAGCGCGAAGAGTTCGCCAAATGGCACGCGGCCAACGAAGAACACGCTCGCGCCTGGCGCCAGTTGGGCATGCTCGACCAGCGTTTCAGCGTGGCCAACGGCCCGGCACGCACCGCATTGCTGCAATCGCGCGAAGGCATCCGCCGCCGCGTGCGCAAGCTGGGCAGCGGGCTGGCCAGTGTCGTGGCGGTGGTCGGTCTGGCGCTGTTTGCCGGCGAACGTTATCTGCCGCTGGATTACTGGCTCGCCGATCAACGCACCGCCACCGGCGAACAGCGCACCGTGCGCCTGGCCGACGGCACCGTGCTCAACCTCAATACCCACAGCGCGGTGGATGTCCGCTTCGATGAGAAGCAGCGGCTGATCGTGTTGCAGGAAGGCGAAATCCTCGTCGAAACCGGTCACGGTGATGCGCGGCCGTTCATCGTCGAAACCGCCGAGGGCAGCATGCGCGCCCTGGGTACGCGGTTCCTGGTCAAGCGCGAAGACGCCGGCACGCGCCTTAGCGTGCTGCAATCAGCGGTGGCGGCGCATCCGCAATCCGATCCGCAGGAACAGATCCTGCGCGAAGGCCAGCAAGTGCTGATCCGCCACAACGGTCTGGATTCGGTGCTGGCGCTCACCCCCGGCGCCGATGCCTGGACCCGCGGCATGCTGGTGGTGGACAACGCGCGCCTGGAAGACCTGGTGCATGAACTCGGTCGTTATCGTCGCGGCCATCTGGGCATCGCGCCGGAAGTCGCCGACCTGCGCATCACCGGCAGCTTCCCGCTGCACGACACCGACAAGGCGCTGAACGCCCTGCTGCCGACTTTGCCGGTGCAGATCGAGCAGCACACGCCATGGTGGGTGACCGTGGCCAAGGCTGATCCGAAGCCCTGACATTCAGCGCTTCCTGAGCAATCGCTGTCGCGAGCAGGTCGCGACAGCCCCCCCATCACACCCCATGAAAACGGACTTTCTGCTGACTTGTGCAGCGTTGTCGTTCGTTAATCGAAATTATTTTCATCCAGCCCTATCACTTTTCGAATCTCGTCCGGCACACAGGCAATTGAGAAATATTTCCATTCAGGAGCCGCCGTATGTCCCGTTCGCTAGACACCTTGTTGCGCCCCAGTTTGCTGGCGGTCGCCATTGCCCTCTGCACCCCGCTGGCCAGCAGCCAACTGATCGCCGCTGAACAGGCGTCGAGCGTACGCGCCTACAACCTGCCGGCGGCTCCGTTGTCGACCACCCTGAACCAGATCGCCAGCCAGGGCGGCCTCACGCTGTCGCTGAACCCGTCGCTGGCGGCGGGCAAGACTTCGGCGCCGGTCAACGGCCAATATGACGCGGCCGGCGCCCTGCGCGCGGCCCTGCGTGGCACCGGTCTGCAACTGGAACAGAGCAGCGCCGGCACTTACACCCTGGTCGCCGTACCGGAAGGCGTGATGGCCCTGCCGGAAACTTCGGTGATCGGCGTGGAAAACTATGAAAGCGCCTGGGGCCCGGTCGAAGGCTACACCGCCACCCGCACCGCCGCCGGCACCAAGACCGACACCGCGCTGGTCGAAGCGCCGCGTTCGATTTCGGTCGCCACTCGCCAGCAAATGGAAGACCGTGGCGTGCACAGCCTCGATGATGCCGTGCGCTACATGCCGGGCATCACCGCCAGCAGCTACGGCAGCGACACCCGGATCGACTGGCTGCGCGTGCGCGGTTTCGAACCCACACAATTCCTCGACGGCCTGCCGCTGCCACGTGGCATCTACGCCAACCCGAAACCGGAAACCTGGAACCTCGATCGCCTCGCCCTGCTGCGCGGCCCGGCTTCTTCGGTGTACGGCCAGACCCCGCCCGGCGGTTTGCTGGACATGGTCAGCCGTCGTCCAAGCGATGTGCAAAGCAGCGAAATCCAGTTGCAGTACGGCAGCGACAACCACCGCCAGATCAACTTCGCCAGCACCGGCAAGATCGATGACGCCGGTCAGTTCCTGTATGGCATCAGTGGCGTGGTGCGTGACAGCGACACGCAGATCGACCACATCGAAAACAAGCGCTACAACATCGCGCCGAGCCTGACCTGGAACATCGACGAAGACACCAAGCTGACCTTGCTCTCGCAGTTCACCCGCGACGATACCGGTGTCACCAGCCAGTTCTACCCGATCCAGGGCACCAAGATCGACATGCCGTTCGGCAAGATTTCCCATCACAAGAACCTGGGCGATCCTGACTACGACTTCTACGACCGTACCTACTACGCGCTCGGCTATGCCTTCGAACATCGCATCAACGACGTATGGCAGTTCAAACAGAATCTGCGTTACACCAAGTCTGATCTGTCGTTCCAGACGGTGACCGTCAACAGCTACAACCCATCCTTCGCCGGCTTCACCGTCGATGATCAGGGTAATGTCGGCCGCGGCACCACCAACGTCGATGAGGACATCAGCCAGTTCGCCGTGGACAACAACTTTCAGGCGGACTTCGCCACCGGCGATATCCGTCACACCCTGTTGCTCGGTCTCGATCACCAGCGCAGCAACGACAACTACACCTCGATCTTCGGCTCCGCACCGGACATCAACGTCAATAACCCGGTCTACGGCCAGACGATCATTCGTCCACCGCGTTCCTCGGCGTTCTATGACTACAACCAGAAAACCTACCAGAGCGGCCTCTACGTGCAGGACCAGATGGCCCTGGACCAATGGCGTCTGACCCTGGGCGGTCGTGAAGACTGGGTGCACACCAGCACCAAGTTCTTCAACAAGGGCGACGCCACCAACACCCAGCGTGACAAGGCGTTCAGCGGTAACGCGGCGATCAGCTACGTGTTCGACTCGGGTTTCGTGCCGTACCTGTCGTACGCCGAATCCTTCCAGCCAACCAGCGGCGCCGATGCCACTGCCACCGACTCGTTCAAACCGACCGAGGGCAAGCAATGGGAACTGGGCATCAAGTACCAGCCACCGGGCAGCAAGACCCTGCTCAGCGCAGCGGTGTATGACCTGACCCAGAAGAACGTCTCGGTCAACTCCATCGTCAACAACGTGACCATCACCAGCCAGACCGGCGAAGTGAAAGTCAAAGGCCTGGAGCTGGAAGCCGTCTCCGACGTTACCGACAACCTGAAAGTCATCGCCGCCTACACCCTGGCCAAGTCCGAAGTGCAGAAAGGCGTCGACAAGGGCAACCGTCTGCAACTGATGCCGAACCAGCAAGCCTCGCTGTGGACCGATTACACCTGGCACAGCGGCGTGCTCGACGGCTTCGGCATCGGCGGCGGCGTGCGCTACACCGGCAACACCTACGGCGACAAGGCCAACACCTGGCTGGGCAAGGCGGACGCCTACACCGTGTTTGACGCCGCCGTGCATTACGACCTCGGCCGTCTGGACAACAGCCTCAAAGGGGCGTCGCTGGCACTCAACGCGACCAACCTGTTCGACAAGGACTACATTTCCACCTGCGACGGTTTCTACTGCTACTACGGCGACCAGCGCAGCGTCATCGCCAGCGCCACCTACAAGTGGTAAGCGCCTGAGCTGAAACAGGCCCTGCAACCAGGCCGTCCCTCGTGGACGGCTTTGGTGTTTTTGAAGGTCATGAAATGAAAAGTAAAACAATTCGCCGCTGGTCCTTCGTCCACACCTGGACCAGCCTGATCTGCACCGTGTTTTTGCTGCTGCTGGCCCTGACCGGCCTGCCGCTGATTTTCCATCACGAGATCGACCACCTGCTGGGCGATGCGCCCGAGTTGCGGGTGATGCCGGCGGATACGCCGCATCTGAACCTGGCGCAACTGGTCGAAGCGGCGGAGAAGCATCGGCCCGGTGAAGTCGTGCAGTACTTCGGCTTCGAAGACGACGAACCGAATGCCGTGCTGACGATCATGGCCAAGACCGCCGGCACCGAGCCCAACTCCTCGCACACCTTCATGCTCGATGCGCGCACCGGCGAAGCCCTGGAAATGCCTTCGGCCAACGGTGGGCTGATGCTGTTCATCCTGCGCCTGCACGTCGACATGTTCGCCGACCTGCCGGGCAAGTTGCTGCTGGCGTTCATGGGTTTGCTGTTCGTGGTCGCGATCGTGTCCGGCACGGTGTTGTACCTGCCGTTCATGCGCCGCTTGAAGTTCGGCACCGTGCGCCAGGACAAATCCACCCGCCTGCGCTGGCTCGACCTGCATAACCTGATCGGCGTGGTCACCCTGACCTGGGCACTGGTGGTCGGCGTTACGGGAGTGATCAGCGCCTGTGCCGACCTGATCATCGCCGCCTGGCGCAGCGATTCGCTCAACGCCATGATCGCGCCCTATCGCGATGCCCCGCCGCTGACGCAACTGGCCCCGGCCACCCGGGTGCTGGACATCGCCGGCAGCGTCACACCGGGGATGAAACCGGACTTCATCGCCTTCCCCGGCACCCGTTTCTCCAGCGAGCACCATTACTCGGTGTTCATGAAGGGCGGCACCCACCTGACCTCGCACCTGCTGACCCCGGTGCTGATCGACGCCAGCACCCTGCAGGTCACGGCGGTGGCAGAACGACCGTGGTACATGGACGCCATGGGCATGTCTCAGCCGCTGCACTTCGGTGACTACGGCGGCATGCCGATGAAAATCCTCTGGGCCACGCTGGACGTGCTGACCATCATCGTCCTCGCCAGCGGCGTGTACTTGTGGGTGGTAAGGCGCAAGGCCGCGAAACCGGTACTGGAACCGGCGGAGGCCGCAGCATGAAGCCGCGTCAGTCGAATTTCTGGAAGGTCTTCAGCACACCGCTGGTGATCGCGCTGCTGAGTGCGGCGGGCCTGTTCGCCGCGCTGCTGGGCGACGGGATCTGGGATGGCTTGAGCTGGATTGGTCTGGGCGTTCCGGCCGCCATTGCCCTGCGTGGACTGCTGCAACGTCGCTGAACGGCTTGAGCCTGACGGGCAACGCGCTATGCTGCCCGTCTTGCCCTTGACCGAGACCCTGCCAATGTCCGCTCCCAGCATGACCCTGTTTCACAACACCCTGTCCCCGTTCGTGCGCAAAGTCATGGTGCTGCTGCACGAGACCGGCCAGCAGGATCGCGTCGCGCTGCAGGACTGCGTACTCAGCCCTGTCAGCCCGGACGCCGCCCTCAACGAAGACAACCCGCTGGGCAAGATCCCGGCCCTGCGCCTGGCCGACGGCAATGTCATCCATGACAGCCGGGTGATCCTTGATTACCTCGACCACCAGCACGTCGGCAACCCGCTGATCCCTCGCGACGGCGCGGCCCGCTGGCGGCGCCTGACCCTGGCCTCGATGGCCGACGGGATCATGGACGCCTCGGTCATGGTGCGTTACGAGCAAGTGCTGCGTGCCCCGGAAAAGCACTGGGACGAATGGCTCGAGGCCCAGCGCGAGAAGATCCGCCGCGCCCTCGCCCTGCTGGAGCGCGACGCGATTGCCGAACTGACCTGCCACTTCGACGTCGCTTCGATCAGCGTGGCCTGTGCGCTGGGTTATCTGGATCTGCGCTTCCCGGATCTGGGCTGGCGTGACGCCAACCCGCAACTGGCCAACTGGTTCTTTGAAGTGAGCCAGCGGCCGTCGATGATTGCGACGATGCCGAAGGCTTGACGCACCGGGCGGGAGGCAACGACGCAAAGATCAGCGTCATCAACACTTCGGCCTCCCGCTGCTCCTCACGCAACCCCACAAACCGGCTCATTGCACCGCTCCGATATCGAACTCCAGCGGTTTGGCCGGTTTCTGCCCGATCCCGTACCAGTCCAGATTGCGGGTCAGCACCATGAACACACCCAGCAGACCGAACAGCAGCAGCGAGCCCATCAGCAGCGCGTAATCCTCGGCACTCAGCAAGCCGTAGAGCAAGCCGTACAACGCCGCCAGCCCCGCCGAAAAGCTCAAGCCGTGCCGCACGCTGCGCAGCACATGGCAGACGTAGAACCCGATCAACAGCACACAACCGCTGGCGGACAACAGATACGCCATGGCAAAACCGATGTGCTCCGACAACGACAGCAGCAACAGATAAAAGAACGCCAGCGCCACGCCCACCAACGCGTATTGCACCGGGTGCACTGCCAGGCTTTTCAGTACTTCGAACAGGAAGAAACCGGCGAACGTCAGGACGATGAACAACAACGCATATTTGATCGCCCGATCGCTCTTCAGGTACTGATCCACCGGATCGATGAAGCTCACGCCGAAACTGCGCCCGTTGACCGCCTCGCAATCATTGCCCGACACGCAACGGCTCATCGCTTCCTGCAAATTGGTGGAGAAAAACGAGGTCTGCCAGTCGGCGGTGAAACCCTGATCGGTGATCTCGCGTTTGGCCGGCAGGAAGTTACCGATGAAGCTTGGGTGCGGCCAGTTGGCAGCGAGGTTCACGCGGCTGGTCTTGCCCACCGGCAGCACCTGCAACGAGCCGGTGCCTTGCAGGCGCAGGTCGAAGCCGAAGGCCAGTTCCGTGGTCTTGCTGGTGTCCAGCGCCGGCAGCGTCACTCGCACACCCTCGCCCAGCCAGCCGACCTGAGTACCCGGAACGAAGTCCAGGCGTTGCGCGCCAAGCTCCAGCTTCAGCGCATTTTCGATACCGCGAATATCACTGATGCCGACCGCCAGGAACGGCGCATCGAAGGTGTAATCGACAAAGTCTTCCTTGATCCCCAACTGCGCCGGCACTGTGAATTGCCCGCTGATGCGGTTGTCGGCATGGAACAGCCGCGCCTCGTAAATGCCACGGGCGCGCAGTTCGGTCTGCACCTGGCCGTCGAGTTCAAAACGCTCCGGCAGAAAATACAGGCGCCCGCGCTCTTCGCCGATTTCCTGGTAGCGCTCGTCGCTCTTCTCCTTGGTTTTCCAGGTGCGCAACACTTTGCGATACGGCACAACCATCACCGGCCCGCTGAGTTGCTGGCTGTAGCTTGAGCTTCTGGCAATGTCTTCCAGCACACCGTCACGCAGTTGCTGGCGATCGTCGATGATGCCGTCGATCATCAGCAGCGGCACCAGCAATACCAAGATCAGCAGGGCAATGGCCCCGAGTTTTATCGTCAGACTTTTGTTCATGGGACTCTCCCTGTTTCGATGGGCAGAGTCTGCAAAGGGGATGTGGGGGTTTTATGGGAGGAATGTGGAGTTTGTGTGGAAACTACAACTGCAGAACGACTTCCACCCCACCTTCAACGTTGCCGATGCGCATTGATCCACCGTGCAACTTGACCACCTCCTCGACGAAGTTCAGCCCGAGTCCGGTGCTTTTACGTCCGCTGTCCGGGCGTGGCAAGGAGTAGAAACGCTCGCTCAAACGGGGCAAGGCATAGTCGGGAATCGGCGTGGTTTCGTTGAACAGGCGAAGCTCGACCTGCTCGCCGATTCTCTCGGCACCAAAGCGCAGCAGACCGTGTGACGGCGTGAAATCCAGTGCGTTCTCCAGCAGATTGCCCAGCGCCTGTCGCAGCAGAAATGGCTCGCCGATCAACGCCAGATCCGCCGCGATGGTTTGCTCGATACGCAGTTGCCGGCCTTCGATGCGTGCCATTTGAGCCTGTAACAGCTCATCCACCAGCGCCGCCAATGGCACTGCGACGCGTTCCTCAAGACCCTGCCGCTGTTCGACCTGCGCAAGGTTCAGCAGGCGCTCGATCAACTGTTGCATCCGGGCACTTTCACTGTCGATGTTGCCGACAAAGCGCAATCGCTGATCCGCCGGCATCTCGCCCTGCAACAACTCGGCGGCACCGCGAATCGCCGCCAGCGGGCTCTTCAATTCATGGGTCAGGGTGTGCACATAACGCTCGACGTAGGCCTTGCCTTCGAGCTGGGTGCGCATCTGTTCCACGGCAGTGGCCAACTGTTCCAGCTCGCCGCCGCGATAGTGCGGCACCGCCACCCGACGGCCCTCGCTCACCGCCTGGGCGTACACGGTCAAGCGGTGCAACGCGCGGCTCAGCCACCACGACAGCACGGCGCCGAGCAGCAGGCCGAGGCCGATCAATCCGGCGCCGTAACCGAGCAAACGGCGTTCGGTGCGATCGACGTAGGGTTGCAGTGAACTGTTGGGCTTGGCCACGGTGACCACGCCAATGATCGCGCCGTTGTCGCGGATCGGCGCGCCGACGTGCATCACTGAAGAATTCGGATCATTCGGGTCACTGCGGCTGGAACGTGCGCCGTATTCACCGCGCAGGGTCAGGTAGACGTCGTTCCAGCGCGAGTAGTCCTGACCGACGGCCAGACCACTGGAGTCCAGGACCACGATGCCCTTGGCGTCGGTGACGTAGATGCGGTGGTTGACCTGATTTTTCGCCAAGCCCCAGATCGTCGCCTTCGGCTGGCGTTCGCCATAAGCGCGGAGCAGTTCCGGCCAGCGATTCTGGTTGAGGGTGCCGGCCTTGAAATCGTCTCGCAGGATTTCCGCCATCAGGTTGGCGGTGTCGACCAGGGTTTCTTCGGTGGACTGGCGCACGCCGGGGCGGATTTCTTCCATCACCGTGTTGAGTACGAAGTAACCGGTGAGGCCGATGAACAGCACATACACCAGGAAAATCCGCAGCCCCAGCGACATCAGCTGTGCACCGGGCTGTAGCTGTAGCCAAGGCCGCGATGGGTCTGGATCGGCTCGGCCTCGGCGCGCACCAGACGCAATTTGGCGCGCACGCTTTTGATATGGCTGTCGATGCTGCGTTCGTAACCGGCATCCGCCGCCACGCCCAGCGCATCGAGCAGTTGCTCGCGGCTGAACACCCGCTCGGGTTGTTCGAGCAGGCATTGCAGCAGACGGAATTCGTGGCGGGTGAGGCTCAGTGGTTGGCCGCGATAGCTGATCTGCACGCGTTCGGGATCGATGCGAAACAGCGCCGAGGACGCTTCGATGACCGGGCGTGGCGCCATGCGCTTGAGGATTGCCCGGACCCGGGCTGCCACTTCCCGTGGGCTGAACGGCTTGACCACGTAATCATCGGCGCCAATCTCCAGGCCCACCACCCGGTCGATCTCGGCGTTGCGCGCGCTGAGGAACAGCACCGGCACTTCACTGAAGCGACGCAGCTGTTTGCAGGTCTCGAAGCCGCTGATGTCCGGCAGGCCGATGTCGAGGATGATCAGATCCGCCGGGTTCTGGCGCTGATGCTCCAGCGCCGCCGCGCCCAGGCTCAGCCAGGTCGTGGTGAAGCCCTCGCCCTGCAAGGCAAAAATCAGCGTGTCGGCAATCGCCGCTTCGTCTTCGACAATCAGGATATGAGGCATGGCGTCCGAGCCTGTGGGTTAAGTGCGCGAACGGTGCCCCAAGCCCGGCGTTACGTCAATGAGACCACTTGGTTTAGCAGTCCGGCTTGTCCGCCGTGAAGCGTCGCGCCGGGTTCACCGCCGCGCCGAATTCGCGCAGGGCCTTGGCCCCGATCAGCAACGGGTAGTTGAAGTTGCTGCGGTCAGTCAGGTTGACCTCCACGGTACGCTTGACGTCGCCCAGGCACAGCTCCAGATCGACCACCGGACGCTTGGCCACTTCGGTGCTTTCGCCCTCGTCTTCTTCATCCGAGCGACTCTTGATCTTGCTGATCCGCGCGACCTTGTGCTCGTACACCTTGTTGCTGGCGTCCTTGGTGGCCAGACGGAAACGCACCCAGTCTTCGCCGTCGCGGGTGAACGTCTCGATGTCCTTGGCCGACAACGAGGCGGTCAGCGCGCCGGTGTCCATCTTGGCCTTGAGCACTTCGCCGCCGATTTCCGGCAGCGCGATGTATTCGTAACGACCGTACAGCGTCGGTTCGGCGGCGAGCACCGGCAGGGCGACGAGGGAAAGCAGTGCAAGGAGGGATTTCACGTAAGGGGCTTCCTTGGGAAATGGGGACGTCAGACGCGAGATTTTAGACCGTTGTTTACTTGATCGTTCCCACGCAGAGCGTGGGAACGATCAGACTAACGCGCCACAGGTGAAACATTCGTCACCGGCGGATTTGGCCTGTCGGCCGAAGCCACTTATCATGGCGCGCCCATCCGTTTTCCAAGAGTTGCTTATGCGCCGCCTGCTCACCGGCTGTCTCGTCACCCTGCTGCTGTTGTCCAACACCCTCGTGCTGTTCGGCCCGCTGATGGTGTTCGCCCTGCTCAAGCTGATCCTGCCGGGACGCTTTCGCGACTACGCCTCGTGGGCGGTGATGTGGATCGCCGAAACCTGGGCGGAAATCGACAAGCTGATCTTCCGCCTGTGCATCCCCACGCAATGGGATATTCGCGGCGGCGAAGACCTGCGCAGCGACACCTCCTACCTGGTGATCAGCAACCATCAGTCCTGGGTCGATATCCCGGCACTGATCCAGACCCTCAACCGGCGCACGCCGTTCTTCAAGTTCTTCCTCAAGAAAGAGCTGATCTGGGTGCCGTTCCTGGGCCTGGCCTGGTGGGCGCTGGATTACCCGTTCATGAAGCGTTACACCAAGGCGTTTCTGGCGAAGAACCCGGAACTGGCCGGCAAGGATCTGGAAATCACCAAGGCCGCCTGCGAGCTGTTCAAGCGCCAGCCGGTGACGGTGGTGAACTATCTGGAAGGCACGCGTTACACCGCTGCCAAAAGCACTCAGCAGCAATCGCCGTTCAGTCACCTGCTCAAACCCAAGGCGGGCGGCGTGGCGTTTGTACTGGCGGCGATGGGCGAACAGCTGGACGCGATTCTCGACGTGACCGTGGTTTATCCACAGCAGAAGATTCCGGGGTTCTGGGACCTGATCAGCGGCAACGTGCCGCGCGTGATCATCGACATCCAGACCCGCGAGCTGGATCCGGCCCTGTGGCAGGGCGATTACGAAAACGATCCGGCGTTTCGCGAGAAGGTCCAGAACTGGGTCAACCAGCTCTGGACCCTCAAGGATCAGCGCATCGCCGAACTCAAGGGCGAGCGCCGCTGAGTCACCCGTTGGTGCCGGTGCCCCAGATGCTGCCCAGGCTTTGCAGCAACGAACCGCCGACACCCTGCTGACCGAGGTATTGCAGGAGGATCGGGGCAAACTGGCCGACCATACCGCTGTCCATGCCCAACGCACCGAAAGCGTTGTTCAGGTCATTGGTGTCCTTGACGTTGCCCAGCGCATTTTCCAGCCCGGCGGACTTGCCCGACGAGCCGAGCAAGCCGCTCAACGCCGCCAGATTACCGCTGCCGCCCGACAGCTTGTCGATGCCCGGCACTTCCTTGGCCAGCTCGGAATAGTCCGTGTTGCTCAGTTGGTTCTTCGCCAGGCCCAACATGGCACTGGTACCGCCGACCGCTTGCTGCGGCGTGACGTTCAGCGCGCTCAAGGCACTCAACAGACCGGCGGTTTCCGACGTCGGCGCCGCGGCGGCGGCCTTGTCCCCGCCCTGCATGCCCGATACCGCACCGGCCACGTCATTCAAACTGAAACCGGCAAACACCGGCCCTGCCGCCAGGGTCAGGAGCGATGCCAGGGCAAAACCGCGTGAAATCTTCATTCAGACATCCTCTTGTGGCGTGAAGACCTTCCGTCAAGGGAGGATCAAACTGCCCGGTTTGACCGGGCATCCGCCGGCATGTTCCGGCGCGGGCCAGCCATTTTCATACCGAAGGCGTGCATGAAACGTGAAAGTCCGAACGCCGGGCGATGAATGGCAGATCCGCCGTTTTGGAACGCAGCACCCCTCATAAAAAACGGCGACCCAGGGTCGCCGTTTTTTTATTGCCTCACCGCTTACGCCGCACTGAACAACTTGTGCGGATCAATCACAAACTTCTTCGGTACGCCTGCATCGAACTCGCCGTAGCCTTCCGGCGCCTGGTCGAGGCTGATGACCTGCACGCCCACCACTTCGGCGATGTTGATGCGGTCCCACATGATCGCCTGCATCAGCTGGCGGTTGTACTTCATCACTGGGGTCTGGCCGGTGTGGAAGCTGTGGGATTTGGCCCAGCCGAGGCCGAAGCGAATGCTCAGGCTGCCCATTTTCGCGGCAGCGTCCACGGCACCCGGATCTTCGGTCACGTACAGGCCCGGAATGCCGATCTTGCCAGCTACGCGCACCACGCCCATCAGCGAGTTGAGTACGGTGGCCGGAGCTTCGGATTTGACGCCGTCGTGACCATGACCACGGGCTTCGAAGCCCACGCAGTCCACCGCGCAATCCACTTCAGGTTCGCCCAGCAGCGCGGCGATCTGTTCGTGCAGCGGGGTGTCTTTCGACAGGTCGACCACTTCAAAACCCTGAGCCTTGGCGTGGGCCAGGCGGATGGTGTTGACGTCGCCGATGATCACCACCGCCGCGCCCAGCAGACGGGCCGAAGCAGCAGCGGCCAGGCCGACCGGGCCTGCGCCCGCGATGTAAACGGTGCTGCCCGGACCAACGCCCGCGGTAACGGCGCCGTGGTAACCGGTCGGCAGAATGTCGGAGAGGCAGGTCAGGTCACGGATTTTCTCCATGGCCTTGTCGCGGTCCGGCAGTTTCAGCAGGTTGAAGTCGGCGTACGGCACCAGCACGTATTCGGCTTGGCCACCGGTCCAGTCGCCCATGTCGACGTAACCGTAGGCACCGCCGGCACGGGCCGGGTTGACGGTCAGGCAGACGCCGGTGTGTTGCTCCTTGCAGGAACGGCAGCGCCCGCAAGCCACGTTGAACGGAACGGACACCAGATCGCCGATTTTCAGGTTCTCGACGTCGGAGCCTTTTTCGATCACTTCACCAGTGATCTCGTGGCCCAGCACCAGACCGACCTGAGCGGTGGTACGGCCGCGCACCATGTGCTGGTCGGAGCCGCAAATGTTGGTTGAAACCACACGCAGGATGACACCGTGCTCGATCTTCCTGCCGCGCGGATCCTGCATTTTCGGATAGTCGATTTTCTGTACTTCGACCTTGCCAGCGCCGAGATACACCACACCACGATTGCCAGACATGCTTTCACCTCGCTGTTGTTTTTATGGAACCGCGCCGCCCAGGCAGGCAGCACGTTAAGTGCTCGGGTTATTGCTTGTTGGTTTTGCGTTGTTATGACTTAAAGAACGACGGTGCGATTGGCGTTCAGGAACACCCTCCGCTCAATGTGATACCCCACGGCCCGGGCCAGGGTCAGGCCTTCGATGTCGCGGCCCTTGGCGATCAGGTCTTCGGGGTAATGACTGTGATCCACGGCCTCGACGCCCTGGGCGATGATCGGCCCCTCGTCGAGGTCGTTGTTGATGTAGTGCGCGGTGGCGCCCACCAGTTTCACGCCCTTGTTGTAGGCCTGGTGATACGGCTTGGCGCCCTTGAAGCCCGGCAGCAGCGAGTGATGAATGTTGATCGCCTTGCCATCGAGCTTGCGGCACAGCTCCGGCGACAACACCTGCATGTAGCGGGCGAGGATCACCAGTTCGGCGCCAGCCTCCTCGATCACCTGCCACACCTGCCGCTCCTGGCCCGGTTTGTCGTTCGGGTCGAGGGGGAAATGGTAGTAGGGAATCTGGTGCCAGTCGGCCAGCGGCTTGAGGTCCGGGTGGTTCGACACCACCGCCGCCACGTCCATCGACAGCTGGCCGATGCGCTGGCGGTAGAGCAAGTCGTTGAGGCAGTGATCGGCCTTGGAGACCATGATCACCACTTTTGGCCGGTAGTTCGGCGCGGTCAGCTCGAAGATCATGCCGAACGCCTGACCGCGTTCGGCGAGGCCGGCGCGGAAGGATTGCTCGTCGAAACCGTCGGGCTGACGGAATTCCACACGAATAAAGAAACGCCCCGAGAGGCGGTCATCGAACGAGTGGTGTTCGGTGACGTAACAGCCCTGCTCGAACAGAAAACGCGTCACCGCGTCCACGGTGCCGAGAACGCTGGGGCAGTCGGCGGTCAGAATCCATGTGTCTGGGGCGCGGCTCATGGTGCGGTGACTCCTGTTCTTTGTGCGGGGTGTCAGGGAGTTTTCCCCTCACCCTAGCCCTCTCCCGGAGGGAGAGGGGACTGACCGGGTTGTTCTTTCGAGCTACGCCGACGTGAAATACCGAGCCGAACTCAGGCTTTGAAACCAACCGAGATCAGCTCCCTTTCCCCCTCGCCCCCTTGGGGGAGAGGGTTGGGGTGAGGGGGCAAAAATCTCAGGCCCTACACGCAAGCAAGATCGACGCAATTCACCTCAAGCCTGAACGCTAAGGCCGTATTCTGCGGACGCATCCTGCAACCACAACCACCAGTAATCCGAGAAGCTGCGACGGATAAGCAGTTCCCAGGTGTCCTCAGCGGTGTGGCGGATCATCAGCTGCGACTTGGCGAACACCGTGCCCACAGCCTTGCCGACCGGGAAGTTGTTCGGGTGCACGTCGTAGCTGGTGGATTTCATCAGTACCTGACGTACGTTCGGGCCGCTCAATTCAAGCACTTGCTGGCCGCCGCTGACGTTGACGATGGCGATGTGCAGATCGCCCAGCGCTTCGCGCAGTTTCTGCTCGGCGGCGAACTCTTCACCGCTCGGCACAATCAGCAGCCACTCGTCCGGGCCCATCCATTGCAGGCTGGTTTCGCCTTTGACGATCACACTCAGGGCGCCCGGCAATTCAATGCCCAGCGCCTTGTGCACACCGGCGGCGAACGCGGCATCGTGGCCATCGCCACGGATAGTCAGATGGCCGAGGAGTTTCTTCTCGCGCACGGTGACACCGGCGGTCTTGCGGCCCTTGCCGACCAGGCTGGCGAGGTCGGCGTGATGCAGCGACGACTCGGCCTTGGCCCCGGTGGTCGGGCGTTGTTGGTAAACGTTGGCTGCGGTCATAAAGCACCCTTCCTGAATTCGGTGTCGCTCCCGCGCCAGGCGCGGGAGCGATCAGTTAGATGTTCTGGCGATCACCTTTCGGGTCGAAGAACACCGAAGAAACGATTTCCGCCTCGATCACGCTGCCGTCTGCCAGCGGTGCGAACACCCGCTCGCCCATGCGCTTGAGACCGCCCTTCACCACGCCCATGGCAAACGAATAGCCGAGGGAGTTGTGCGCGTAGCTGGAGGTCACGTGGCCGACCATGGTCATCGGGATCGACTGCTTGGTGTTGAACACCAGTTGCGCACCTTCCGGCAGCCAGACGTTCGGATCGATCGGCTTCAGGCCCACCAGTTGCTTACGCTGGTCACGCACGCAGTCTTCACGGTTCATGCCGCGCTGGCCGATCCACGAGAACGGTTTGGTGCGACCGACGCACCAGCCCATGTTCAGGTCGTCCGGGGTCATCGAGCCGTCGGTGTCCTGGCCGACGATGATGAAGCCCTTCTCCGCCCTCAAGACGTGCATGGTTTCAGTGCCGTACGGGGTCAGGTTGTACTGCTTGCCCGCCTCGACGATTTTTTCCAGCACGCCCATCGCGTAGTCGGCCTGGACGTTGACTTCGTACGACAGCTCACCGGTGAACGAGATGCGGAACACCCGTGCCGGTACACCGCCGACCAGACCTTCTTTCCAGGTCATGAACGGAAACGCTTCGTTGGCCAGGTCGATGTCGGTCACGGCGCTGAGCAGCTTGCGGCTGTTCGGGCCGGACAGGGTCATGGTCGCCCAGTGATCGGTGACGGAGGTGAAGTACACCTTCAGGTCCGGCCATTCGGTCTGGTGGTACAGCTCCAGCCACTGCAGGACGCGAGCCGCGCCGCCGGTGGTGGTGGTCATGACGAAATGGTTGTCGGCCAGACACGCCGTCACACCGTCGTCGAAGACCATGCCGTCTTCCTTGCACATCAGGCCATAACGGGCCTTGCCCACGTCGAGCTTGGTCCAGGCGTTGGTGTACACGCGATTGAGGAACTCGCGGGCGTCCGGGCCCTGGATGTCGATCTTGCCCAGGGTCGAAGCGTCCAGCAGACCGACGCTGTCGCGCACAGCCTTGCATTCGCGTTTGACGGCGGCATGCATGTCTTCGCCGTTTTTCGGGAAGTACCACGGACGTTTCCACTGACCGACGTCTTCGAACTCGGCGCCGTTTTTCAGGTGCCATTGATGCAGTGCCGTGTAACGCACAGGTTCGAAGATGTGCCCGCAGTGACGACCGGCTACCGCGCCGAAAGTGACCGGCGTGTAGTTCGGACGGAACATCGTGGTGCCCATCTGCGGGATGGTCACGTTCAGCGAGCGGGCGGCAATCGCCAGGCCGTTGACGTTGCCGAGCTTGCCCTGATCGGTGCCGAAGCCCAGCGCGGTGTAGCGTTTGACGTGCTCGACCGACTCGAAACCTTCGCGGGTCGCCAGCTCGATGGCCGCGGCGGTCACGTCGTTCTGCAGGTCGACGAATTGCTTCGGCGCCCGCGAAGTGCCCTTCTCGTGCGGCACCTGGAACAGCGCCAACGTCGGCTCTTCCAGACGGCTCAGGGCTTTCGGCAACACGGCTTCAACGGTCTGGAAACCGGCTTCGGACGCAGCGCGCACTCCGCCTTCAAAACCGTCAGCCAGAGAATCGCCAAGACCGTAGACGCCATTGATGCCACCGACGCACACGCGTTTCTGCGGTGCTTCGCCCGGTACGAAGCCGAGGATGTCTTCGCGCCAGATCGGCTTGCCGCCGAGGTGCGACGCCAGGTGAACCACCGGGCTGTAACCGCCGGAGCTGGCGATCAGGTCGCAGTCGAGCCATTCGCCCGGGCTGGTGACCTTGTGGCCTTTGACATCGATCGCCGCCACGCGGGCAGCGGTCACGTGCTTGCTGCCACGGGCCTCGATCACGGCGCTGCCAGTGAGGATGCGAATGCCTTTGGCGCGCGCTTCCTCGACCAATGCGCCACGCGGATTGCTGCGGGCGTCGGCGATGGCGACGACTTGCAGGCTGGCGTCGAGCCAGTCCAGCGCCACGCGGTAGGCGTGATCGTTGTTGGTCGACAGCACCAGCTTTTTGCCCGGTGCCACGCCGTAACGGCGCACGTAAGTCGACACCGCACCGGCGAGCATGTTGCCCGGAACGTCGTTGTTGCCGTAGACCAGCGGACGCTCGTGAGCGCCGGTCGCCAGCACCACACGCTTGGCGCGGACGCGGTGGATGCGCTGACGCACCTGGCCGATCGGCGCGCGGTCACCGAGGTGATCGGTGAGGCGTTCATGAATGGTCAGGAAGTTGTGGTCGTGGTAGCCGTTGACCGTGGCGCGCGGCAACAGCAGCACGTCCGGAGTGTTCTTCAATTCAGCGATGACGCCGGCCACCCATTCCATCGCCGGTTTGCCGTCGAGGCTTTCGCGGGAATCGAGCAGGCTGCCGCCGAACTCTTCCTGTTCATCGGCGATGATCACCCGCGCACCACTGCGGGCAGCAGCCAGTGCTGCGGCCAGACCGGCCGGGCCGGCGCCGACGATCAGCACGTCGCAGTGCTGGTTCATGTAGTCGTAGGTGTCCGGATCGACTTCGGTCGGCGAACGGCCCAGGCCGGCAGCCTTGCGAATGTACTTCTCGTAAGTCATCCAGAACGATTGCGGGTACATGAAGGTTTTGTAGTAGAAACCCGGCGGCATCAGCTTGCCGCCGACCTTGCCGAGAATCCCCATCATATCGTTGTTGACGCTCGGCCAGCCGTTGGTGCTGGTGGCGACCAGGCCCTGGTACAGCGCCTGTTGCGTGGCGCGCACGTTAGGGATCTGGGTGGCTTCGGTAGCACCGATCTGCAGGACAGCGTTCGGCTCTTCGGCGCCGGCGGCGAAGATGCCGCGCGGACGCGAATACTTGAAGCTGCGGCCAATGATGTCAACGCCGTTGGCCAGCAGGGCTGCGGCCAGCGAGTCGCCTTCAAAACCTTTGTAGGTCTGGCCGTTGAAGGTGAAGCTCAGCACTTTGTTGCGGTCGATCCGTCCACCGTTGGACAGGCGATTGGTCTGGCTCATACCTTCTCTCCCAGCGCCGTCGTGGCTGTTTTCGCAGTGTCAGCCTTGTCGGTGAATTGCGGCTTGGTGCCGATCTTGTAGGTTTCGAGAATCTCGTAGGTCACGGTGTCGCGGGTGACGTTGAAGTACTGGCGGCAACCGGCGACGTGATCCCACAGTTCGTGGTGCAGACCGCGCGGGTTGTCGCGGAAGAACATGTAGTCGCCCCACTCCTCGTCGGTGCAGCTGTTCGGATCCAGCGGACGCGGGATGTGCGCCTGGCCGGATGCGTGGAATTCCTCTTCGGAGCGCAGTTCGCCGCAGTGAGGACAGAAGATATGCAACATGGGGATTTCTCCTGTTAGTGGGCGACAGCCGCAGCGCCGTGTTCGTCGATCAACGCACCGTTGTGGAAACGGTCGATGGAGAAAGGTGCGGCCAGCGGGTGCATTTCACCCTTGGCCAGACTCGCGGCAAACACGTTGCCCGAGCCAGGAGTTGCCTTGAAGCCGCCGGTGCCCCAACCGCAGTTGAAGAACATGTTCGGTACCGGGGTTTTCGAAATGATCGGGCAGGCGTCCGGCGTGGTGTCGACGATGCCGCCCCACTGACGGTTCATGCGCACCCGCGACAGCACCGGGAACATCTCGACGATGGCCTGGATGGTGTGCTCGATCACCGGGTACGAACCGCGCTGGCCGTAGCCGTTGTAGCCGTCGATACCGGCGCCGATCACCAGGTCGCCCTTGTCGGACTGGCTGATGTAACCGTGCACGGCATTGGACATGATCACGCTGTCGATAATCGGTTTGATCGGCTCGGACACCAGCGCTTGCAGCGGGTGGGATTCGATCGGCAGACGGAAACCGGCGAGCTTGGCCATGTGCCCGGAGTTACCGGCGGTGACCACACCGACGCGTTTGGCGCCGATGAAGCCCTTGTTGGTTTCAACACCGATGCACACGCCGTTTTCCTTGCGGAAACCGATCACTTCGGTCTGCTGGATCAGGTCCACACCGAGGGCGTCGGCGGCACGGGCAAAGCCCCACGCCACGGCATCGTGACGGGCCACGCCACCGCGACGCTGAACGGTTGCGCCCATCACCGGGTAGCGGGTGTTTTTCGAGCAGTCGAGGTACGGAATTTCGTCCGCGACTTGCTTGGCGTTGAGCAGTTCGCCGTCGACGCCGTTGAGGCGGTTGGCGCTGACCCGACGCTCGGAATCACGGATATCCTGCAGGGTGTGGCACAGGTTGTAGACGCCGCGCTGGGAGAACATCACGTTGTAGTTCAGGTCCTGAGACAGGCCTTCCCACAGTTTCATCGCGTGTTCATAGAGGTGCGCCGACTCGTCCCACAGGTAGTTGGAGCGAACGATGGTGGTGTTGCGCGCGGTGTTACCGCCGCCCAGCCAGCCCTTTTCGACCACGGCCACGTTGGTGATGCCGTGCTCCTTGGCCAGATAGTAGGCCGTCGCCAGACCGTGCCCGCCGCCGCCGACGATGACCACGTCGTAGACCTTTTTCGGGGTCGGCGTGCGCCACATGCGCTGCCAGTTTTCGTGGTGGCTGAGGGAGTGTTTGAAGAGGCCGAAGCCCGAATAGCGTTGCATAGTCATGTACTCCAGAACGCTCAGCGATAAACCGGGAAGTCAGCGCACAGGGCCGAAACCTGCTGGGCGACGTTGGCCTCGACATCGGCATCGCCGAGGTTGTCGAGGATGTCGCAGATCCAGCCGGCCAGCGTCACGCACTGGGTCACCTTAAAGCCGCGGGTGGTCACCGCCGGGGTGCCGATGCGCAGGCCGGAGGTGACGAACGGCGACTGCGGGTCGTTCGGTACGGCGTTCTTGTTGACGGTGATGTGCGCGCGACCGAGGGCGGCGTCGGCGTCCTTACCGGTGAGGCCCTGACGGATCAGGCTGACCAGGAACAGGTGGTTGTCGGTGCCGCCGGACACTACATCGTAGCCACGTTTGATAAATACGCTCGCCATCGCCTGGGCGTTGTCGATCACTTGTTGCTGATAGGCCTTGAAGCCAGGCTCCAGTGCTTCCTTGAAGCACACGGCCTTGCCGGCGATGACGTGCATCAGCGGGCCGCCCTGGGCGCCGGGGAATACCGCCGCGTTGAGCTTCTTCTCGATTTCTTCGTTGGCCTTGGCCAGGATCAGCCCGCCACGCGGACCGCGCAGGGTCTTGTGAGTGGTGGTGGTGACCACGTCGGCGTACGGCAGCGGGTTCGGGTACAGACCGGCAGCCACCAGACCGGCGACGTGAGCCATGTCGACGAACAGCAGCGCACCGACCTTGTCGGCGATCTGACGGAAGCGCGGGAAGTCGAGGGTTTTCGAGTAGGCCGAGAAACCGGCGACGATCATTTTCGGTTTGCACTCGACGGCCAGACGCTCGACTTCGTCGTAATCGATCAGGCCGGTCTTGGTATCGATGCCGTACTGCACGGCGTTGTACAGCTTGCCCGAGGACGACACCTTGGCGCCGTGGGTCAGGTGACCGCCGTGGGCCAGGCTCATGCCGAGGATGGTGTCGCCTGCTTGCAGCAGGGCCAGGTACACGGCGCTGTTGGCCGAGGAACCGGAGTGCGGCTGGACGTTGGCGTAATCGGCGCCGAACAGCTGCTTGGCGCGTTCGATGGCCAGGGCTTCGACCTTGTCGACGTGCTCGCAGCCACCGTAGTAGCGCTTGCCCGGATAGCCTTCGGCGTATTTGTTGGTCAGGCCGCTGCCTTGCGCTTCCATCACGCGTTTGCTGGTGTAGTTCTCCGACGCGATCAGCTCGATGTGATCTTCCTGACGTTGCTCCTCGGCATTCATCGCCGCCAGCAGTGCATCGTCGTAACCCTGGATCTGGTCTTGCTTGCTGAACATCGCGTCTCTCCCAGCGGCATCTGTGCGCCATTCGTCTCGGTAAGGCACGGCGTTCAGCCAATGCCCTTTGATGCGATGGTATGGCCGGCGCAGGGAGGTCAAATGCCTACGGACGCCACGCAAAGGTGCGTTTACGACATGGCGGCGGCGACGGACTCAAACAAGCAGCTGGCGCAAGGCCAGAAGAACCACGAAATGCGCGGGATAGAGCGCATACGCCCAGCGCCGCATGGGTGGCGCGCGAAGGTAAGTGGCGTGTCGCAACAGGAACATTCCGAGCAGTGGCGCCATGAGGCAGGTCGCAATCCCGAGGATGGCGACCTGGTTGCCGAACTGCGCGGATTCGTAGAGCACCCGCCATTGATTCGCCGCCAGACACAGCAGGCCCGGCAGCAGGCTGAAAAACCAGGGTTTGCGAAACACCAGCAACATCGCCAGCGGCAGCAAGACGCCGAACAGACCGAACATCAGTCGCTCCGGAAACAACGCGGCCACCAGCAAAGCACTGACGCCGAGCAGTCGCGAAATCAGCGCTGGATCCTGCCAGCCCCGCGCCACCAGCAAGCCCAGCGCCAGCGTGGGCATCACGTTCAAGGTGTCGGGCTCGGGAATGTACAAGCGGTAGGGAATCTCGCTGAGCAGGCTGAACAGCAGCAACCAGCCCAGATAACGCCATTCGGTCTTGCGCGCGCCGTCACGGGCCAGGTTCGCCGCCATCGCCAGACAGAACCACGGGAATGCCAGCCGTCCCGGCCCATACAGCCAATCGGCGCTGATCCCGACATATCGCAAGTGATCGAGCAGCATGCTCAGCAGCGCCAGCCACTTGAGCAGATCGAGTGCGCCGTCGCGCCGGCTCAGGTGCATAATCGGCTCGCATCCTTGTAAAGTTCTGACAGCGACATCCCGTGTGCTCCCCGGATGATCTTCGGTACAGTGCGCACCATCATTGACCCCACGAAGCGCCACAAGCGCCTCGATCACGGAAGCCGGCCATGACCGACAAGAGCCAACAATTCGCCAGCGACAACTACTCCGGTATCTGCCCCGAAGCCTGGGCTGCCATGGAACAGGCCAACCACGGCCACCAGCGCGCCTATGGCGACGATGAGTGGACAGCACGCGCCTCCGATTATTTCCGCAAGCTGTTCGAGACCGACTGCGAAGTGTTCTTCGCCTTCAACGGCACCGCCGCCAACTCCCTCGCGCTGTCGTCGCTGTGCCAGAGTTACCACAGCGTGATCTGCTCGGAAACCGCCCACGTCGAAACCGACGAATGCGGCGCTCCGGAATTCTTCTCCAACGGTTCGAAACTGCTGATCGCCGGTACTGAAAACGGCAAGATCACCCCGGCCTCGATCCGCGAAGTCGCGCTCAAGCGCCAGGATATCCATTACCCGAAACCGCGCGTCGTGACCCTGACCCAGGCCACCGAAGTCGGCAGCGTCTATACCCCGGAAGAAGTCCGCGCCATCAGCGACACCTGCAAGGAACTGGGCCTGAACCTGCACATGGACGGCGCGCGTTTCTCCAACGCCTGCGCATTCCTCGGCTGCTCGCCGGCGGACCTGACCTGGAAGGCCGGCGTCGACGTGCTGTGCTTCGGCGGCACGAAGAACGGCATGGCGGTGGGTGAGGCGATCCTGTTCTTCAACCACAAACTGGCCGAAGACTTCGATTACCGCTGCAAACAGGCCGGGCAACTGGCCTCGAAAATGCGCTTCCTGTCGGCGCCGTGGGTCGGCATCCTGGAAAACGACGCCTGGCTCAAATACGCCCGCCACGCCAACCACTGCGCGCAACTGCTGGCCGAACTGGTCAGCGACATCCCGGGCGTGGAACTGATGTTCCCGGTCCAGGCCAACGGCGTGTTCCTGCAACTCTCGGAACCGGCCATCGCCGCCCTCACCGCGCGCGGCTGGCGCTTTTACACCTTCATCGGCAAGGGCGGCGCACGCTTCATGTGCTCGTGGGACACCGAAGAAGAACGCGTACGCGAACTGGCGCGCGACATCCGCGAAGTCATGTCGGCCTGATTTATCCCCTCCTCCTGATCGTTCCCACGCTCTGCGTGGGAATGCCTCCCGGGACGCTCCGCGTTCCTGCCTCACCACCGATGCAACGCCTGCCACCGTCATGACGCGGAGCGTCGAGGGCTGCATTCCCACGCAGAGCGTGGGAACGATCTCAACTAAAAGCTACAAATGACTTTTCCCACCGCCGCTACAGACTTCGCCTCTAGCGCGATCACTCCGGCCACCTCACTCTGATCGTTCCCACGTCGAGGCGTCGAACCGTCTGCGTCGGAGTGCATCCGGGGACGCTCCGCGTTCCTCTCAACAGCACCGCAAGATTCAAGGATGAATCCCATGGGCCGAAGCCGCTACACCATCACCGAACCTGAAAAGCCTCACTTCCTGACCTGCACGCTGGTGGAGTGGCTGCCACTGTTCGTCCGCCCTTACCTCGTCGACCACCTGCTCAACTGTTGGCGCTATCAACAAACCCACCAGCAACTGAAGCTCTACGGCTACGTGATCCTGGAAAACCACCTGCACTTCGTCGCCCAGGCGCCTGATCTGAGCAAATGCCTGGGCCAGTTCAAATCCTTCACTGCCCGACAGATCATTGATGACCTTCAAAGCAAGGGTGCCGAAAGGGCACTTAGGCGCCTTCGCTTCAGTAAACGGGCACACAAGGAAGATCGGGTGTATCAGATGTGGCAGGAAGGCGCTCACGCAGAGATGGTTTACAGCGAAGAAGTCATGCGCCAGAAACTCGATTACATCCATAACAACCCGGTAAAGCGTGGTTATGTGGAGTTGCCGGAGCACTGGCGGTATTCGAGTGCCCGAAACTATGCAGGGCTGGACGGGTTGATCGAGGTTCAGCGTTGGTACTGAGCCCCCGATATCCCCTATCAAATCGTTCCCACGCTCTGCGTGGGAACGCATACCGGGACGCTCCGCGTTCCTGCCGCACCGCCGATGCAACGCCAGGCACCGTCATGATGCGGAGCGTCAAGGGCTGCATTCCCACGCGGAGCGTGGGAACGATCTGAGGCTCCGCTACCTTCCCTGCTTGGTCTACATTGTCTGTCGAGCCATCGCTCACATAACAATAAGCAGGAGCTTGCGCATGTCGCTTAAAGGCAAAACCTTGTTCATCACTGGCGCCAGCCGTGGCATCGGGCGCGAGATTGCGCTGCGGGCTGCACAGGACGGGGCCAATATCGTGATCGCGGCCAAGAGCGCCGAGCCGCACGCCAAGTTGCCCGGCACCATCCACAGCGTCGCCGCGGAAGTCGAAGCGGCCGGCGGCAAGGCCCTGGCGCTGCAACTGGATGTGCGGGATGAGGAGGCGGTGCGACAGGCGCTGGCCCAGGCCAATCAACATTTTAGCGGGATCGATGCGCTGGTGAACAACGCCGGGGCGATCAAGTTGACCGGTGTGCAGCACATCGAACTCAAGCGTTTCGACCTGATGCATCAGATCAACACCCGCGCGGTGTTGCTGTGCAGCCAGGCCGCACTGCCCTATCTGAAGAAGTCCTCCGGGCACATTCTCAACCTGTCACCGCCGCTGAATCTGGCCAGCAAATGGTTCGCGCAATACAGCCCCTACACCGTGACCAAATACGGCATGAGCATGCTGACGGTCGGGATGAGCGAGGAGTTTGCCAACTACGGGATCAGCGTCAATTCGCTGTGGCCGCAGACCATGATTGCCACGGCGGCCATCGAGTTTCAGCTGGGCAATCGGGAGTCGTTCAAGCATGCGCGCACGCCAGCGATCATGGCGGATGCGGCGCATGTGATTCTGAGCAGCAGCGGGCGGCGGATTACCGGGCGGTTGTTGATTGATGAAGAGATCTTGCGCGAAAGCGGCGTGAGCGAATTCGACCACTATCGGTTTGAGCCGAAGAGTGACACGAAGTTGATGACGGATCTGTTTATCGACTGAGCATTTTCAGAATCGACCTACACCAGGACCTACATAAACCAAACAGGCTTCGCCATAGACTGCCTGCTCCTTTTTCGAGGAGTGCTGACTATGGCGAACCCTGCCTACATGACCATTACCGGCAAGACTCAAGGCCTTATTTCAGCCGGGTGTTCGACCCCGGAATCGGTCGGCAACAAATACCAGAAAGCCCATACCGATGAAATCATGGTGTTCGCCTTGAGCCATGAAATGCGCCGCGACAACAACCTCGGCAAAGCCGTCCACCAACCGGTCATCATCACTAAAGCGGTCGACAAATCCTCCCCCTTGCTGGCCCAGGCGCATTCGAACAGCGAAGAACTCGAATGCACGATCAGCCTTTACCGAACCTCGCCTCAAGGTCAGCAGGAGAAGTTTTATTCAATTTCCCTCGATGGGGCCGTTCTGGCTGAACTCTCGCAGGAAGTGCCCCACGTCATTCTGCAAAACGACGCTCAACCTCAAGAACAACTGGCCATTCGTTACCGCGGCATCAGTTGGGTACACCACATTGCGGGCACCACCGGCCATACCTCGTGGGGCAGCCAGGATTGAACCCTCGACCACATGATCCCTGCGGCGTTGAGGATGCCGCCGGCAACTTGCTCGGCAAGGCGCTGACCGCCAGTGCTCGCCATCTGGCGTTCGGCATCGCGCGGGTGCAGTTCAATCAACAAGTCGCATATTTCGCCAAGCACATCACCGATGAGGTTGCCGCCGGACGCCTGACTCCGGAGCAGGGAATCCTTGCGCTTGTGCAGGAACAACACAACCTGCTGAACCAGTCTCGGATCCTGCAGCAAAACAGGCACGGAGCGATCACCGGCACGGCCAAGGCACGACGCTTGTCGATGCTCCCACAGCCTGCAGCAACTCCCGATCCGGAACGTCTGCTGCGGGCCGCTCACCAGCAGAACCTGAAAGTGACACGCCCGAACTCAGCCCCGCCCTCCTCTCCGCGTCCGGTCAACGACTTGCGAATGGTTCCCCGCGAGCATTGGCCGCAGGAGCTGCCGGCGCCCGAAGAGCCGGGGTTCTACATCGTGCCGAAAAGCGTGTCCGCCGAGAAACTTCAGGCGCAGCTGTTTGCGTCGCCAAACCCGAGTGTCATCGCTAAATTCAAAAGCCTGAATCCACTGGAGGACGTGGTGAAGGCCGGATCGATGATTGTTCTGAGTGATCCAGACAATCAGCAATGCACTTATGAAGAATCACTGCTGATGGAAACCGCGCACATCGTCAGCATGGCGCTGGCGCCGTTGACGGTGGAAGAGGCGGACTTTTTTGCCCAGCACTATGAGGTCATCAGAAGGACGCTTTCAGATGGGTCAAAAGTTATTGGGGTTGGTACTGCCATGGCGGCTAATCATCTGGATGGCATAAAAGCCGCTTTGAAAGACATTGAGGCATTGCATATCAGCACTATCGAGACCAATGGCAGCCTGAACTCAAAAGCATTCAAAAAGCGGCGCGCCGAATTACTTCAACGGCTGGACGGACAGCTAACCGGATTGACGAAGAAAGTCATTGGCCTCCCTGATCACCCAAACCTCAAGATCGCTCTAGGAATCGAGCATCCGCACCTGGTGCACCGCTGGAGGAAGGCTGGCGGCATCGGCCAGCCGCCCGGGTACGCCACTCACATTCAAGGCGTGGTGAAAGCCTCGCAATACGTAAAATATGGCGGATGGATTGGTACGGCCGTGGCTGGCGGAGCCTCGGCAATGAAGGTTCAGGATGTCTGTACGAACGAGAACGCCGAGGAGTGCGAAAAGATTAAATTCACCGAAACCGGAAGTTTTCTGGGTGGAGCTGTCGGTTCTGCTGTAGGTGCAAGCACGGCCTCCACCATTTGCGTAGCACTCGGGGTATCCAGTGCAGGAATCGGTGGGGCACTGTGCGGGATCGTGGTTGCGGGAGCCGGATCCTTTACGGTCGGCTATATGGGCGAAAAAGGCGGCGAAATCGCCGGTGAATTGATTTACGAGAAAACCCGATGAGTTATGAAACTGCAAGAGATGCCTTTATCATTCTAAACATCATAAACGTCGCCGCACTCATAATAATCAACTGCATCGTTTTATATATCGCAAAAACAAAAATAGAACTAATAATGAACAGCCTTCAAAACAGTTCGATCGCCGGAGGCCTTATGATGCTATGGCATGGAGGCGTGCGGGGGCGGATCTACATGATGGGGGAAATTTTTAGCTTCCTGAAACGTCCAGAAATCTACCTTTACCAAGGGAAACTGAGCGCAAAAGATATTAAAAATTTTCCGCCAGACTTCAAACGCACGCTACTTACACTATATAAATATCAGAGAATTTCCGGCTTAACTTTTTTGCTCTTTGGACTTCTCGCCGCATTAGAAATTATTTAAAAACAGCAACTAATGACTTCATACGATCTCCCCTACGAGAGATCGCCCCCAAGCCTGCAAACTGAATTCAATATTCGATCCGAACATCCCCCTTCGGCACACTGCAGCAAGAAAGAATGTACCCCTCCGCCTCGTCGTCCTCGGTGATCCCGCCGTTGTGATCCATCTCCACCTCGCCGCCCAGCTTGAGTACCTTGCACGTCCCGCAGATCCCCATGCCGCAGGCTTTCGGGATCATCAGGCCGACCTTCGCAGCCGCCGCATGCACGGTCTCGCCCGGGGCCACACGGATGCTCTTGTCCGAAGAGGTGAATTCCACCAGGTGCAGATCCGCCGCCGGCACTTCCGGTGCTTCCGCCGCCTGTTCCGCCTGCTCCACCGCATCGGCGCGGGCTTCCGGTGGCGTGGCGCCGAAGGATTCCTCGTGATAGCGCTTCATGTCGTAGCCGGCGTTTTCCAGCAGGCGTTTGACCGCCGTCATGTACGGCGTCGGGCCGCAGCAGAAGACTTCGCGCTCGAGGAAGTCCGGCACCATCAGTTCCAGCATCTTGTGGTTGAGGTAGCCGCGATAGCCGGCCCACGGCTCGCCCAGCCCATGCTTTTCGCAGATCAGGTGCAGGCTGAAGTTGTCGATCCGCGACGCCATGTGTTCCAGCTCGCGGTGGTAAATGATGTCTTTCGGTGAGCGAGCGCTGTGAATGAACGTCATGTCGACGTTGCCGTTGGTGTCGTAGAACCAGCGCGCCATGGACATCACTGGTGTGATGCCGACACCACCGCTCAGGTACAGCACTTTCGGGCTCGGGAAATCGATGGCGTTGAACAGCCCGACCGGGCCGTGTACCGCCAGCTCCTGGCCTTCATGCAGCGTGTCGTGTAGCCAGTTGGACACCTTGCCCCCCGGCACGCGCTTGATGGTCACCGAAAAGCTGTACGGCACCGACGGCGAGCTGGAGATGGTGTACGAACGCATGATCGGCTGGCCTTCGATTTCCAGCTCCAGGGTCACGAACTGTCCGGGCTTGAAGAAGAACAGGATCGGCTGGTCGGCCATGAAACAGAAGGTGCGCACATCCCAGGTTTCCTGGATGACTTTGACGCAACGGACGATGTGTCGGCCATTGGCCCAGGTCTGGGTGGTGACCGGATTCAGGAAGCTGTTCGACATGCTGTTCTCCACGGCCGACTGTCGGCCTTCATGTGGCGATTCTGCGTATAGCGCGAACGCCCCGTTTACCTATCCGCGACATTCACATACTTATCGCGACCAGCCCCCAACCACCGGGGGTTGCGCGTCGGGAACAGATTGCACCATGTCGCCCATGGATAAGGTTCCGGGCAGCGGCGGCCCCACACTCGCCCCAACACAAACAGATTCTTTACACCTTGCGTAGCACCCCTTAGCCGCACACCCGATCAGCCACTTTCGCGGCCACGCAGATGGCCTTGAGGATTACATCGATGGACACCGCAAAAATCAGCCTGGGCGACCCGCTGGAACCCGCACGCAAGGCCACCGCACAAATGCTCCAGGAACGCGAGCGCACCTATTCCCTGCCGCAACCGTTCTACAGCGACGAGCGGCTGTTCGATATCGACATGCAGGAGATCTTCCAGAAAGAGTGGTTGATCGCCGGCATGACCTGCGAAATCCCGGCCAAGGGCAACTACATCACCCTGCAGATCGGCAAGAACCCGATCATCGTGATTCGCGGCGCCGAAGGCGTGGTGCACGCGTTCCACAACGTCTGCCGCCACCGAGGCTCGCGCCTGTGCACCAGCGACAAGGGCAAGGTCGCCAAACTGGTCTGCCACTATCACCAGTGGACGTATGAGCTGGACGGTCGCCTGCTGTTCGCCGGCACCGAAATGGGCGCCGACTTCGACATGAAGCAGTACGGCCTCAAACCGGTGAACGTGAAGACTGCCGGCGGCTACATCTTCATCAGCCTGGCGGAGAACCCGCCGGCCATCGATGACTTCCTGTCGACCCTGAACCACTACATGGAACCGTACGACATGGAGAACACCAAGGTGGCGATTACCACCACCTTGATGGAAAAGGCCAACTGGAAACTGGTGCTGGAAAACAACCGCGAGTGCTACCACTGCAGCGGCTCTCACCCGGAACTGTTGAAAACCCTGCTGGAATGGGACGACGTCACCGACCCGCGTGCCGATCAGGCGTTCAAGGATCACGTCGCCGCCTCCGCCGCTGCCTGGGAAGCCGAGAAGATCCCTTACGCCCACGCCAGTTTCGGCCTGCGCAACCGCATCGTGCGCATGCCGCTGCTCAAGGGCACCGTGTCGATGACCATGGACGGCAAACAGGGCTGCGCCAAACTGATGGGCCGGATCAAGAACCCGGACCTGGGCTCGATGCGCATCCTGCACTTGCCGCACTCGTGGAACCACTGCATGGGCGACCACATCATCGTATTCACCGTGTGGCCGATCAGCGCTCAGGAAACCATGGTCACTACCAAATGGCTGGTGCACAAGGATGCGGTCGAAGGCGTGGATTACGACGTCGAACGCATGCGCAAGGTGTGGGACGCGACCAACGATCAGGACCGTCGTCTGGCCGAAGAGAACCAGCGCGGGATCAACTCCACCGCGTACCAGCCGGGTCCGTACTCCAAGACTTATGAGTTCGGCGTGGTCAACTTCGTGGACTGGTACAGCGAGCGGATGCTGAGCAACCTCGGCGCCGAGCCTGCACCGTACCTCAAAGGCGTGCCGGTCCAAGGCTGATTGCATCTGACCGATCGTTCCCACGCTCTGCGTGGGAACGATCATGGCGTCCTTATAGCAACCGCATCATTGCGATGACCACCTTACCGAGCCATCCTCCCCGATAAACTCCTCGAAAATCTCCTCCCCCACCAACCTGATCTTCGCGTACCCATTCAACACCCGCAGCGGATAGTCCGGATCGTTGGCATCCTGCGTCTCCGAAAACAGCACCCGCGAATGCCCGTTCAGTTCGCTGGTGGTGCCATAGGGAATCGCTCCATGCCCGGCACAGCGCGCATGCAGCCCACCCTGCGGCGCATAGACGATGCCATTGTGCAGATGCCCCCAATACCAGTAATCCGGCTCACGCCCCAGCGCATCGCACACCGGTTGATACAGCGCGGTCTTGTTGTGCCCGGTGATGTCGAAACCCTGATGGTGGCTGAGCACCATGAGTTTCTTGCGTTTGGGCAGACCTTTCATCCACTCGATCTGCGGCTTGTTCAGGGTGCCATCCATGTACAGGTTCATGACGTCAGAGGCGTACGCCGTGTCCAGTCCGACAATCAGCCAGTCGTCGTTGATCAGGGCGAAGTAGCTGGTGCCCTGCTGCCCCGGAAAACGCGCGGCCAGTTCCTTGAAATAACCATGGGCGCCGCTGTACATCTCGTGATTGGAGTTGAGGGTGAACGAACCGTGGGTGCCCATCGGCCAGCCGGCCATGTCGGTGTCTTCCTGGGAGTGGGTGCCGGCGTAATAGACATCCCCCAGGTGAATGGTGAAATCGGCATTGGCCAGTTGCATCTGGTTGGCCACCGACACCGCCGGCGCATGGCTGTTGAAAGGCCCGGTGCCCCAGTCGCCGGCAATTGCCAGCGTCACTTCGCGATCCATTGTCACCAGCGCCGGATCGGTGCCGAAGGTCGCGTGATGGCGCAGGTTTTCGATCCACTTGAGCAGCGCCTCGCTCCACAGCAGATCCAGCAGCTCCCATTTGCGACACCCCAGCAGCGTGCCGTCCTTGAGTACCTTGGTTTGTAGTTGATCGGGCGATTGCGGCAGCGGCGTCGCGTTGCCGATACGCAGGATCGACAAACCGTGGGCCAACTCCCACGGCACGGCCGGCTCGTCGGTCGGCAACTCGCCGTGCTTGAGCACGTATTGCGCCTGATCGTGACCGCGCTGGAGCAACTTGATGATGGCTTGAAACTCCTGCGGCTCCAGCTCGCTGATGAGCTTCATCCAGGCCATTTCTATGCGCGTGAACAAACCGTGCAGGCGCAGCTTGACCTTGTCGTATTCGTGCTTCAGATGTCCGACCGCTGACATGGCGAAATCCTCTATCCGTAAGGGTTCACAGGGTTTTCATGAATTCGATCAGTGCACGCTTGTCGTCGTCCGACAGCGTCGTGCCGTACAGGTGACCGCTGTTGTGGTTGCCTTCCAGGCGCGTGTCGTAGGTGAAGTCCGCCGAGGCTTTGGCCTGGGCGCCACTGGTCACGAAGCCGACGTTGACCGGGTCGTAGACATCGGAACCGGTGATGAACACCTGCGGACGTTTTTCCGGCGGTTGCAGCAAGTCCCACAGGGTCGGCACCGAGCCGTTGTGCAGGTACGGCGCGCGCAGCCAGATGCCGTCGGTGGGCGTGTTGCTGTAGCTCTGGGTCTTGCGGTAGGCACCGAAATCGAACGGCGGTTTCTTGAAGGTGTGGAAGGCCGCCACCAGCCCGGTGGTGAACGAGTTCAGCCGGTGCGGATCGGTGCCGAGCTGGTCGATGTTGGTGGTGACCTGCCCGGTGTCGACGCGACCGAAATCGTGACAACCCGCGCAGTTAGCCTCCCACACCGGTTTGCCCTGAGCTACCTTGGCCTGATCCAGTGCCCACGGCCACGCCGGCGCCTTGTGCCCAAGCAGCCAGTTGGTCACCCGGTTGAAACTCGGCGGCAGCACCGATTCCGGCGTCGCGCCCACGGCCATCGCAGCCGCGTAGTTGCGCTCGTGGATCTTGTTGTTATTGCCGTCCCAGTGCAGGTACATCGATTCCCGGGGTTTCTGATTCCACACTTGCGGCAGGTCGACGGTGCCGATGGTCGAGTCATCCGGGAAGCCGAACACCACCATTTTCGTCGGGTTGAAGGTGTCGGTGCGCCCCGGTCCCTGTTGCGGGCGCAGTTTCTGCCAGGCGTAGGCCTGCTTCTGTTTGAGCAGCGCGGTCTTGGCCATCGGGATGATCAGGTAACGGTTGTAGATCTTCTCGAAGAAGCCCAGCTGGAATTTGCTGTTGATTGCCGCCATCACTGCGTCGGTGGTGAATTTCGGATCGCTGGCGCAATCGTAGGCGAACCACTGGAAGGCCTGCAGTTGCAGGGTGTTGGCCGGTGCACTCGGCACGTTGACTGCGACGTCGCTGGCATTCGCCCGGTAGGAGCCGGTGTGGCACAGCGCGCAGTTCGGCTCGACGGTCGGGTAGCCGATCTGCCGCTTGGCCATGCCGATCGGCAGGTCCTTGCCGTTCTCGAACAGGAAACCGAAGACTTCCCAGCCACCGGGTTTCGGCAGTTTTTCCGGGCACATCTGCGGCAGCACGGAGAACAGGTAATACGGAATTCGCGCTTCGATACCGAGACCGATGGCGGCGTATTTATAGTGATCTTCGTCGGAGGCGTAATCCTGCTCCGGCACCACGCGCAGCATCTGATACCAGGTCTGGTAACCGATGAACGCCAGCAGCGACACCACGACCAGCGTGCCGACCTTGAACGCGTGACTCTGCCACTGCCGCGCCCACGCTGCGCGCCATTCGCGCCAGCCGTCACAGAGCAGCGTCAGCGGTCGGTTTTCAGGGGTGGTGCCGAGGTACAGCAGGATGCCGAGGATCAGGAAGAAACTCAGGTCGCCCATCAGCATCGGCACGAACACCGAGCCCTGGCTGCTGGTGTTGATCAGGTAGATCCAGAACGCCACGGCGATCAGCCGCGTCAGCACGCACAGCCAGGAATGCACCACGTAGCGCGGCGCGTTGAAGCCCGAAGGCATGTAGAACACGCTGATGCCCACCAGCAGCATCCCGGCGTTTTCCAGCCACGGGTCGGAGAGTTGCGGCGGCAGGCCGACCACCGATGTCAGCAACCCCGGCGCGAACAGCGCCGGGATCGCGAACACCATGTTCATCGCAATGCCGAGCCAGATGAAGCGTTGAAACCAGCGGATGTAGCTGTCCATATCAGTTCCCCAGATCGTTCCCCCGTCGAAGCGTCGAACCGTCCGCGAGGGAATGCATCTCGTGACGCTCCGCGTCACAAAAGCGGACGCAGAGCGTCCATGGCGGCGTTCCCACGCAGAGCGTGGGAACGATCGACACGATCGGGGCTATCCGAGGGCTGTTTTCTCCAGGTGTTCAAGGATGATCGGATACACATCGACCACCGCGTTCTTGCCGAACATGCAATCGATATGGCCGTAACCCGGCACCACATGCCGGCTGTAACGCTCCGGCCCGTACTTCTCACAAACCCGCTGATAGGTCTTGAGCGTGCTCTCCGGCAAATAACACTGGTTGTCGGCGCCGCTGATGAAGCAGATCGGCATGGTCAGCCGATCAAAGTGCGGCATGTACACGTCGCGCCCTTTGAAATCCACCAAATGCCCTTTGCGCACGATCAGCGCCAGGTGCTCGAAGGTCTCGATGTTCGACTCGCCGAACAGCTCGTGCAGGTTGTCGTGCAGGGTTTCGTTGAGGGTGTCGTGGCGATACAGCGAGGCGTACATGAAGGTGATGCGGTGGCACACCGGGTTGGTGCAATAGCCCTGGGCTTCGATCCGCGCGTAGCCGTTGAGCGCCTTGTCGTAGAGCCGGTTGAACCAGTTCTCCTTGCTGTCGGCGTAGGCGGTCATGGATTTGATGCCGATCGCATCGAGCATCCCCGGCAAGTGCAGACCGGCCTTCAGCCCCGTTGCCGTTGCGACCACGGTATCGGCGGCAATCTGCGAGCAGACCACCGAACGCACGCCCTGCAAACCGGCGAGCAATGACATGAAGAACGTGGTCGCGCCGTAGCAATGCACCACGCACTGCACGTCCTTGGCCTGGGTTTCCTGCTGGATCTGTGCGATGGCGGCCTTGAAGTCGTACTGGGCGATCTGGTCGCCGTTCCATTCCTTCTTGCTTGCCGGCAGCAGGATGCTCACCCGGAAATCCAGCAGCCACACGTCGTAGTCGTGCTTGCAGAGAAACTCGAGCAGGTTGGTCTGGATCGTATCGGTGGAAAAGATGTTCGAGCCCACACCCAGACCATGCACCAGCATCACCGGGCCTTTGCTGCCCGCCTGATAACGGGTCAGGCGCAACTGCACGCCGTCTTCGGTGGAGAAGAAATGCACGGCTGGCGCCGGCGCATCCAGCGGCCGTTTCAGCCGTGGCGGCGCGTCGGGGTTGAAGTATTTGTCCCCGGCGAACACTCCGCCATAACTCTCCCAGAGAATCCCGGCGAAGAACTTGCCGAACCGCGCCAGCCCTTCGATGCGCTCACGCTCGTTGCGCGCATTGAGGACTTTCATGGTGGTCATCTGCTTGGCGAAATCGGTCGGTTTGATGTGCATCACCCCGGAGCCGATCACCTCACCCGTCTTGTCCGGCCCGCGATACAGCGTCACGTAGAGGGTGCTGGTGTCGTGCCAGATATTCAGCACGCCGTTGTCTTCCGGCACGGTCTTGAAGGCGCTGAAGAAATAGTCGTGGCCGTCCTCGGCGGTCAGCTTCATGTCGTACTTCATGTGGCGCGTGTCGACCTGCTGCTCGAACTGCTCGAACAGGTTGAACACACCGTTGCTGGCGGTCAGCGGTTCCGGCGACAGCGCCGGGGCGATCACCGTGCCGACGATGGTCGCGGCGTGTTCCGGCTCCTTGATCATGCGGTTGAGGTCGTTGGCGGTGATGGTCAGGGTGAAGTCGATCGGCGAGTTGTCCGCCTCGCCGCGTTTGGCGGCCGCCTCATAAACCTTCAGGTCGTTGCTTTGCGCGGCGGTGAAGGCGCGGGAGAAGTAGCCCTTCATGGTTTCGGTGAACTGCACGCCAAGGGTCGGCGGCGCGGTCTGTTTGCGCGGCGCCGACGGCAGCGTGTAGTCGATCGTCCAGCCACGATCGGCGGCCAGCAGGCCCATATTGCGCTCGCTCACGGCGGAGATGGTCAGCAGCGGATTGACTGCCAGTGAGGTCGGGATCACCGCGCCGTCGGTCACGTACAGGTTGGCGTAGACATCGGTGCCACTGGCGCCACTGAACACCTGGCCCTTGTGGTTGACCACGCCTTGCGCGGCGTCTTCGCCCATCACGCAACCGCCCAGCGGATGCACCGAGACGATGCTGTGCTTGAGCAGCTTGGTCCAGATCGGATTCTCGACCCAGATCCCGCCCAGGGCCTTGGTGCTCTGGTACAGCCGCTCGTTGCCGATCTTGAAGTTTTCCTGCTCGCCGACGCCCGGCCAGTCGATGCGCAGTTGATCCTTGCTGTCGAGGACCATGCGTCCCTGGCCGCTATCGTGGCTCATGATCAGGTAGGTCTGCAGGTTGTGCAGCGCGCCGTGATACGGGCCACGCAGGAAGCTTTCGGCTTCACGCTCCTTGTACTTCACTTTGCCGCTGAAGCTGTCGTCGGTGGGCTTGCCGATCATCTCGGCGAACCCGGCCATTGCCGGCACCATCGGCCGGCCAAGGGCGCCCGGGATCGAACCTTCCTCGATGACCATGCGACTGCTGCGGTCACCCTCGGTGCGCATGTCGATGATCGAGGTGATGCACGGGCCGACCGGTTGCATTTCCTTGGCCGAGTGCGCGCCGAAGCCGATGCCGTTGATGGTCTGCTCGCAGTTGTGACCGAAGCCGAGGATGTCGCCGTTGCCGCTCATGTTCTCGCCGAGCTGCCCGGACATCACCAGGCCTTTGTCCCGCGAGCGCAGCAAAATCTCGGTGGAACCGAGGGTGCCGGCAGAAACCACGACAATGTCGGCCTTCACGAACAAGGTCGGCGCGTCGAATTTCTCGCGGCCGCTGTCGAGGTACTGGAAGTGCACGATCCAGCCATTGCCGTCGCGCTCCAGATGCCGCACCTGGGCCTGGCAGAAAATCTCCGCACCGTGATTGGTGGCGTCCGGCAGGTAGTTCATCAGCGTGGTGTTCTTGGCCTTGTTGTTACAGCCCGAAACGCAGTCGCCGCAGTGGTTGCACGGCAGTTGCTCGACGCCGACGTGGTTGAGGTTGTTGGGCAGTTTGTCGAAGGTCACGTTGATCGGCGGCTTGTAGAAATGCGCGCCTTGCTTGAGGAAATCTGCGGATTTTTTGTTGGCATCAAGCTTCGGCAGGTTCGGCGAGGTGCTCGGGTAGGGATTGGGCTTGAGCATCTCCCGGGCCTTGGCGTAACCCTCCTTGAGCAAGCCGTCGTGGTCCTCACGTACCGCCAGTGGCCAGCGCGGATCCTGGAAAACATCGACGGTCGGCTCCAGGGAAACGTTGGCATTGATCAGCGACGTGCCACCGAGGCCGCAACCGACCACCACGTTCTGCTGCGCGTTGACGTGCAAGTCGAACAACCCGGTGCGCGAGCCGATGTGGCCGTCCGGATCGTGCACCTGCAATTCCTCGGTCGCGGCGATCATGGTGTTGGGGTATTCGCCGGGCTGGATCTCCCGACCGCGTTCCAGCAGACAGACCTTTTTACCGGCCCGGGACAGGCGCGACGCGGCAATGCCGCCGCCGTACCCGGAGCCGATGACGATCACGTCGTAGTGTTCCTTGATTTCGCTGATGGGCGTTGCGATCCGTGTCATGAGGTGGTTCCTCTCTCAGGCAGATGGGGCAACTCTGCGGTTGCCTGCAATCAATGGGCGAACGGGCACCTGGCCTCCGGGGAATCCCGACGGCAGTACAACGGTTTGGGCAGGAATCAGGCGCTACAGACGGGCGTGCTGATTGGCGGCACGACGCAACGTGCGCTTTCGCGGCGAAGCTGCCGGCCGAGCGCGGAGCGTGCAGGGACTGAGGGGTAAGCGGTGTGGCTGGGTATCCATCACGCGTTCTCCCTGAACCAGATGTGGATAAGTGAAGGCTGTCCTTGTGCCATTGCAGTGAAGACAGGCACCGGATCGAAGTCAAGGCAGCCTCTTAGAACTGTATGAAATCTGATCAATTGCCTTTTGGACTAAGCCCGCCGGGGGTTGCAGGGTTTGGCGAACAAGTTATCCACATAGACACCCACAGCTAATGGGGACAACTGTGGATGACCTGGAAAAATAATCGGGATTTTGTGAAGAAAATTCGTGACTTATCCAGAAGCAGGGTTTCCATTAGCGATTGGTTGTTTTTTGATCAAGTCGCTGCATGGCACGGATTACGTGGATTGCGGAGGATGGCGAACACCTTATCCACAGAAGCGCCAACAGAGTTCGGGGGTAACTTGTCGGGTGCTGTGGAAAAGCGCTGCAGGCGTTGATAAATAGGGGTTTGCGTGGGGATTGGCGGGTTAAAAGACTGAATTGAGCGTTTTTTGATCAGATCTTTGTAAGCCACGGTTTATATGGCTTGCAGCGTACAGCGAACATCTTATCCACAGAAGCGCCAACAGAGATTGGGGGCAAGTCTGAGAGTTGTTCTGGGGAAAAACTCAGAAAAAACCGCGAGTTAGGCTGGTTGTTTTTTGATCTGGGGGCTGAAGGGCTTGATTGGCGTGGGGTGTAGGGAGGGGCGAACACGTTATCCACAGATCCGCCAACAGAGATTGGGGGTAATTAGCAGATTGTGGAGGACCGCTGCCCTCACCCCAGCCCTCTCCCGAAGGGAGAGGGAGCCTACGGTGGTGATCTCGCGGGATACATCGACCTGAGCGTTTACCGCGGCCTCAGGCTTAATCAAGCTAACGCCATATCAAGTAGTTAATGCTTGGCGAACCAAGGTCACCGCTCTGGTCGCAGGTCGATGTAAATGGCCTATACACCTCGGTCAGTCCCCTCTCCCTCTGGGAGAGGGCTAGGGTGAGGGGGCTTCTAGCGGACAACCCCCTCTTCAATCAACAACTTCAAAATCGCTTCCGCCCCGGCCTCAGCAGTCACACCCTTGAGCACTTGCCCACCACCGCCGCTAGCCTTGGCCGTCGCCGCCTTCATCCGGTCCGCCCCGCTCTTGGCCTTGATCACCTTCAACCGTTTCGGTCGGGGCTTCGCCGGTTGCAGGGTCGCCACCGCCAGCAATTCGTCGTCCACCACTTCCACGTCCTCAGCCTGGAGAACGCCACGTCGCGCCGGGCCATAAGCACTTTGCCGAGGCTTGGGCGCAGAGTTATCCACAGTCGCCAGAAACGGCAGGCGCACCTTCAGCCGGCGCCGCTGCCCACGGGGCAACGCTTGCAGCACCAGTGCCGAACCGTCGTTGATCGACTCAACCTGAGCCACCCCCACCACCAGCGGCCAGCCCAGCCCTTCGGCCAGCAGGAACGGCAACATCCCCGAGCCCTCGCCGGTTTCCGCCTGGCTGCCGGTCAACACGACCTGTGCGCCAGCATCACGCAGATACTCGGTCAACGCCGGCAGCGCATCGGCGCCCGCCGGTTGTTCCAGCACATGCATCTGCGCAAGTCCCATGCCCAGATAGGCGCGCAGCGCCGGTTCCGCGATGTCGCCGGCGTGCAGCACTTGCAGGTTATCCCCCGCCAGTTGCAGGCCGAGCTCCACCGCGCGGGCGTCCTGATCGGCGCGGCGCGGACGGCCGGAAGTCGGGTGGGCGCCGATTGAAACCAGACTGATGATCTTTGTGCTCATAACCGTTCCTTAAGCCGCATCGCGCTTGGCTTCGTTGCGGTAAGCCTCTACCGCCGCGATCAAGGCCTGAAGAATTTCCGCGCTTTCGCCGATCACCGACAGGTCGGCACGCTTGATCATGTCGCAACCCGGATCGAGGTTGATCGCCACGACCTTGTCGCAGGCACCGATGCCTTGCAGGTGCTGGATCGCCCCGGAAATCCCCACGGCCACGTAAACCCGCGCCGTAACCCAGGTGCCGGACGCGCCGACCTGACGATCACGAGCCATGAAGCCATCGTCCACCGCCACCCGCGAAGCACCTTCGGTGGCGCCGAGGGCGGCGGCAGTCCTGTGGAAAAGCTCCCAGTCCTTGACTCCGTTGCCGCCGGAGAAGATGAACTCGGCTTCGGCCATCGGAATCGCTGCCGGATCCACCGCTACCGCACCCAGATCCTCAATCCGCGACAGGCTGCGCGCGACGGGTGTGGATAACTCAACCGGCAGCGCTTCGTGACGGGTTTCGCTGACCGGTTCTGCACATTCGGCGGACGCCAGAATCAAACGCGCCACCGGGCGGGCCAGATCCTGTAACCCCGCACCGGCGCGGCCGATGCACTCCTGATCCTTGACCTGCCAGACCCGTGTGGCCGGGCGCTCACCCAGTGCAGCGGCAAAGCGCCGACCGAGTTCGCCGCCACCGCTGCGACTGTCCGGCAGCAGCCAGTGACGCGGGTTGAACTGGTTATCCACAGCCCGCAGGCCCTGGATCCGTTGTTCCGGTGCATAACCGCTGAATTCTTCGCCTTCCAGCACCAGCAAGCGGTCAACGCCTGCGGTGGCGAAAGCGTTTTCCTTGTGCTCGCCGAACACCACGGCCAGTACCGCGCCGTCGCTGCCGGCCAGTTGATGGGCCAGGCCGAGCAAATCACGGTCGTGGCTGCTCAAGCGGCCGCCGACCATGTCCGGCACCACGCTGATGTAGAACGCCGGGGCCGGCACCTGATGCAGCGGCAATTGCACTTCGACCGCGGCCGAACGTTTGACCGCCCCGCCCTGTTGAGCGCCGCTGCGGTCGATGCGCTTGATGCCGTTCGGCCCGATGAAGCCGATGCCGTGCAGGTTCTTGCGGATGATCCCGTTGGGCCCCATCCAGCTGTGTTGCGCCGGTTGCATGGCCGCGTGCAGCGGGTGCAGGCGGTTGCGTGCGATCCATTCGGCGCGGGGGTCGCGGCGGATAATGTCGCTCATCAGTGGGCCTCCGCAGGTTCACGTTTGGCCGGGGTGGCGGGCTTGTTCGGCGCGGCGTCTTCGAGCAGCGCGTCGGCCACCAGTTCGGCGATGTCCTTGATCAGCGGACGCGGTTCGACCACGCCTTCGAGCATCGCCGTGCACTGTGGACAACCCACGGCCACCAGCTCGGCGCCGGTCTCGCGGATGTCTTCCATGCGCATGTCGGGGATCCGCTGCTTGCCCGGAATGTCGGTGATCGGCGCCCCGCCACCGCCGCCGCAGCAGCGCGAACGGAAGCCGGAACGTTGCATTTCCTTGATCTCGATGCCGAGAGCGCGCAGCACTTCGCGCGGCGCCTCGTACTCGCCGTTGTAGCGGCCGAGGTAGCACGGGTCGTGATAGGTCACGCTGTTGCCTTTGTGCTGACCGAGGTTCAGCGCGCCGGCCTGGATGATTTCCGCCAGATAAGTGCTGTGGTGCTGCACGAGGTAGTTGCCATCGAACGCGCCGTACTCGTTTTTCAGCACATGGAAGCTGTGCGGATCGCAGGTGACGATGCGGTTGAAGCTGTATTTGGCCAGGGTCTGGATATTGCGTTTGGCGAGCAACTGGAAGGTCGCTTCGTCACCCAGACGTCGGGCCACGTCGCCGCTGTCGCGCTCTTCCAGACCGAGCACCGCGAAGTCGACCTTGGCCGCTTTCAGCACTTTGACGAACGCACGCAAGGTGCGCTGGTTGCGCATGTCGAAGGCTCCATCGCCGACCCAGAACAGCACGTCGGTGGACTTCTTCTCGCTGAGCAGGTTGAGGTTCAGGTCCGCCGCCCAGTTCATCCGTCCGCCCGGGGCGAAACCGCCGGGGTTGTCGGTGGCAATCAGGTTTTCCAGGACTTCGGCGCCCTTGTTCGGGGTCGCGCCTTTTTCCAGAGTCAGGTGGCGGCGCATGTCGACGATGGCATCGACGTGCTCGATCATCATCGGGCATTCCTCGACGCAGGCGCGGCAGGTGGTGCACGACCACAAGGTTTCGGCGTCGACCAGACCGTTGACGATCGGTTGATGTGGATTGCCGCCGTGTTCGCCCACCGGTTTGCCCGGATACGGGCTGCCGGCGAACTTGGCATCGGTGCCGCCGGCGAGGCCGACGACCATGTCCTGAATCAGCTTTTTCGGGTTCAACGGCTGGCCGGCGGCGAACGCCGGGCACGCCGCTTCGCACTTGCCGCACTGCACGCAGGCGTCGAAACCGAGCAACTGGTTCCAGGTGAAATCCTTGGGTTTCTCCACGCCCAGTGGCGCGGTTGGATCGTTCAGGTCCAGCGGTTTCAAACCCGTGGAACGGCCGCCACCAAAACGTTCGGCGCGACGGTGCCAGGCCAGGTGCAACGCACCGGCGAAGGCGTGCTTCATCGGGCCGCCCCAGGTCATGCCGAAGAACAGTTCCGACACGCCCCACAGCACACCAACCCCGAGAATCGCCGCCAGCACCCAGCCGCCGAAGTTCTCCGGCAGGATCCCGGCCACCGGCAAGGTCACCAAGAAGAACGACGCCGAGAACGCCAGCAGGCTTTTCGGCAGGCGCATCCACGGGCCTTTCGACAGCCGCGACGGCGGGTTGAGCCGACGCCGGTAAACGAAGATCGCCCCGACGAACATCACCGCCGTCATCAGCAGCAACGCGTAGCCGAGAATGCGGTTATGCAAACCGAAACCGTGCACCAGAATCGCCAGCACGATCGACGCCACCGCACCGCCCGCCGTGGCGACGTGGGTGTTGGCGATGTATTTGTCCCGCGCCACCACGTGGTGCAGATCGACCATGTAACGCTTGGGCATGGCGAACAGGCCGCCAATCAGATCGACCTTCGAGGCCCGGCCCCGGCGCCACATGGCCACCCGCCGCAACGCACCCAGCACCGCGAGGGCCAGGGCTGCGAACAACAGGATTGGAAGAAGGGTGTTCAACATCAGAGTCACCTCTGGCGAGGTGCAAGCTACAAGCTACAAGCTGCAAGAAAGAGCAGTGGAAACTGCAGTGCTTTTACTTGCGGCTTGCAGCTTGGGCTCGCAGCTGAGCCGTCAAAAATCCTTACAGAGCCGGAGTGCGTCGTAGATGGCGGCGTGGGTATTACGCTGCGCCACGCAGTCACCGATGCGGAACAGCAAGTAACCGTCGCCGGTGCTGCTCAACGAAGGTTGTGGCTGGATCGCAAACAGTGCCTCGACATCGATCTGGCCCTTGTTGCGCGAACCGTCCTTGAGGGCGTAGTAGATTTCTTCGTCCGGGCGCACGCCGTTCTCGACGACCACCTGATCCACCACCCGCTCCTCTTTGGCGCCGGTGTATTCGTTCTCCAGCACCGCGACGAGCTTGTCGCCTTCGCGGTAGACCTTCTCCAGCATCATGTCGCCGGTCATGATCACTTCTTTCGGGTACATGCTGCGGTAGTAGGTCGGGAACGACGTACCGCCGATGGCCACGCCCGGCTTGATGTCGTCGGTGACGATCTCGACCTGGCTGCCCTTGTCGGCGAGGAAGTCGGCCACCGACATCCCGGTGAACTCGCAAATGGTGTCGTAGACCAGCACGTTCTTGCCCGGCGCGACCTTGCCGTCGAGCACGTCCCAGCTGCTGACGACCAGCCCTTCAGCGGCGCCCCAGTGTTCGTTCTGTTCCAGGTACGGGTGACCGCCGACCGCCAGCACCACGATGTCCGGACGCAGGTCCATGATGGTGTCGGCATCTGCGGCAGTGCCCAGGCGCAGGTCGACTTTCAGCCGTGCCAGTTCCAGCTGGAACCAGCGAGTGATACCGGCAATCTGGTCACGCTGCGGTGCTTTCGAAGCCGTAGTGATCTGGCCGCCGATGAATTCCTTCTTCTCGAACAGGGTCACATCGTGGCCACGCTCGGCCGCCACACGGGCAGCTTCCATCCCCGCCGGGCCGGCACCGACGATCACCACCTTGCGTTTCGGCCCGGTGGATTTCTCGATGATGTGCGGCACGCCCATGTATTCACGGGAAGTCGCAGCGTTCTGGATGCACAGCACGTCCAGACCTTGATACTGACGGTCGATGCAGTAGTTGGCGCCGACGCACTGCTTGATCTGGTCGATCTGGCCCATTTTGATCTTGGCGATCAGGTGCGGGTCGGCGATGTGGGCGCGGGTCATGCCGACCATGTCGACGTAACCGCCCTCAAGAATCCGCGTGGCTTGGTTCGGGTCCTTGATGTTCTGCGCGTGCAGCACCGGAACCTTGACCACTTCCTTGATCCCGGCCGCCAGGTGCAGGAACGGCTCCGGTGGATAACTCATGTTCGGAATCACGTTGGCCAGGGTGTTGTGGGTGTCACAACCCGAGCCGACGACGCCGATGAAATCGAGCATGCCGGTGTCGTCGTAATATTTGGCGATCTGCTTCATGTCTTCGTGGGACAGACCGTCCGGGTGGAACTCGTCACCGCAGATACGCATGCCGACGCAGAAGTCGTCACCGACCTCGGCACGCACGGCTTTCAGGACTTCCAGACCGAACTTCATCCGGCCTTCAAAGGTGCCGCCCCATTCGTCGGTCCGCTTGTTGACGCGCGGGCTCCAGAACTGGTCGATCATGTGCTGGTGCACGGCCGACAGTTCGACGCCGTCCAGGCCACCGGCCTTGGCGCGGCGCGCGGCTTGCGCGTAGTTGCCGATCACCCGCCAGATCTCTTCCGGCTCGATGGTCTTGCAGGTGGCGCGGTGCACCGGTTCGCGGATACCCGACGGCGACATCAGGGTCGGCCAGTGGAAACCGTCCCAACGGGAGCGACGGCCCATGTGGGTAATCTGGATCATGATCTTGGCGCCATGCTTGTGCATGGCGTCGGCGAGATTCTGGAAGTGCGGGATGATCCGGTCGGTGGACAGGTTCACCGAACTCCACCATTGCTGCGGGCTGTCGATCGCCACCACGGACGAACCGCCACAGATCGCCAGGCCGATGCCGCCCTTGGCTTTCTCTTCGTAATATTTGACGTACCGCTCGGTGGTCATGCCGCCGTCGGTCGCGTAGACCTCGGCGTGCGCAGTGCTGAGCACGCGGTTGCGGATGGTCAGTTTGCCGATCTGGATCGGCTGAAACATTGCTTCGAAAGCCATGGCGGGTTCCTCGACTTACAACGGCTTGACGGTGAACAGGCCGTCGTCGTGGCCTTCTTCGGAGCCACCGTAGACCTGCTCGGCCACGGTGCGGATCTTGCTGCCGCGAGCGGCGAGGATCTGGTCCATGGCACCGGCAAACCAGCCGGTGAACATGTAGTCGACCTTGCGCCCGACCTTGCCGTAGACGTAGACAAACGCCGAGTGTTCGAGCTTGACGCTGCAGGTGCCTTTGTCGAGGTCGATGTCCTGGATCTTGAACAGGCCCCAGCCGCGCTGCGACAGGCGCTTCATGTAGTGCTCGAACACCGCGACGCCTTCCAGGCCGTGGCACTCGGCTTCTTTTTCACACCAGTGCCAGGCGGATTTGTAGCCGGCCTTGTAGAGGATTTCGGCATAGGCGTCAGCGCCCAGTACTTCCTCGATGCCCATGTGGTTGTTAACGAAGAAATGCCGCGGCACGTACAGCATCGGCAGGGCGTCGGAGGTCCAGACACCGGTCTCGCTGTCGACTTCGATTGGCAATTGCGGGGCGATCTTGGCCATGGAAACTTAACTCCAGAAAAATTTTGGTGTTGCCCCCGGCGCGGACGGCCGGGGGAAAGTATTCGGGAAGCGGCGGCTTACTCGCCCCAAACGTCTTTGAGGACGTTGACCCAGTTTTCGCCCATGATCTTGCGTACCACGCGCTCGGAGTGGCCGCGCTTGAGCAGGGTTTCGGTCAGGTTCGGGAACTCGCCGACGGTGCGGATGCCCAGCGGGTTGATGATCTTGCCGAAGTTGGTCAGACGGCGGGCGTAGCCCTTGTCGTGGGTCAGGTATTCGAAGAAGTCCTGACCGTGACCCTGGGTGAAGTCGGTGCCGATGCCGATGGCGTCTTCGCCGACCAGGTTCATGGTGTACTCGATGGCTTCGGCGTAGTCGTCGATGGTCGAATCGATGCCCTTGGCCAGGAACGGCGCGAACATGGTCACGCCGACGAAACCGCCGTGGTCAGCAATAAACTTGAGCTCTTCATCGGACTTGTTGCGCGGGTGCTCTTTCAGCCCCGACGGCAGGCAGTGGGAATAGCAGACCGGTTTTTTCGATTCGAGGATGACTTCCTCGGAGGTCTTGGAGCCGACGTGAGACAGGTCGCACATGACGCCGACACGGTTCATCTCGGCGACGATTTCGCGACCGAAACCCGACAGGCCGCCGTCACGTTCGTAGCAACCGGTGCCCACCAGGTTCTGGGTGTTGTAGCACATCTGCACGATGCCGACGCCGAGCTGCTTGAACACCTCGACATAGCCGATCTGGTCTTCGAACGCATGGGCGTTCTGGAAGCCGAAGAGGATGCCGGTCTTGCCCTGCTCCTTGGCCTTGCGGATGTCGGCGGTGGTGCGGACGGGGATCACCAGGTCGCTGTTTTCGCGAATCAGTTTCTGGCTGGCAGCGATGTTGTTGACCGTGGCCTGAAAGCCCTCCCACACCGACACGGTGCAGTTGGCCGCCGTCAGACCGCCCTTGCGCATGTCTTCGAACAGCTCGCGGTTCCATTTGGCAATGATCAGACCGTCGATAACGATGCTGTCGGCGTGTAATTCGGCTGGGCTCATCAGGCGTCCCCTTATTGGCGATTCATGCGCCGAATCGTCTGCCGGCGCTTTGGGGCCAGCATATGCCTCGGTGCGCGACCAGCCGGGTGCAAAAACGACAGGGGAATTGCCGAAAGCGTCAATCCGCGACAAAGGGTCGCCAACCGGTCCGACCGGCCACCTGTTCAAGCCCGCGAGCTTGAGCCAGAATCTGCCGCATCCCGGAAACACCACTGGATTAGAGCGGCGACATCAATGAAATCGATCTTCCTGGCCCTGGCCCTGATTGCGACCGGCGTACACGCCGCCGAAGAGTCCGACAACAACCCGTGCGACGCGGTGGAAAACGACATCCAGACCCTGGAATGCTCGACCTACAGCCGCACCACCGCCGAGGACCTGCTCAAGGACAACTACGCCAGCCTGAACGAGCGCATGCAAACGGCCTACGGCAAGAACCCGGCACAACTGGCCGACATCACCGCCAAACTCAAGGCCGCCCAGCAACAATGGCTGAAAACCCGCGACGCCGACTGCGCCGTCGAAGCCTTCCCGGCGACAGACGGCAGCAAGGCATTCAAGATTGCGCAGAATGACTGCGTGGCGCGGATGAGTGACGAGCGGTCGGAGTTTTTGGAGTCGATAGGACAGGAGTGAGTCGAAGATGGAAAGCATGATTCCGCACGAAGTCGTTAGCCGCATCGTTGACGGCGCCCTCCCGGTTCGCGCCTGGCGCGAACATCTCAACCTGACCCAGGAAGAAGTGGCTCGGCGAATGGGCATTTCGCAGCCGGCTTTTGCCCAGCAGGAAACCGTTGCGAAGCCGCGCAAGGCCACTCGCGAGAAGATTGCAGCGGCATTTGGCATCACCGCCAACCAGCTTGAGCTGTAAGCTGCACCTCTTCAGCCAATCAAGGATTCACATGAACATCTGCGGTATCGAAATCAAAGGCAGTGAAGCGATCATCGCCGTGGCGTCCCTCGACGGTTCGGTGCTGAGCCATGTGGCGCTGAGCACCAAGAAAATCGCCCTGGACGATGACGACGAGGCGGCCAACGTCAAACTGTTCGCCGCGCAGTTGGCGTCGTTCGTGCGCGAGAACTCCATCGATCGCATCGCGATCAAGAAGCGCAGCAAGAAGGGCGAGTTTGCCGGTGGGCCGACCACGTTCAAGATCGAGGGCGTGTTTCAGTTGCTGAACGGTTGCGAGGTGACGCTGCTGTCGCCGCAGACGATCAATGCCCAGGCCAAGAAGCACAATTTCGAGCTGCCGGGGACGCTGAACAAGTATCAGCATGAAGCCTACAAGGCAGCGTGCTCGGCATTGGTGAAGAAGTAGCTAGCGCGCTTTACGTGCGCTCAGCCAATCACCGAAGGACTTATCCTCCAGCGCATAGCCCCCACGGCTCGACTTCCACACCAGCTCCTTGTCGCGCAGGGCATCGATGCAGGCCTGAATGGTCTGGGTGCCCGGCACCACGTCGCTGCCCATGTTTTCCAGTGCCTTGCCGACTGCCATGAGTGTGCTGTCAGTGAACGGTGCAAAAGGCTCGTTGTTCTGTGAGCGCTCCACCATCACCTCCAGCACGGCGCGCTGAGGGATGGTCAGCGCGTTCCAGGCGCTTTCGAACTCGGTCCACACGCCTGCGCGCAACAATTCGGCACGGCTTTGCAGCAACTGCCCCAGATTGCTGGCCTCGCCCAACTCCAGCGCGACTTCGCCGATGATGGTGCGCAACATTTCCGGGCGTCGCCCCACCAATTCAAAGGCGTCATCGATATCGGCCGCACTGAACTGGTTGGTCTCGGCCAGATGGGCGTTGAGGTGCAAGGTGTACGCTTGGGTGAACTCTTTTCCCAGCAGCGGAAAGGGCGTGATGCTCGAGCCGAAAAACGGTTGGCTCTTGCCCAGCACCAGATGGGCGAGTTTGTCGCGATTGGAACCGGTGAACACCAGATGCAAACCGCTGCCCTCGCCTTCACGTCCCTGGTTGAGCTGATCCCGTGCAGCCTTCAGGGCAAACATCGCGTTGATGCCGGCGGCGGTGGTAAGCGCATGCTGGGCTTCATCGATCACCAGCACTACGGATTTTTCGGCGGCGCTGTGGAGCAGTTCCAGCGCTTGAGTCAGGGTCGCGCCCGCCGGCAGCTGCGGCTTGGTGAAATCCCAGGACAAGGTGCGCAGAAAGCTGAGTTTTTCGATGCCGATATTCTTCGCCAGTTTGCGGATGCCCTTTTCAAAGGGGACCAACGCGCCTGCAATGGCACTGGCGATCAAGTCAGCAGGGTCTTTTTCCTTGTCGGCCCACAGGTCGACGTAAACCGTCAGCCAGCCTCGGGCCTGGCATTCCGGGATCAGGTCCTCGCGCAGGAAGGTGCTTTTGCCTGTGCGACGCGGCGCTGCCAAAAAAAGGCCGGAGGTGAAATCCTGCAGACCTGCACCCACCAGACCATCGGCAACGCTGCGGGCCAGAGCGGGGCGGCGGAAAACGAAGCCGTTGTTTCGGGACATGGTTTTACACTCAATTATTCAAACGACTGTAATTTATACCTGAAAGTATAATTAACTATAATCGTCCGTCAAACGGCCTCCCTTCGCCGATCCTCCCGCGGACACCGGGCAAACTTCGCCCGGTAGCTGCGGGTGAAATACGACGGTGATTCAAACCCGCAGGCGATGCTGACTTCCAGCACGCTCATGTCGGTCTGGCGCAACAGCTGTCGGGCCTTTTCCAGTCTCAAGCGCAGATAGAAATTGCTCGGCGTGTCGTTCAGGTGCAGGCGAAACAGGCGCTCCAGTTGCCGACGCGTCACCTTGATCGATTCCGCCAGTTCCAGAGTGGTCAGCGGAGGTTCGCTGTGCTGCTCCATCTCGCCGATGACATGCACCAGCTTCTTGTTGCTGATGCCGTAGCGCGTGGCGACCTCCATGCGCTGGTGGTCCTTGCGCGGACGAATCCGCCCCAATACAAACTGCTCGCTGACCTGGATCGCCAGTTGCGGGCCGTGGGCCTGGGCGATCAGGTCGAGCATCAGGTCGATGGACGCGGTACCGCCGGCAGAAGTGATGCGCCGACGGTCGATCTCGAACAGCTCCTGGGTGACGCTGAGCTGTGGATAAGATTCCTTGAAGGCGTCGATGGCTTCCCAGTGCAGGGTCAAGCGATGACCATCGAGCAGGCCCGCTTCGGCGAGGACGAAGCTGCCGGTGTCGATGGCGCCGAGGGTCACGCCTTCGTTGTCCAGCCGTCGCAGCCAGTGCTCCAGCGCCGGGGTGGCGAATTTCAACGGTTCGAAACCGGCGACCACCAGCAGCGTCGCCCCTTTCTTCAGCGGCTCCAGCGCCGCATCGGCGTTGACCGACATCCCGTTGCTCGCCAGCACCGCCCCGCCATCGGCGCTCAAGACGTGCCAGCGGTACAGCTCGCCGCGAAAGCGGTTGGCCACCCGCAGCGGTTCGATTGCCGAGATGAAACCGATGGCGGAAAAACCCGGCATCAACAGAAAGTAGAAATCCTGGGACATGGCGCGCACTCGGTTAGCGGGTAGCGTGCAACGTTGATACGCCAGTTGCGAGCGGCATTCAAGAGCACAGGTCGCTGCAGTGCAAGAGCTGGTCGCCGCAGTGCGTTTTTGCGGGGGCATTGCTGCGTAATTTGAGCATCACCGGCGCACAGACGCCGGAACCCACAATAACGACCTGCCGAGGAACCCGACATGAAACGACTGATCAGCAGCTGTGTTCTCGCACTCAGCGGTACCGCGTTTTTAAGCGCCAGTGTCATGGCGGCCGATTCCGCATCGTGTCAGAACGTGCGCATGGGCGTGGTGAACTGGACCGACGTGATCGCCACCAGCGCCATGGCCCAGGTTCTGCTCGACGGCCTCGGCTACAGCACCAAACAGACCAGCGCCTCCCAGCAGATCGTCTTCGCCGGCATCCGCGACCAGCGTCTGGATCTGTTCCTCGGCTACTGGAACCCGCTGATGACCCAGACCATCACCCCGTTCGTCGAGGCCAACCAGGTCAAGGTGCTTGAAGCGCCGAGCCTCAAGGATGCGCGCGCCACCCTCGCCGTGCCGACTTATCTGGCAGACAAGGGCCTGAAAACCTTCGCCGACATCGCCAAGTTCGAGAAAGAACTGGGCGGCAAGATCTACGGCATCGAGCCAGGCTCGGGCGCCAACACCCAGATCAAGGCAATGATCGCCAAGAACCAGTTTGGCCTCGGCAAGTTCCAGCTCGTGGAATCCAGCGAGGCCGGCATGCTCGCCGCCGTTGATCGCGCGGTGCGCCGCAAGGAAGCCGTGGTGTTCTTCGGCTGGGCGCCGCACCCTATGAACGTCAACGTGCAGATGACCTATCTGACCGGCAGCGATGACGCCCTCGGCCCGAACGAAGGCATGGCCACCGTGTGGACCGTCACCGCGCCGAAATACGCCGAACAATGCCCGAACGTCAGCCGCCTGCTGAGCAACCTGACGTTCACCGCCGAAGACGAGAGCCGGATGATGCAGCCGCTGCTCGATCACAAGGACGCTTTCGAATCGGCCAAACAATGGCTCAAGGATCACCCGCAGGACAAACAGCGCTGGCTCGAAGGCGTTACCACTTTCGATGGCAAACCGGCGGCTGAAAACCTCCAGCTCACCAGCAAATAAACCGCAACGAACGAACCACTTCGCAGCCCGCCACGGGCTGCGAACAGACCCATCACGCCTGAAGGAAAACGCACCATGAACCACGACGTCATCATCACCTGCGCACTCACCGGTGCTGGCGACACGACCGCCAAGAGCCCTCACGTGCCGGTCACCCCGAAACAGATCGCCGCAGCCGCGGTGGAAGCGGCCAAGGCCGGCGCCACGGTCGTGCACTGCCACGTCCGTGACCCGCAGACCGGAAAGTTCAGCCGCGACGTGGCGCTGTACCGCGAAGTCATGGAGCGCATCCGCGAAGCCGACGTCGACATCATCGTCAACCTCACTGCCGGTATGGGCGGCGATCTGGAAATCGGCCCGGGCGAGAACCCGATGGAGTTCGGCCCGAACACCGATCTGGTTGGCCCGCTGACCCGTCTGGCCCACGTTGAAGAACTGCTGCCGGAAATCTGCACGCTGGATTGCGGCACCCTGAACTTCGGCGACGGCGACACCATTTATGTCTCCACCCCGGCCCAGCTGCGGGCTGGCGCCAAGCGCATCACCGAGCTGGGCGTGAAGGCGGAGCTGGAGATTTTCGACACCGGCCACCTGTGGTTCGCCAAACAGATGATCAAGGAAGGCCTGCTCGATAACCCGCTGTTCCAGCTGTGCCTGGGCATCCCGTGGGGCGCGCCGGCCGACACCACCACCATGAAAGCCATGGTCGACAACCTGCCCGCCGACGCGGTGTGGGCCGGCTTCGGCATCGGCCGGATGCAGATGCCGATGGCCGCGCAAGCGGTGCTGCTTGGCGGCAACGTGCGGGTCGGCCTGGAAGACAACCTGTGGCTGGACAAAGGCGTGCTGGCGACCAACGGCCAACTGGTCGAACGCGCCACTGAAATTCTCAGCCGCCTCGGTGCCCGCGTGCTGACCCCGGCTGAAGGTCGCAAGAAGATGGGCCTGACCCAGCGCGGCTGAAATCACCCTTTCCCCCGGTGGGCGGGCCATTGACGCCCACCGTTTTTTTGCCTCATTCCAGGAAGTGACCATGAGCTTTATCACCGAAATCAAAACCTTCGCAGCACTGGGCAGCGGCGTCATCGGCAGCGGCTGGGTCGCCCGCGCCCTCGCCCACGGCCTCGACGTGGTGGCCTGGGACCCGGCGCCGGGTGCCGAAGCGGCGCTGCGCAAACGCGTGGCCAACGCCTGGGGCGCACTGGAGAAAAACGGCCTGGCGCCGGGCGCGTCGCAGGATCGCCTGCGCTTTGTCGCGACCATTGAAGAATGCGTGCGCGATGCGGACTTCATCCAGGAAAGCGCCCCGGAACGCCTCGAACTGAAACTGGAGCTGCACAGCAAAATCAGCGCGGCGGCCAAGCCGAATGCATTGATCGGTTCCAGTACTTCGGGCCTGCTGCCGAGCGAATTCTACGAGAGCTCGACCCACCCGGAACGCTGCGTGGTCGGTCACCCGTTCAACCCGGTTTACCTGCTGCCGCTGGTGGAAGTGGTCGGCGGCAAGAACACCGCGCCGGAAGCGGTTCAAGCGGCGATGAAAGTCTACGAATCCCTCGGCATGCGCCCGCTGCATGTGCGCAAGGAAGTGCCGGGCTTCATCGCCGACCGCCTGCTCGAAGCGCTGTGGCGCGAGGCGCTGCATCTGGTCAACGACGGGGTGGCGACGACTGGTGAAATCGATGATGCGATCCGCTTTGGTGCCGGTCTGCGCTGGTCGTTCATGGGCACGTTCCTGACCTACACCCTGGCCGGTGGCGATGCCGGTATGCGCCACTTCATGTCGCAGTTCGGCCCGGCGTTGCAGTTGCCGTGGACGTACCTACCGGCACCGGAACTGACCGACAAGTTGATCGACGATGTGGTGGACGGCACCAGCGATCAACTGGGCCGGCACAGTATTTCGGCGCTGGAGCGCTATCGTGATGATTGCTTGCTGGCGGTGCTTGAGGCGGTGAAGACCACCAAAGAAAAGCATGGAATGAGTTTCAGCGAGTGATGTGTCTGGCTTGAAACCGCTGCCCTCACCCTAACCCTCCCGAAACGTCGGACCGCCCAAGGGGAGAGGGGACTGACCGCGGTGAATGTACGAGCTACGCCGACCTGAAAATCCCAAGTCGAACTCAGCTCTCGAAAAGCTTGAAGATCGGCTCCCTTTCCCCCTCTCCCTGAGGGAGAGGGCTGGGGTGAGGGGGTAGCTTTTGATCTTGAACACCAACTTCCAGCGGAACCCAATCATGCCCACCCTCACCACCTACCAAACCCGCATCATCCCCGACTGGGTCGACTACAACGGCCACCTGCGCGACGCCTTCTATCTGCTGATTTTCAGCTACGCCACCGACGCCCTGATGGATCGTCTTGGCATGGACAGCAACAACCGCGAAGCCAGCGGTCACTCGCTGTTCACCCTCGAACTGCACCTCAATTACCTGCACGAAGTGAAGCTCGACGCCGAAGTCGAAGTGCGCACGCAGATCATCGGCCACGATCAGAAACGCCTGCACCTCTATCACAGCCTGCACCTGGCCGGCGGTGACAAGGAGCTGGCCGGCAACGAACAGATGCTGTTGCACGTCGACCTCGCCGGGCCGCGCTCCGCACCATTTACCCCGGACACCCTGGGCCGTCTGCAAGCCATCGTCGCCGAGCAGGCCGACCTGCCCGCCCCGGCTTACATCGGCCGGGTCATCGCCCTGCCCCCAGCCCGGTAAACTCATCCATCGCAAGGAGCCACTATGCACACCGCCGCTGCAGTTGCCGATTTCCGTACTTATCCGTTGATCAGCGCGCTGAACGGCGTGCAGAACCTGGCGGATCGCGTCCTGATCGAATGGGCCGACGGGCGCGTCAGCCCGTTCCACCACGTGTGGCTGCGGGACAACTGTCCGTGTCCGCACTGCGTCTACAGCGTCACCCGCGAGCAGGTGTTCGAGATCGTCGATGCGACGCAGGATCTGTCGCCCTCCGCCGCGCACATCGACACCGATGGCTGCCTGCGCATCGACTGGCAGGACGGCCACCTCAGCCGCTTCGATGCCGGCTGGCTGCGGGCCCACGCCTACGATGATGAATCGCGCACCGAACGCCTCGCCTCCAAGCCGAAACCCTTCCTGTGGCGCAGCGATTTGCAGTTGCCGGTGTTCGACTACTCAGCCCTGATGAACGACAACGCCGCGTTGCTGCAATGGTTGCTGGCAGTACGCGATATCGGTCTGACTCAGGTGCGTGGCGCGCCCACCGAACCCGGCTCGCTGAAGCTGATCGCCCAGCGCATTTCGTTCATCCGCGAGAGCAACTTCGGCGTGCTGTTCAACGTGCAATCCAAGGCCGATGCCGACAGCAATGCCTACACCGCTTTCAACCTGCCATTGCACACGGATCTGCCGACCCGCGAGCTGCAACCGGGGCTGCAATTTCTGCATTGTCTGGTGAACGACGCCGAGGGTGGCGAGAGCATTTTCGTCGACGGTTTTGCGATTGCCGAAGCGTTGCGTCAGGAAGACCCCGCGTCGTTTCAGGCGCTGTGCGAGATCCCGGTGGAGTTTCGCAACAAGGACCGCCACAGCGATTATCGCTGCCTGGCGCCGATCATCGCCCTGGACGCGTTGGGCCGGGTCGCAGAAATCCGCATGGCCAACTTTCTGCGCGGGGCGTTCGACACGTCTGTGGAGCAAATGCCCTTGCTGTATCGCGCTTACCGGCGCTTCATCGCCATGACCCGCGAGCCACGTTTCCGGGTCATGCAACGACTCAATCCGGGCGAGCTGTGGTGCTTCGACAACCGCCGCACCCTGCACGCGCGCAATGCGTTCGACCCGACCACCGGGGCCCGGCATTTCCAGGGCTGCTACATCGACCGAGACGAGTTGCTGTCGCGGATTCTGGTGTTGCAACGCTAGACCGCATCATCGTAATTCGCAGGCAAAAAAAGCCCCGATACAAGCCGTGACAGGATCGGGGCGAGGGTACTGTTGAGGAGCTGCCGTGGCGAGGGTGACCAAACCTTCGTGAAGCAAGCTGAGGCCAGTGTGCCCACTCCCCTTGACGGCGAGTTAGCCGAAAACGACCTGTTCATAGTTGTCGCGGCCACTGCGACAAATCGCCCTTGCCGTGCCTGGGCAGGCCTACCAGAATCGAGACACGACCTCCGTTGCCGAAGAAGGATTCGCGTCATGATGTATGCCGATTTGATCGATCAGGAAGACCTGTTGGGCCAGCTCAAGTCGTTGGGATTCGAAGTACCGTCGGGCTCCACTGCCCAGCAGGCCTGCGAGTGCGCGGTGCGGGGTCTGGACGATGTGCGGGCCAACACGCTGCGCACCATGGTCAAGCAGATGTACACCAGCAGCGCGAGCATTCAGCCGACCGTGCGCGAAGCCATCGACAAGCAGTTGCTGCCGGCCCTGGCGCAGTATCAGCAAACCCGCGCCTGACATCTGACCGAAAAAAAGATCGCAGCCTGCGACAGTGCCCTTCCTGAAGGCGCTGTCGCAGGCTGCGATCTTTCGTTTTAGAGGCGCACGCTGGCGAAGGTCGACTCGTTGCGTGCCTGGCTCAACGCCGACATCGGCCCGGACAACGGCGACATCACGATGGCCTGCGGCAGCGGCATCATCGCCACCTGCTGGGTGGTGTTGGAGCCGACGCGCTCGTCACGCGGCGGAATGCCGAAGTATTCGCGGTAGCACTTGGAGAAGTGCGGTGTCGACACGAACCCGCAGACCGACGCCACTTCGATGATCGACATCGGCGTCTGCTTCAGCAGTTGCCGCGCGCGGATCAGGCGCAGCTTGAGGTAGTAGCGCGACGGCGAGCAATGCAGGTATTTCTGGAACAGGCGCTCGAGCTGACGACGGGACACGGCGACGTACACCGCCAGTTCGTCGAGGTCGATCGGCTCTTCCAGGTTGGCTTCCATCAGCGCGACGATTTCCTGCAATTTCGGCTGGTTGGTGCCGAGCATGTGCTTGAGCGGCACACGCTGGTGATCCTGCTCGTTGCGGATACGTTCGTAGACGAACATTTCCGAGATCGCGGCGGACAGTTCACGGCCGTGATCGCGGCTGATCAGGTGCAGCATCATGTCCAGCGGCGCGGTGCCGCCGGAGCTGGTGAAACGGTTACGGTCGAGGGTAAACAGGCGGGTGCTCATCGCAACACGCGGGAAAGCTTCCTGCATCGCCGCCAGACATTCCCAGTGCACGCTGCAATCGAAGCCGTCGAGCAGGCCGGCGCAGGCCAGGGCCCAGCTGCCGGTGCACACGGCGCCGAGGCGACGGGACTGACGCGCCTGGCTTTGCAGCCACGAGACGTGTTCACGGGTAACGGTGCGCTGAATGCCGATCCCGCCGCACACGATAACGGTGTCGAGGGCCGGGGCTTTGTGCATGGAGGCGTCGGGGGTGATCTGCAGACCGTCACTGGCCCAGACCTGGCCGCCATCGACAGTGAGGGTGGTCCAGCGATACAGCTCGCGACCGGACAACTGGTTGGCCATGCGCAGGGGTTCGACTGCGGATGCCAGGGAAATCAGCGTGAAATTGTCCAGCAGCAGAAAGCCGATGGATTGAGGCGCACGGTTCTGGGGTTGAGCCCCGGAGTTGAACGACGTCATCGCGGTATCTCCTCACACAAAGCGGGTGATGGCCTCAGGCGGAGGCTCTTGTTATTGCCATCGTTCTCTTGCGTGAGACGGGCTTTGTTATGACAGAGCAATTGCCATGCCTAAAATTGAATGGCTGTTCAATAACTCCTGAAAACGACGTCGCGACGCGTCTATACAAGCGCTCCGACGGAGGGTAATTCGAAGTGCCATCAGCGGCCGCAAAAGCCCTGCCCCGGAGCGTGTGAGCAAATCGGTAGCACTTGTGGGAACTGGCCTGCGCACGATTGTCCTACAGTGTCACCGCAGGCACGGGTGACGGACGGTAGCGCCTGCAAATCAGGCGCTGGAGGTGGGAAAGACTCTTATCTGATAGCGACGCGCCAAAAGGTGGCGCGTTTTATTACCGATGCTCACTTGGTGCGCAGTTTTGACTGGTCCGAGGTTATCGAAGGAATCAGCATTCAACCGCGCTGACCGCCAACCCGCCCCGCGATGTCTCTTTATATTTGTCATGCATGTCGGCGCCGGTATCGCGCATGGTGCGGATCACCCGGTCCAGCGAAATAAAATGCTGACCGTCCCCACGCAAGGCCATCTGCGCCGCGTTGATCGCCTTCACCGCCGCAATCGCATTGCGCTCGATGCACGGCACTTGCACCAGGCCACCCACCGGATCGCAGGTCAGACCGAGGTTGTGTTCCAGGCCGATTTCCGCCGCGTTGCACAACTGCTCAGGGCTCGCACCGAGGATTTCCGCCAGCCCTGCCGCCGCCATTGCGCAAGCCGAACCGACTTCACCCTGACAGCCGACTTCAGCGCCGGAAATCGAAGCGTTCTTCTTGCACAGAATCCCCACCGCCGCCGCCCCGAGGAAGTAATCGACCACGTTGGCGTCGGTCACCGCCTCGCTGAATTTCATGAAGTAATGCAGCACCGCCGGAATGATCCCCGCCGCGCCATTGGTGGGCGCCGTTACCATGCGTCCGCCAGCAGCGTTTTCCTCGTTCACCGCCAGGGCGAACAGGTTGACCCACTCCATCGCGCTGAGGGTCGAGCCGATCACATTGGGCTTGTTCAATTCCTGAAGACTGCGGTGCAACTTCGCCGCGCGGCGGCGCACGTTGAGGCCGCCGGGCAGGATGCCTTCGTGCTTGAGGCCCTGCTCGACGCAATCCTGCATCGCCCGCCAGAGTTTCATCAGGCCGGCGCGGATTTCCTCTTCGCTGCGCCAGACCTTCTCGTTGGCCATCATCAGTTCGGCCACGCGCAGGTTGTGGGTCTTGCACAGTTCCAGCAGTTCCACCGCGCTGGAAAAGTCGTAAGGCAACTCGGTGCGATCCAGATCCACCACACCGCTGGAGGCCTGCGCCTCGTCCACCACAAAACCGCCGCCGACCGAATAGTAGGTGTCGCGATGCAGCTCGCCGTGATCGCCTTCGGCAACCAGGGTCATGGCGTTGGGGTGGAACGGCAGGTTCTCGTCGATCAGGCGCATGTCGCGGCCCCATATAAAGGGCACCGACAAACGACCGTCGAGCAACAGCGTGTGGGTTTCACGCAAGGCCTGGATCCGCGGGCCGATCTGCGACGGGTCGATCGCGTCCGGCCACTCGCCCATCAGCCCCATGATCACCGCGTTGTCGCTGCCGTGACCGACACCGGTGGCCGACAGCGAACCGAACAGCTGCACCTCGATGCGGCGCACCTGCTCCAGTAGATGTTTGTCGCGCAACGACTCGACGAACAGGGCGGCGGCGCGCATGGGCCCGACGGTGTGGGAACTGGAAGGGCCAATGCCGATTTTGAACAGGTCGAAAACGCTGATAGCCATTGCTGCAGAGCTCCTGAGAGTGCCGGTCCGGGGCGTGAAGCGCCCGCTGGCGGAGCTGCTACGCTCAAGCTGCGATCCGCCGGAATGCCCGCATCATCGGGCTTTTCCCGGGTCGTTCGGCGTCTGACACCGACGTACTCATGCCCACTAACGCCGTGCCGGTTTCAGCCCGTGTTTTCGCCGTTTTTATGCGGTTCAGATGGCCAGACAGGGCAGAAAAAAGCTGTAAACGACGTCACTGACACTGGATGCGACCATCCCTGTACTGGATACGACGCACCCTGTAGGCGTCAGATTTTCACTGGTACATGATCGTATCGACTCGATTGCAAGGCGCTGCGGTAGAGCTGTCTCCAGAACGCCATCCAACCGCAACCCATAAGTGCGGTGGTCCAATCGGAACACTGCCAAAAAAAACACCAAGGAGTCCATTCATGAAAGGTTCCCCGTCGTTGTTGTTGGCCGCCATGCTGAGTCTGCCGTTACTGGCTCAAGCCGCAGAACCGGCGCAGTGCAGTACCGTGAACTTCTCCGATGTCGGCTGGACCGACATCACCGCGACAACCGCCACCACCTCCGTCGTGCTTCAGGCCCTCGGCTACAAGACCAAGACCACCATGATTTCCGTCCCCGTGACCTACAAGTCGCTGGCCGACGGCAAGAACATGGACGTGTTCCTCGGCAACTGGATGCCGACCATGGAAAACGACATCAAGGCCTACCGCGACGCCGGCACCGTGGAAACCGTGCGCACCAACCTCAAGGGCGCCAAGTACACCCTCGCCGTTCCGCAAGCCTTGTATGACAAGGGTCTGCACGACTTCGCCGACATCGCCAAATTCAAGAAAGAACTCGACGGCAAGATCTACGGGATCGAGCCGGGCAACGACGGCAACCGTCTGATCCAGAGCATGATCGACAAGAACGCCTTCGGCCTGAAAGACGCCGGCTTCAAGGTCGTCGAATCCAGCGAGGCGGGCATGCTGTCGCAGGTCGACCGCGCGCAGAAACGCGACACCGCCGTGGTGTTCCTCGGCTGGGCGCCGCACCCGATGAACAAGCGCTTCAAGATTCAGTACCTGACCGGCGGCGATGACTTCTTCGGCCCGGATTTCGGCGCCGCCACCGTGGCGACCAACACCCGCAAGGGCTACGCCGAGGAATGCAGCAACGTTGGCCAGCTGCTGAAAAACCTGGAGTTCACCGTCGACATGGAAAGCGAACTGATGGGCAACATCCTGGACGACAAGATGAAGCCTGACGCGGCCGCCAAGGCCTGGCTCAAAAAGAATCCACAGGTGCTCGATACCTGGCTCGCTGGCGTGACCACCATTGACGGTAAACCTGGCCTGGAGGCCGTGAAAGCCAAGATTGCCCAGTAATCGCTTATGCCGGGCGGGCTAGTCCCGTCCGGGCTGTTTATTTCCTTGCATGCGGACGTTCACTACCATGCTGATTGATCAGAAAATCCCTTTAGGCCAGTACATCGCGGGCTTCGTTGAATGGTTGACGCAACACGGCGCCAACACCTTCGACGCAATCGCCGTGACACTGGAAACGATGATCCACGGCGTGACGTTTGCGCTGACCTGGTTCAACCCGCTGGTGCTGATCGGCCTCATCGCCCTGCTGGCCCACTTCATTCAACGCAAATGGGGCCTGACCGCGTTCGTGGTCGCCTCCTTTCTGCTGATCCTCAACCTGGGGTACTGGCAGGAAACCATGGAAACCCTCGCCCAGGTCATGTTCGCGACCCTGGTCTGCGTGGTCATTGGCGTGCCGCTGGGCATCGTCGCCGCGCACAAACCGATGTTCTACACTTTGATGAGGCCGGTACTCGATCTGATGCAGACCGTACCGACCTTCGTTTACCTCATTCCTACCCTGACCCTCTTCGGGCTGGGTGTGGTGCCGGGCCTGATCTCGACGGTGGTGTTCGCCATCGCCGCGCCGATCCGCCTGACCTACCTGGGCATCCGCGATGTCCCGCAAGAACTGATGGACGCCGGCAAAGCCTTCGGCTGCTCGCGTCGCCAACTGCTTTCACGGATCGAACTGCCTCACGCCATGCCGAGCATCGCGGCCGGCATCACCCAGTGCATCATGCTGTCGCTGTCGATGGTGGTGATCGCGGCACTGGTGGGCGCCGACGGACTCGGCAAACCGGTGGTCAACGCACTGAACACTGCTGATATCGCCCTGGGCTTCGAAGCGGGCCTGGCGATCGTACTGCTGGCGATCATGCTCGACCGTATCTGCAAACAACCCGACTCCAAAGTAGGGGGTGACGCATGAGCATAATTCGCTTCGATAACGTTGACGTGATCTTCACCAGGGATCCGCGCGAAGCACTGAAACTTCTCGATCAAGGCCTGACCCGCAGTGAGATCCTGAAAAAGACCGGGCAGATCGTTGGCGTTGAAAAGGCCAGCCTGGACATCAACAAAGGCGAAATCTGCGTGCTGATGGGCCTGTCCGGCTCCGGCAAGTCGAGCCTGCTGCGCTGCATCAACGGCCTCAACACCGTGAGCCGCGGCAAGCTGTTCGTCGAACACGAAGGCAAGCAGATCGACATCGCCTCCTGCACCCCGGCCGAGCTGAAAATGATGCGCACCAAACGCATCGCCATGGTGTTCCAGAAGTTCGCTCTGATGCCGTGGCTGACGGTGCGCGAGAACATCAGTTTCGGTCTGGAAATGCAGGGTCGTCCGGAGAAGGAACGGCGCAAGCTGGTCGATGAAAAACTCGAACTGGTGGGCCTGACCCAATGGCGCAACAAGAAGCCCGACGAGCTGTCCGGCGGCATGCAGCAGCGTGTCGGCCTGGCCCGCGCGCTGGCGATGGACGCCGACATTCTGCTGATGGACGAACCGTTCTCGGCCCTCGACCCGCTGATCCGTCAGGGTCTGCAGGATGAACTGCTGGAACTGCAACGCAAGCTGAGCAAGACCATCGTATTCGTGAGCCACGACCTCGACGAGGCGCTGAAACTCGGCAGCCGCATCGCGATCATGAAAGACGGCCGGATCATCCAGTACAGCGTGCCGGAAGAGATCGTGCTCAACCCGGCGGACGATTACGTGCGCACCTTCGTCGCCCACACCAACCCGCTGAACGTGCTGTGCGGTCGCAGCCTGATGCGCACCCTGGACAACTGCAAACGCATCAACGGTTCAGTGTGCCTGGATCCGGGTGGCGACTCGTGGCTGGATCTGGCCGAAGGCAACACCATCAAGGGTGCGCGGCAGAACGGTTCGGTGCTGAACCTGCAGAACTGGGCACCGGGGCAAGCCGTGGAAGGGCTGGAGCGCAAACCGACGCTGGTGGACTCGAACATCGGCATGCGCGACGCCTTGCAGATCCGTTACCAGACCGGCAACAAACTGGTGCTGCACGACAACAACCATGTGGTGGGGATCCTCGGGGACAGCGAGCTGTATCACGCACTGCTCGGCAAGAACCTGGGGTAAGGCGGGATGAAAAAAAGGGATCGCGGTGAGCGATCCCTTTTTTATTGGGTCAGGGAAAGTCCCCTCACCCTAACCCTCTCCCAGAGGGAGAGGGAACTGATTGGGGGATGCTGCAGATATACGTCGACCTGATCTTGCTTCACCGAATCCATAATCGACTCGATTTTTCAGGTCGATGTACAACGCAAGACACCTCGGTCGGCTCCCTCTCCCCCCGGGAGAGGGCGGGGGTGAGGGAGCTTTTGACTTTAGCTATACACCCGGCCAAGGAGCTGCCGATGGCTTTCAAACTGATCGAGCACATCGCGTGTGATCTGATCCTGTGTGAAGCCCATCAGGTCGTAGTCCTGGCTGCCGTTGTGCAGGTACACCTCGGCGCGGTAGAAACGCTGGCGCGCTTCATCGGACTGGACCGACTCGCTCGGGGTCGCCAGGTAGCCGTCCAGGCTCACTTCGTAGACAAAAGGGTTGCCCTCTTCCATCTCGACCCGCACGCCCATGCAGCGCTTGGATTTGCCCAGCAGCGTCTGCACTTCCAGACCCTGTGCACGCATCTGCGCAGCGGCATCTTCCAGCGCCGGGCTGACGTGTTTGTCCATGAAGCGCTGAACCACCGACTGGCTCGGTTGCAGATCCAGCTGGGTCAGGCGCTCGCTGAAACCACGACGACCGCGTTCAGCCAGTTGCGCCTGCTCCTGTTCGATCTGCATGTCCTGGCGCATCGCCTTGTGCAGGCCGAACATGAAGCACACCAGGACCACCGAGAACGGCAGACCGGCCAGCACCACCATGGTCTGCATGGCTTCGAAGTTACCGGCGAACAGCAGGCCGATGGTCACCAGAGTGATCACGACCGACCAGAAGATCCGCAGCCAGTGCGGGGCGTCTTCGTCGACGTTGCCGCCCTTGCAGGACAGGTTCGCCATCATCACCGCGCCGGAGTCGGCCGGGGTCAGGAACAGCACGAAACCAACAAAGATCGACACGCCGATGACGACTTTCGACGCCGGGTAGTGTTCAAGCAACTGATAGATCGCCATCGACGGCTGTTCCAGCGCCGTCTTGCCGAGTTCCACCGCACCCTGGTTCATCACCAGATCCAGCGCCGAGTTACCGAAGATCGACAGCCACGCCAGGGTGAAACCCAGCGGAATCAGCAGCACACCAGCCACCAGCTCACGCACGGTACGACCACGGGAAATACGCGCGATGAACATGCCGACGAATGGGGCCCAGGAAATCCACCACGCCCAGTAGAACAGAGTCCACAGGCCCAGCCAGCGGTCGGATTTCTCGCTGTCGCCTTCATAGACGTACAGGTCGAAAGTCTTCAGCACCACGCCGTTGAGGTAGTCGCCGATGTTCTGCACGAAGCCGTTGAGCAAGTGCAGGGTCGGGCCGAACAGCAGGACGAAAATCAGCAGGCCACTGAACAGGATGATGTTCAGGTTGGACAGACGACGGATGCCGTTTTCCACACCGGACACGGCAGCGATGGTCGCCACGGTGCTCATCACGATGATCACGATCAGCAGGTTGGTGTTGCTGTGTTCCATGCCGAACAGGTTTTCCAGACCAGAAGACACTTGCAGCGAGCCGATCCCCAGGTTGGTCACCAGACCCAGCAGGGTCACGAACATGCCGAAGCCGTCCACCGCATGACCGGCAGCGCCTTTGACCCAACGCTCGCCCACCAGCGGGTACAGCGCCGAACGCAGGGCCAGCGGCTGGTTATGACGATAAGCGAAATAAGCCACGGCCAGACCGACCAGCGCATAGATCGCCCAGCCGTGCAGGCCCCAGTGCAGGAAAGTCAGCTGAACGGCCTGACGTGCCGCCATGTTGGTCGCGGACGCACCTTCCGGCGGATTGAAGTAGTGATCCAGCGGCTCGGAGGCGCCGAAGTACAGCAGCGAAATACCGATACCCGACGAGAACAGCATCCCCGCCCAGGCACCGTAGCTGAAATCCGGGGTGTCGTCCTTGCTACCCAGTTTGAGTTTGCCGTAGGAGGAAAACGCCAGGCCGACCACGAAAACCAGGTAAGCGGCGATCACCACCATGTAGTACCAGCCGAAGCTGCGGGACAACCAGGCCTGAGCCACTCCCAGCATTCTGCCGGCCTCTTGCGGGGCGATGATCAGAATGGCGGTCAACAACAGAATCAGCGCGGTAGAGGTGTAGAACACCCAACCGTTGACCGTCACCTTCTCGGGCGGGGTCTTTATAAGCGAGGCAGAACTCATGGCACAAATGCTCCAGGCAGTGCGAGAGAAGAACACAAGGCAACACGGAACCCGACCAATCGGTTAGTTGGCAGCCGACCGGCGGGTGATATAAAGACACCCCGAAAAAAGCCCGAACCTGCAGAGATGGCATCGCGAATCGCCGTCGTGGCCGAGGCATGGACGTTCATCCGAAACCTGGCCTTGAGCGTCTTGCCCATTCAACACGTCCATCGAACATCGAACCGCGCCTTGCCCCGCGCAGGTTTCGAGCCTTTTCGGATGTCGGTTTTATCGCCACTTACACGTAGGAAAAATCTGTAGGCAGCGACGATTTGTCGCAGATCTTATTCTTTGTTGATTGAACGTTCAATCAAAACAAAATAGACTGGCCCTCAATCCGATAGGCGTCATTCGCCCGTCGGAAGGCCTAAGGAGATGTGCAAGATGCCCAAGGTCGGTATGCAACCCATCCGCCGCCAACAACTGATCGAAGCCACTTTGCAGGCGGTTGATCAGGTCGGAATGGGGGACGCCAGCATTGCGCTGATCGCCCGTTTGGCCGGTGTCTCGAATGGCATCATCAGTCACTATTTTCAGGACAAGAATGGCCTGATCGCCGCCACGATGCGGTATCTGATGACCGCCCTCAGCGAGAGCGTCACCGCGCGCCGTCAGGCGCTGGCAGACAACAGCCCCCGGGCGCATCTGCAGGTGATCATCGAAGGAAACTTCGACGCCAGCCAGGTCAATGGCCCGGCAATGAAAACCTGGCTGGCCTTCTGGGCCACCAGCATGCACCAGCCGTCTTTGCACAGGTTGCAGCGGATCAACGATCACCGTCTGTATTCCAACCTGTGCTGCGAGTTCCGCCGTGTGTTGCCGCTCGAAGATGCGCGCACCGCCGCCCGTGGACTGGCAGCTCTGATCGACGGTTTGTGGTTGCGCGGCGCGCTGTCGGGAGACGCTTTCGACACTGCGCAGGCGCAACAGATCGCTTACGAATACATGGATTTCCAATTGGCCAAGCAGGTGAGCTAGAGCACAGAGAAAACGCTCGGCCCCTGAACTGTCACCGACCAGTGATGCCACAGCTATATGGCTCACCCGGTGACCAACGCCAACCACTAATGCACTTGCGAGGACACTATGGCCCGTTTCGAACTGCAAAAACTCTACATCGATGGCGCGTACTCCGACGCCGGCAGCGATGCCACCTTCGAAGCCATCAACCCGGCTAACGGTGAAGTCCTCGCACAAGTGCAACGTGCGACCAAGGAAGACGTCGAGCGTGCTGTGGTCAGCGCCGAAAAGGGCCAGAAAATCTGGGCCGCGATGACCGCCATGGAGCGTTCGCGCATCCTGCGTCGTGCCGTCGACATCCTGCGCGAGCGCAACGATGAACTGGCTGCCCTGGAAACCCTGGACACCGGTAAAGCCTTCTCCGAAACCAAGTACGTCGACATCGTCACTGGCGCCGACGTGCTGGAATACTACGCAGGCCTGGTGCCCGCCATCGAAGGCGAGCAGATCCCGCTGCGTGACACTTCCTTCGTCTACACCCGTCGCGAGCCGCTGGGCGTTGTCGCCGGTATCGGCGCGTGGAACTACCCGATTCAGATCGCTCTGTGGAAATCCGCTCCAGCCCTGGCGGCCGGTAACGCGATGATCTTCAAGCCAAGCGAAGTCACCTCGCTGACCACCCTGAAACTGGCCGAAATCTACACCGAAGCCGGCGTTCCGAACGGCGTGTTCAACGTACTGACCGGCAGCGGCCGTGAAGTCGGCACCTGGCTGACCGAGCACCCGCGCATCGAGAAGATCTCTTTCACCGGCGGCACCGACACCGGCAAGAAGGTCATGGCCAGCGCTTCGGCTTCGTCGCTCAAAGACGTGACCATGGAACTGGGCGGAAAGTCTCCGCTGATCATCTGTGACGACGCCGACCTGGATCGCGCCGCCGACACCGCCATGATGGCCAACTTCTACAGCTCCGGTCAGGTCTGCACCAACGGCACTCGCGTGTTCGTGCCGAGCCACCTGAAAGCCGCTTTCGAAGCCAAGATCGTCGAGCGCGTTGCGCGCATCCGCGTTGGCAACCCGGAAGACGAAAACACCAACTTCGGCCCGCTGGTCAGCTTCCCGCACATGGAAAGCGTGCTGGGCTACATCGCCAAAGGTAAAGAAGAAGGCGCCCGCGTTCTGTGCGGTGGCGAACGTTTGACCGACGGCGAATTCGCCAAGGGCGCGTTCGTGGCTCCGACCGTGTTCACCGACTGCACCGACGACATGACCATCGTCCGTGAAGAAATCTTCGGCCCGGTAATGGCGATCCTGACCTACGAAACCGAAGAAGAAGTGATCCGTCGCGCCAACGACACCGACTTCGGCCTGGCCGCCGGTATCGTCACCCGCGACCTGAACCGCGCCCACCGCGTGATTCATCAACTGGAAGCCGGTATCTGCTGGATCAACGCCTGGGGCGAGTCCGACGCAAAAATGCCGGTTGGCGGTTACAAGCAGTCGGGCGTCGGCCGTGAGAACGGCATCAGCTCGCTGAACAACTTCACTCGCATCAAATCGGTACAGGTCGAGCTGGGCGATTACGTCTCGGTGTTCTAAGACCCGCCATCGTGTGCTGCCCGCGGAGCCGCCTTCGCGGGCAAGCCCGCTCCCACAAGGGAAGCGCTGGCTGTCTGACCTGACCAACTTCAAAGAGGGTGCATTCAATGTCCCAAGAATTCGATTACATCATCGTCGGTGCCGGCTCTGCCGGTAACACCCTGGCGACCCGTCTGACTGAAGACGAAGGCGTCACCGTCCTGCTGCTCGAAGCCGGTGGCCCGGACTACCGTCTCGACTTCCGCACGCAGATGCCGGCAGCCCTGGCATTCCCGCTGCAAGGCCGCCGCTACAACTGGGCGTACGAAACCGATCCTGAGCCACACATGGACGGTCGCCGGATGGAATGCGGTCGCGGCAAGGGCCTCGGCGGTTCCTCGCTGATCAACGGCATGTGCTACATCCGCGGCAACGCAATGGACTACGACGGCTGGGCGAAACTGCCAGGCCTGGAAGACTGGTCCTACCTCGATTGCCTGCCGTATTTCCGTAAAGCGGAAACCCGCGACATCGGCCCGAACGACTACCACGGTGGCGACGGACCGGTCAGCGTGACCACGCCGAAAGCGGGCAACAACCCGCTGTTCCACGCCATGGTTGAAGCTGGCGTGCAAGCCGGTTACCCGCGCACCGAAGACCTGAACGGCTACCAGCAGGAAGGCTTCGGCCCGATGGACCGCACCGTGACGCCGAACGGCCGTCGTGCTTCCACCGCCCGTGGTTACCTGGACGTGGCCAAGAAGCGTTCGACCCTGACCATCGTCACCCACGCCCTGACCGACAAGGTTCTGTTCGAAGGCAAGCGTGCCGTTGGCGTGCGTTACCTGGTCGGCGCCGCTGAAGAACGCGTTGAAGCCCGCGCCCGTAAAGAAGTCATCGTCTGCTCCGGCGCGATCGCTTCGCCGCAACTGCTGCAACGCTCCGGCGTCGGCCCGGCAAAACTGCTGGAAAGCCTCGACATTCCGGTGGTTCACGATCTGCCGGGCGTCGGTGAAAACCTGCAGGATCACCTCGAGCTGTACCTGCAATACGCCTGCACCCAACCGGTCTCGCTGTACCCGTCGCTGCTCTGGTACAACCAGCCGGCCATCGGTGCCGAGTGGCTGTTCAACGGCACCGGCATCGGCGCCAGCAACCAGTTCGAAGCCGGCGGTTTCATCCGTACCCGTCCGGAATTCGAGTGGCCGAACATCCAGTATCACTTCCTGCCGGTGGCGATTAACTACAACGGCAGCAACGGTGTGAAAGAGCACGGTTTCCAGGCGCACATGGGTTCCATGCGTTCGCCGAGCCGCGGTCGCGTCCAGGTCAAATCCAAGGATCCGCGCCAGCACCCGAGCATCCTGTTCAACTACATGGCCACCGAGCAGGACTGGCAGGAATTCCGCGACGGCATCCGCCTGACCCGTGAAATCATGCAACAGCCTGCACTGGACGCCTTCCGTGGCCGTGAAATCAGCCCGGGCATCGAAGTGCAAACCGATGAGCAGCTGGACAAGTTCATCCGCGAGCACGCCGAAACCGCGTTCCACCCGTCCTGCTCGTGCAAGATGGGCACCGACGACATGGCAGTAGTGGATGGCGAAGGCCGCGTGCATGGCATGCAGGGTCTGCGTGTGGTCGATGCCTCGATCATGCCGATCATCACCACTGGCAACCTGAACGCGCCGACGATCATGATCGCCGAGAAAATCGCCGACAAGATCCGTGGCCGCCAGCCATTGCCGCGCAGCAACGCACCTTACTACGTCGCTGGCGATGCGCCGGTGAAAGGCAAGGCACTGCGTGAAGTGAGTGCTGTTGCTCAGTAAACCGTAATACCGCGTCACGGCTAATCGCTGGCAAGCCAGCTCCCACAGGTTTTGCGTCGTTCACAGATTCTGTGACCACCAAAAAACCTGTGGGAGCGGGCTTGCCCGCGATGAGGCCATGCAATTCACCGCAAATTCTCCTGCTTCACAGTAAATCCTCCGACACCCCCTCTTCACTTGATCCTACCCCCTCGCAGGCCTACTCTAGTCCTCGCCCAATCGTTTCACCCCCTCCCCGCCGAATCCGCTTCGCCGTTTCTCCCATGACAAGGAGGTTTCCCTGATGTTCGATTTCCACCCCCAGCTCAAGCAGCGCTTCGCTGCCTTGCGCACGGGCGCCGAGTTTTTTTCCTTGCGGTATGTGCGCGAGTCCGGCCAGTACCTGTCGGTGCGCAAGAATGTCGCCGAGCCGCCGAGCCTGAGCCGCGACGAAGGCGCGATGCTCACCGTCCGGGTCAACGGCGTCGAAGCCTACGCCGCGACCAATGACCTGTCGCAACAAGGCCTGCAAACCGCCCTCGAGCGCGCCGAGCAGCAGGCCCGGCGGATCAAGCCCCACGCCCTGCTCGACCTGAGCCAGCAGCCGGTGTCCAGCGACCGCGCCGACTACTTTTCACCCAATCTGGAACAACCCTTTCCGTCCCTGAGCGAATGCTTCGAGCTGCTCGGCGCGGAATCCGCCTCGGTGCCAAAGGATGAGCGCCTGGTGAACTGGGAAGTGAGCATCGGCATCACCCACGTCGAACAGATCTATTTGAGCAGCGCCGGCGCCGAATTGCGCCAGGCCCAGCGTTTCGTCTATCCGGGCCTGAGCGTCACCGCCTACGACGGCAACGACAGCCAGACCCGCAGCCTCGGCCGCGAGAACTTCGGCCAGCAGGGCGGCGCCGACGTGATCAGCCGCTGCGGTTTGATCGGTGCTGGCCCGCAAGTCGCCGATCAGACGCTGCAACTGCTGCTCGCACCGAACACCCCGCAAGGCCCGCGTGATTTGCTGCTGATGCCCGACCAGATGATGTTGCAGATCCACGAATCCATCGGCCACCCGCTGGAGCTCGACCGGATCCTCGGCGACGAGCGCAATTACGCCGGCACCAGTTTCGTCAAAGCCTCGGATTTCGGCAGCCTGCAATACGGCTCGAAACTGCTCAACGTGACGTTCGATCCGGGCATTCCCGAAGAACTGGCGAGTTACGGTCACGATGACGACGGTTCCAAAGCCAGCAAACAATTCCTGATTCGCGAAGGCCTGCTGGTCCGTCCGTTGGGCGGCGCACTGTCGCAGTTCCGCGCGGGTCTGGACGGCGTCGCCAACAGCCGCGCCTGTGGCTGGAACCGCCCACCGATCGACCGCATGGCCAACCTCAACATCGAGCCGGGCGACCAGCCGCTGGAGCAACTGATCGGCGGCATCGAAAACGGCATTCTGATGAGCACCAACCGCTCATGGTCGATCGACGATGCCCGCAACAAATTCCAGTTCGGCTGCGAATGGGGCCAGTTGATCGAAAACGGCGAACTCAAGGGCGTGGTGAAAAACCCGAACTACCGGGGCATTTCCGCGCACTTCTGGAAGAGTCTGCGCGCCGTCGGCAACGCCGGCACCACTCAGGTGCTGGGCACGCCGAACTGCGGCAAGGGCGAACCGAACCAGGTGATCCGCGTCGGCCACGCTTCACCGGCCTGCGTGTTCAGCAATGTTGATGTGTTTGGGGGAGACGCCTGATGAGTATTTCCAAGAGCCAGTCCGAGGCGTTCAAGCTGCTGGTCAACTGGCTGCACGATGCCGTGCGCGAGCCGGAACAGTTCACCCTGAGTTACGACGCCGAATCGTCGGCCTTCGTCCGTTTCAACCACGCCAAGGTGCGTCAGGCCGGGCAGGTGCAGCAAGCCGGTATTGGTCTGAAACTGATCGACGACGGTCGCCATGCCGACCTGCACATCACCCTGTCCGGCGAGCAGGCCACCGACCTGCAACGTCTTGCCGAAGGCTTGCAGCAACTGCGCGAAACCCTGCCGCTGCTGCCGCAGGATCCGTACCTGTTGCTCAACCACAACGGCTGGCAGAGCCAGAGTGTGCAGGAGCATCCGCTGCCGGACACCGAGCAGGTCGTGGCGCAAATCGCCCAGGCGGCCGAAGGTCTGGATCTGGTCGGTTTCTACGCTGCCGGCCCGATCAGCCGTGGTTTCGCCAGCTCTTCCGGCGCATTCGGCTGGCATCAGGCCAACAGCTTCAACTTCGATTTCAGCCTGTTCCACGAGAACGGCGAAGCGGTGAAGGCCAGCTACGCCGGGCATGACTGGAACAGCGAAGACTTCGCCAAACGCATCCAGCAGGCCCGCGAACAACTCGAGTTTCTCGGTCGCCCACTGCGCACCCTGCCGCCCGGCCAATACCGCGCCTATCTGGCGCCGGCGGCGCTGGAGGAAATCATGGGCATGCTGTGCTGGGGCGGTTTCTCGGCGCAGTCGATTGCCAGCAAAAGCAGCCCGCTGCAGAAGCTGTATGCCGGCGATCAGGCATTCAGTCCGCTGGTGTCCCTCGACGAGAAAGTCAGCGACTCGCTGAGCCCGGCATTCTCCGGCGAAGGTTACCCGCGCAGCGATCTGCGGTTGATCATCGAAGGCAAAGCGGGTGATCAGTTGGTGGGTTCGCGCAGTGCCGCCGAGTACGGTCTGACGGCCAACGGTGCCGGCGGTGGCGAATCGCCGAGCGCGCTGAACATGGCCGCCGGCGACTTGTCCCAGGCCGAGATCCTCAAGCAGTTGGGCACCGGGTTGTACATCAGCAATCTGTGGTACCTGAACTTCTCCGATCAACCGGCGGCACGCCTTACCGGCATGACCCGGTTTGCCACGTTCTGGGTCGAGAACGGCGAGATTCAGGCACCGGTCAGCACCATGCGTTTCGACGACAGTGCCTACAGCCTGCTGGGTTCGCATCTGGAAGCGTTGACCGCCGAACGGGAATTGCTGCTGTCGGCGAGCACTTACAGCCAGCGCAATACCTCGTCGGCATTGCTGCCGGGGGCCTTGGTGAGCCGATTGACCTTGACCTTGTAAAAGCATCGCGAGCAGGCTCGCTCCCACAGGTTCGCGCAGTCCATGTGGAAACGAGCCTGCTCGCGATGAAGTCACCCCGGATTTACTGCGCCCATCACCAGAGGTTCCATGCCCAACCGCCCGCCTCTCGACGCCATCACCGCCCGCTGGTTGCCATGGGTCGTCGCCATCGCTTTCTTCATGCAGTCCCTCGACGGGACCATCCTCAACACCGCCCTGCCGGCCATGGCCCGGGATCTGGCCGAAGACCCGCTGCGCATGCAGGGCGTGATCATCGCCTACATGCTCACCGTGGCCCTGCTGATTCCCGCCTCGGGCTGGATCGCCGACCGCTTCGGCACCAAGAAAATCTTCTTCGGCGCGATCCTGCTGTTCAGCCTTGGCTCGCTGCTCTGCGCCCTGTCGAGCAGCCTGAGCATGCTGATCGGCGCGCGCGTGATCCAGGGCCTCGGCGGTGCGCTGATGCTGCCGGTCGGGCGTTTGGTGGTGCTGCGCGCCTACCCGCGCTCGGAACTGGTGCGGATCATGGGTTTCATCACCATTCCCGGCCTGCTCGGCCCGCTGATCGGCCCGACCATGGGCGGCTGGATGGTGGAATACCTGACGTGGCACTGGATCTTCCTGATCAACCTGCCGGTCGGCGTCATCGGTTGCTACGCGGTGTGGAAATTCATCCCCGACCTGCGCGGCACCGAGCGCACGCGTTTCGATAGCCTGGGTTTCCTGCTGTTCGGCTCGGCGATGGTGCTGATCACTATCGCCATGGAAGGCCTCGGCGAACTGCACCTGCCACACCTGCGGGTGATGCTGTTGCTGTTCGGCGGCATGGCGTGTCTGGCGGCGTACTGGCTGCGCGCCGGGCACATTGAAAACCCGCTGTTCGCGCCGTCACTGTTCAAGACCCGCACCTTCGCGGTCGGCATTCTCGGCAACCTGTTCGCCCGTCTGGGCAGCGGCGCCCTGCCGTTTCTGGTGCCGCTGCTGCTGCAAGTGGCGCTGGGGTATTCGCCGTCCCAGGCCGGGATGAGCATGCTGCCGCTGGCCGCAGCCGCGATGGTCGCCAAGTGGGGCGCGCGGCCACTGATCGAGCGTCTGGGCTATCGCATCGTGCTGACCGGCAACACCCTGTTTCTAGGGATCATGCTGGCGAGCATGGGCCTGGTCAGCGAGCAGACGCCATACTGGCTGCTGCTGTGCCTGCTGGCGGTTCTCGGGGCGATCAACTCGCTGCAATTCACCGCGATGAACACCGTGACCCTGATCGACCTCGACGACGCCAGCGCCAGCAGCGGCAACAGTTTGCTGTCGGTGGTGGCGCAGTTGTCGCTGAGCCTTGGCGTGGCGTGCGCCGGTGCGCTGCTCGGCGGCTTTACGGCGGAGATCGGCAATGACGGCGTTGAGACCGTGTTGGGCGCGTTTCAGCTCACGTTCGTGACCGTTGGGATCATGGCGATGCTCGCTGCGACGATCTTTTCGCAGCTCTCGAAGAATGACGGACGGCGAGTCAGACGTCCGGAAGAGCACATCGAGTCTTAGGGCTATTGGCCACCGGGCTGGTACACTGCGCGACATTTTGTTTTGCAGGCCAGTCCCGTGACCACCATCGCCACCGCTTTTAATACTTTGCCGCTGTCCGCCGCCATGCTGGCTAACCTCGACTCCCTCGGTTATGCCCAGATGACGCCGATCCAGGCGCAGAGCTTGCCGGTGATCCTCAAGGGGATGGACCTGATCGCCCAGGCCAAGACCGGCAGCGGCAAGACCGCCGCGTTCGGCATCGGCCTGCTGAACCCGATCAATCCGCGCTACTTCGGTTGCCAGGCGCTGGTGATTTGCCCGACCCGTGAGCTGGCTGACCAGGTCGCCAAGGAAATCCGTCGTCTGGCCCGTGCCGAAGACAACATCAAGGTCCTGACCCTGTGCGGCGGCGTGTCCTTCGGCCCGCAGATCGGCTCGCTGGAGCACGGCGCGCACATCATCGTCGGCACCCCGGGCCGCATCCAGCAGCACCTGCGCAAGGGTTCGTTGGTCCTCGACGGCCTGAACACGCTGATCCTCGACGAAGCCGATCGCATGCTCGACATGGGTTTCTACGACGCCATCGAAGACATCATCGAGCAGACCCCGGCCCGTCGTCAGACCCTGCTGTTCTCCGCTACTTATCCGGTGGGCATCAAGCAACTGGCGTCGAAGTTCATGCGCGACCCGCAAACGGTCAAGGCCGAAGCGTTCCACGACGACACCCAGATCGAACAGCGCTTCTACGAGATTTCCCCGGAAGAGCGCATGAGCGCGGTGACCAAGGTCCTGCACCACTTCCGTCCGGCCTCCACCGTGGCCTTCTGCTTCACTAAGCAGCAAGTGCAGGAAACCGTCGATCACCTGACGTCCAAAGGCATTTCCGCCGTCGGCCTGCACGGCGACCTGGAACAGCGTGACCGCGATCAGGTGCTGGCGATGTTTGCCAACCGCAGTACTTCGGTGCTGGTTGCCACTGACGTTGCCGCCCGTGGTCTGGACATCGATGCACTGGACATGGTGATCAACGTCGAACTGGCCCGCGACTCGGAAATCCACATTCACCGCGTCGGCCGCACCGGTCGTGCCGGCGAGAAAGGCATCGCGGTCAGCCTCGTTGCGCCGTCCGAAGCGCACCGCGCGCAAGCCATCGAGCAACTGCAGAAAACCCCGCTGAACTGGGATCAGGTGGACAACCTCAGGTCCCAGGGCGGTGCCCCGCTTCAACCGCCGATGAGCACGCTGTGCATCGCTGGCGGGCGCAAGGACAAGGTGCGTCCGGGCGACATTCTGGGCGCACTGACCGGTGAGGCCGGCATTCCGGGCGCCCAGGTCGGCAAGATCGCGATCTTCGACTTCCAGTCCTATGTGGCCGTCGAGCGCACCGTGGTCATGCAGGCGCTGCAGCGCTTGAACAACGGCAAGATCAAGGGCCGTTCGCTGCGCGTTCGCGTTTTGTAAGAACGCTTGATCGTTCCCAAGCTCTGCGTGGGAATGCATCCTGTGACGCTCCGCGTCACGATTCAAAAGCGGACGCAGAGCGTCCATGGCGGCATTCCCACGCAGAGCGTGGGAACAATCTACGTGATGATTGTGTGAGGACACCGTTTTGCGCTCTACCGAAGTCGTGATCATTGGCGCTGGCGCCGCAGGGTTGATGTGTGCACTGACCGCCGCCGGGCGCGGGCGTCAGGTGATGCTGCTCGACCACGCGAACAAGGCCGGCAAGAAAATCCTGATGTCCGGCGGTGGGCGCTGCAACTTCACCAACATGTACACCGAACCGAGCAATTTTCTCTCGCAGAATGCGCACTTCTGCAAATCCGCGCTGGCCCGCTACACCCAGTGGGATTTCATCGGCATGGTCGCCAAGCACGGCGTGCCGTACCACGAGAAGAAACTCGGCCAGCTGTTCTGCGATAACAAGTCCAGCGACATCCTCGGCATGCTGCTGGACGAGTGCGATCAGGTCGGCGTCAACCTGCACCTCGACACCTCGATCCAGACCATCGAGAAGGTCGAAGGTGGTTATCTGCTCGACACCACCCTCGGCCAGATCCAGTGCCAGTCGCTGGTGATCGCCACTGGCGGCCTGTCGATCCCGACATTGGGCGCGACCGGTTTCGGTTATCAGGTCGCCAAGCAATTCGGTCACGACCTGCTGCCGACCCGCGCCGGTCTGGTGCCGTTCACCATCACCGATCAGCTCAAGGACTTGTGCACCGAACTGTCCGGCACCTCGGTGGATTGCCTGGTCAGCTGCAACGATCAGAGCTTTCGCGAGAACATCCTGTTCACTCACCGTGGCCTGAGCGGGCCGGCGATTCTGCAGATTTCCTCGTTCTGGGAGCCGGGCGACACGGTCGAAATCAACCTGCTGCCCGATCATGACGCCGCGAGCTGGCTGCAACAGCAAACCGCCGAACGTCCGAACAGCGAACTGAAAACCCTGCTCGGTGAAATCTTCACCAAGAAGATGGCCAACCTGCTGGCGGACAACTGGTTTGTCTCCAAACCGATGAAGCAGTACACCCACGCCGAACTGGCGGACATCGCCGAGAAGCTCGGCAGCTGGAAAGTCGTCCCGGCCGGCACCGAGGGCTATCGCACCGCCGAAGTCACCCTCGGTGGCGTCGACACTCGTGAAGTGTCGTCCAAGACCATGGAATCGCTGAAAAGCCCGGGCCTCTACTTTGTCGGCGAAGTGCTCGACGTCACCGGACATCTGGGCGGATTCAACTTCCAGTGGGCGTGGGCCTCTGGTTACGCTGCCGCGCAGTACGTCTGACCCAGGTTTTTTTAGATTTGAAATGCAATCCCTGTGGGAGCTGGCTTGCCAGCGATGGCGGCCTGACAGTCAGCAATGATGTTGGGTGTACTGGCCTCATCGCTGGCAAGCCAGCTCCCACAGGTTTGTGTGCAAGATTCAAAATTTGAAGTCGGCGCAGGAACCCAAAGGAACACTTTTTGCTGTCAGATGTGATCGGCGCCATTGCGTCGGCGTCATTACTGGCTCAATTTAGCGGCATCGCCTCGGAAGGCCTTCGCACTTCATGTCCTCGACCTCGTTTCGTCAGTCTTTGCGGCGCCTGTGGGCGCTGGATAAATTCAGCTACAGCGTGCGGGTGTTCATCGCCCTGACCGGCAGCATGGCGCTGTGCTGGTATCAGGATGAAATGGGGCTGCTGATCCCGCTGTTCCTCGGGATTATCGCCAGCGCCTTGGCCGAGACCGACGACAGTTGGCAGGGTCGCCTCAACGCACTGGCGGTGACGCTGGTGTGTTTCAGCGTCGCGGCGCTGTCGGTGGAATTGTTGTTCCCCTACCCCATCGTGTTCGTCATCGCCCTGGCACTGGCCAGTTTCGGCCTGACCATGCTCGGTGCGCTGGGCGAACGGTATGGCGCGATTGCTTCGGCGACCCTGATTCTTTCCGTCTACACCATGATCGGCGTGGATCAGCGCGGCGGCGCGGTCACGGATTTCTGGCACGAGCCGATGCTGCTGGTGGCCGGTGCCGCGTGGTACGGCCTGCTGTCGGTGCTGTGGCAGGCGATGTTTTCCAATCAGCCGGTGCAGCAGAGTCTGGCGCGGCTGTTCCGCGAACTCGGCTATTACCTGAAGCTGAAATCCTCGCTGTTCGAGCCGATCCGTCAGATGGACGTCGAAGCCCGGCGACTGGAACTGGCCCAGCAGAACGGCCGGGTCGTCGCAGCCCTGAACAGCGCTAAGGAAATCATCCTGCACCGGGTCGGCAACGGTCGCCCGGGCTCGAAAGTCAGCCGTTACCTGAAGCTGTACTTCCTGGCGCAAGACATCCACGAACGCGCCAGTTCTTCCCACTACCCCTACAACGCCCTGGCCGATGCGTTTTTCCACAGCGATGTCTTGTTCCGCTGCCAGCGCCTGCTGCGCCAGCAAGGCAAGGCCTGTCGGGCGCTGGCCGAATCGATCCAGATGCGTCAGCCGTTCATCTACGACGCGAGTTTCGCCGAAGCCCTGAGCGACCTGCACGCCTCCCTCGAACACCTGCGCATCCAGAGCAACCCGGCCTGGCGCGGGCTGCTGCGTTCATTGCGCGCACTGGCGGCCAACCTCGGCACCCTCGACCGTTTGCTCAGTGACGCCAGCAACCCTGACGCCCTGGCCGATGCCACCGACAGCAGCCTGCTCGACCGCTCGCCGCGCAACTTCAAGGACGTGTGGATTCGTCTGCGCACGCAGCTGACGCCGACCTCGCTGCTGTTCCGTCACGCCCTGCGTTTGCCGCTGGCGTTGAGCATCGGCTACGGCATGGTGCACTTGATTCACCCGTCGCAGGGTTACTGGATCATCCTCACCACGCTGTTCGTCTGCCAGCCGAACTACGGCGCCACCCGGCGCAAACTCGGTCAGCGGATTTTCGGCACGGCGATCGGCCTGACGATTGCCTGGGCGCTGTTCGATCTGTTCCCGAATCCGCTGGTGCAGTCGTGCTTCGCCATCGCCGCCGGCGTGGTGTTCTTTACCAACCGCACCACCCGCTACACCGTGGCGACCGCCGCGATCACGATCATGGTGCTGTTCTGCTTCAACCAGGTCGGCGATGGTTACGGGCTGTTCGTGCCGAGATTGTTCGATACCTTGCTCGGCAGCCTGATTGCGGGGCTTGCGGTATTCCTGTTCCTGCCGGACTGGCAGGGTCGGCGCCTGAACAAAGTCCTGGCCAACACCCTCACCTGCAACAGCATTTACCTGCGTCAGATCATGCAGCAATACGCCGCCGGCAAGAGCGACGACCTCGCCTATCGCCTGGCCCGGCGCAACGCGCACAACGCTGACGCCGCACTCTCCACGACGCTGGCGAACATGCTGATGGAGCCGGGGCATTTCCGGAAGGAAGCCGACGTGGGCTTTCGCTTCCTGGTGCTGTCGCACACCTTGCTCAGCTATCTGTCAGGGCTTGGCGCGCACCGGGAAACCCAGCTGCCGGCCGAGGTGCGCGAACACCTGATCGACGGCGCCGGCGTGAGTCTGGCGGCGAGCATCGATGAAATCGCCCAGGGGCTGGCGAGCAAACAGCCGATTGCGATTCAGAGCGATGAGGAAGAAGCGCTGGCCAATGAGCTGGAGCAGATGCCGGACGAAATCGACGAAGGCCAGCGGCTGGTGCAGACGCAACTGGCGTTGATCTGCCGTCAACTCGGGCCGTTGCGCACGCTCGCGGCGCATCTGATCAAAGACACAGCCGAAGACTGAGCCGCCTCACATTCCATGCTGCCTGAGCAGCTTGTCATAGCTGCCATCGGCCTTCATCGATGCAATCGCCTTGTCGAACCCGGCCACGATCTGTTCGTGCTGCGGGTTCTTCAGACTGACCAGAATGTGAAGGCTGTTCTCGCTCAACGGTTTGGGCAAAAACTCCACCGCGTTACGCACTTTCGGTGATTCCCGGGCCAGGTAATAGCGGGCGACGTATTCGTCTTCCAGAGTCAGCTTGACCCGGTCCGCCGCGAGCATACGCACGGCCATGGCGAAGTTATGCACAGGGACTTTCTGCAACGCGGTGTCGGCATCGAACGGCGCCGAATAGGCGTAGCCGCGCACGACCGCAACCGGATAGGTGTGCAGTTCCTGCAGGTTGTTGTATTCGATGGGCGCGTCTTTGCGCTTGAGGAAGCGCACGCGATTGAGCAGGTACTCAGCGGAAAACTGCCCGATCTTCGTGCGCTCGTCGTTGTACCAGGCGTTGACCAGCACGTCGTAACGTCCTTCGCCAACCCCCATCAACGCCCGCGCCCACGGCACCTGCTCATAACCGCTGGCATAACCGGCACGGGCTAGGGCCGTGCTGACGATGTCGGTCGCCAGCCCACCGTTGACCAGTGTGTCATCGGTAAAGGGCGGCCAGACGTCGAACACCAGACGCAATTTCTCCGCTGCCGCGCTTTGACCCAGCAACAGCAATCCGATCAAAGCAAAGGCTCGATGCAATCGCGGCATGCTTGAAAATCCTTAGCGGGCGGGCCGCCCGGCGTGTTTTCAGTCAAAACCCCAAGGCCCCTTACCGGCGAATCCCAGGCCCTAACCTTAGCTCATTGAAGCCATCGCACAGCGCTTCCCAGCAGATTACACAAAGTACGGCGGGCCGCGATATTGGAATGATGGCATTTTGGCCTTTGTCACAGATTTCTCAGCCATACAGACATATTTCGGCGGGGCGCTTAGTATCGGGCGACGTTGTTCAAGGAATCGGAAGATGACAATCGAGTGGGTCTGCAAACATCACAGCGATCTGGGACTGGAGCAGCTGTACGCCATTTTGAAATTGCGCTCGGAAGTGTTCGTGGTCGAACAGCGCTGCGCGTACCTGGATCCGGACGGTCAGGATCTGGACGGTGACACCTGCCATTTGATGGGCTGGGACGATGATCAGCTGGTGGCGTACCTGCGCCTGCTGGACCCGGAATCCCAGGGTGGCGACGTGGTGATCGGCCGCGTACTGACCTCACCGGCCGGGCGTGGCAAAGGACTGGGGCATGAAATGATGGAACAGGCGCTGAAACAGGCGCAGAAGCGCTGGCCTGAGGTGCCGATCTATCTGTCGGCGCAGGCGCATTTGCAGGGGTATTACGGGCGGTATGGGTTTGTGGTGGCGGGTGAGGAATATCTGGAGGATGACATTCCGCACATCGGGATGCGGCGTTCCTGAAAAGCCCCCTCACCCTAACCCTCTCCCGGAGGGAGAGGGGACTGATTGGGGAATATTCGGGAGATACAACGACCTGAACGAGCGTTGTTGAATCCATAATCGCCACACTTGATCAGGTCGATGTATGACGCAAGACACCTCGGTCAGCTCCCTCTCCCTCCGGGAGAGGGCTGGGGTGAGGGCAACAATCTAAAGGCGAACACCCAAACTCAGGGATATTCGAGAACAGCCTTGATCTGCCGCAAATTCCGCTCGATCCACCCCCGATCAATCGCCCCCCACTCACGAATCCGATAGCGCCCCGCATGATTGCGCGCGCCCTCTTCCTGTTCAAACTCGCAGACGATATCCAGATCCGCCAGCGCCGCAATCGTGTCCTGCGCCGTACGCCGGGGCATGCCGGTGACCTCGGTCAGCGCCGGCACGCTGCTCGCCAGGCCGCTGTCGATCAGGTACGCCACGTACAAGCGCCGGTAGAAACTGCTCTTGGTCTTGCTTACGTCCATGCATGCGCTCCGTTGTTTGATGTCTTATTGCATGTCGCGCCACGTCAGGTACACCCGCAGGTCGAACTCGACCTGGTGGTAGCCCGGCAGCATGTGCTCACATAACTTATAGAACGCCTTGTTGTGATCCGACTCCTTGAAGTGCGCCAGCTCGTGCACGACGATCATCTTCAGAAACTCCGGCGCGGCGTCCTTGAACAGCGAGGCGATGCGGATCTCTTTCTTGGCCTTGAGCTTGCCGCCCTGCACCCGCGACACCGTGGTGTGCAGGCCGAGGGCGCGGTGGGTCAGATCGAGACGGTTGTCGAACAGGACCTTGTCGATGGCCGGGGCGTTGCGCAGGTATTCCTGCTTCAAGTCCAGCGCGTAGCCGTACAACGCCTTGTCGCTCTGCACATCGTGGCGGCCCGGATAGCGTTGGCTCAAGTAATCACCGAGGCGGTTGTCGGCGATCAATTGGCGCACCTGATCCTGCAGATTCGCGGGATAGGCCTGGAGGTATTTCAACGCAGTCATGGGGCGGCACGGGTCATGAAAAGGCCGCCAGTGTAGCGAATTCAACCGGCCAACGCGCTCCAGTCGAACGGCTCGGTAAAGCGTGCGGTGTCCTCGGCGACCAACGGCCGCGCCACCAGGAAACCTTGCACGTACTCGCAACCATGGGCTTGCAGCCACTGGTATTGCTCGACGGTTTCCACGCCTTCGGCAATCACCAGCAAACCGTATTCCTTGCATAAGTCGATGACCGTGCGCACCAGCGAAGCGTCGCGGGACGAGTCCGGCAATCGGGCAATCAGGTGGCGATCGAGTTTGAGGGTATCCAGTTCCAGATCGCGCAAATGCGCCAGCGAGCAGGCCCCGGAACCGAAATCGTCCAGCGCCACCCGCACCCCGAGATTGCGCAGCAGCTTCAGCTGCTTGCGGGTCTCGTCCGGGTTGATCGTCAGCGCCTCTTCGGTGACTTCCACTTCCATCTGGTGCGGCTGCAAACCATGGCGCTCCAGCACCTGGCGCAATTCGGTGACCAGATTCGGCAGGCCGAACTGAGTGTTGCTCAGGCTCACGCCGATCACCAGATCCTTGGAGAACTCGGATTCCCAGGCCTTACGCTGCCCGGCGCTGCGATGATAGATCCAGCTGCCGAGCCGGCTGATCAGCGTCGCCTCTTCCAGCAACGGCAGGAACAACCCCGGCGGCACATCGCCGACGCTCGGGTGCTGCCAGCGCAGCAACGCCTCGAAACCACGAACGCGACCATCGCCAATGGCCACCTGCGGCTGATACACCAGATTGAAATCGCGGTTCTCGATGGCATTACGCACGCTTTCTTCCAGCATCAGCCGCGACCGCGCACGGCCGTTCATTTCATGATCGTAGAAACGATATTGCTGACGCCCGGCACGCTTGGCCTCGTACATGGCGATGTCCGAGGCGCGCAGCAGACCGTCGAGGTTGTTGCCGCAGTCGGGGTAGGTGGCAATGCCGATACTCGCGCCCAGAGCAATATCGAGGCCTTCGATCTGCTGACAGATCGACACCCGCTCGATGAGTTTTTCAGCAATCTTCGCCGCTTGTTCGGGGAATTCCAGATCCAGCAGCGCGGTGAATTCATCGCCGCCCATCCGCGCCAGAATGTCGAATGGCCGCAGGCACGCTTTCAATTGTTCGGAGACCCAGCGCAACACCCGGTCCCCGGCATCATGGCCGAGGGAATCATTGACCCTCTTGAAACCGTCGAGATCGAGATACATCAGCACCCAACTGCTGTCCGTGCGCTCGCCGCGCAACAGCAGGTTTTCCACAGTCTGATAAAAACCTCGGCGATTGAGCAGCCCGGTCAGCGGGTCGGTGACCGCCTGAAATTCCAGCTGTTGATGCAGATGACGCACCACCGACATGTCCAGCACCGTCACCACCATCGCGTGTTGCTCGCTCGGCAGCGGCGCGCAGGACAAGGCCACTGGCACCTGCTGCCCCGGTGCGGTGCGCAGCGACGCATCGTGTAGACGCAGCGTCTCGCCACGTTTGTACCCGGCGTAAAACTCGGAATCGGCCCACAGCGGAATGTGCGGTTTCTGCAGGTAATCGAGAAACTCCTGCCCTTCCAGCTCCTTCACCGGCGCATTGAGCAACCGGGAAATCGCCGGGTTGGCAAAGCGGATCAAACCATCCTCGCCCAACACCAGAATGCCTTCGGCCGCGTTATCCAGCACCGAGGCATTGAAGGCCCGCGCCGATTCCAGATCCTGACTCAAACGCTGCAAGGCCCGGCGATTGCGCTGGTGCTCGAGCAACGCCTGGACTTTCGGCTTGAGAATCTGCGGATCGAACGGTTTGAACAGGTAATCCACCGCACCGCTGGCATAACCCTTGATCACGGCGTCCTGGGACTGCTCGTTGGCAGTGAGGAAAATGATCGGGGTCAGGCGCGTGCGCTGGCTGCCGCGCATCAGCCGCGCGACTTCGAAACCGTCCATGCCCGGCATCTGCACATCCAGCAGCACCAGGTCGATGTCGTGTTCGAGCAACAGGTTGAGGGCTTCGTAACCGGAAGCGGCGGTCAATACCTGCCAGTCCTGGCGCTGCAGCAACGCGCGCATGCTGATCAGGTTTTCAGGGTAATCATCAACGATCAAAAGGACTGAGCTGCCTTCACCTGGCTGGGGTTGCGCGCATTCCATGCTGCTTCTCTTGTCGGGACAACTCGTGTCGGGGCATCTCGGGTCAGTGTTCCGGGCGGCTTCTCGTGAAAACCATACAGTCACCGAGTCTTCACTCTAGTCCGGGATCTGTAAAAGCAATAGCTGTCATCCAGCCATCATTTAACCAAACCGATAGGCAGCCGACTAACGGTCACCGCTGAAGCCCCCGAAAACCGGGAAAGGTGGCATTTCGACAGGATGTTGACGCCAATCATCCGCCAGACGGCCGTTAACAAAAAATCCCTCTACGCTTATAAAGGCCGCCCCCAAGAGGCGCGGGCTAGAGCTTCTGGCACGCGCGTGCAAGAGAAATAGAGTGGAAGAACCGACATGATTGATCTCGCAACCTGGAACCTCAGCGTTCCCGTTGGCAGCCCGCCCTACACCGTCGAAACCTCCAAACTGGTGAACGGCTTCAAGGATCAGTACTTCCATTCCGACACCGGCACCCTGTTCTTCTGGTCCCCGGTGACCGGCTCGAAAACCGAAAACGCCATCTACCCGCGCACCGAACTGCGTGAGACCTACAGCAACGGAACATTGCGCAACTGGTATTACCCCGACGCCGACAACCTGCTGCGCGCGACCCTTTCGGTCAACAAGGTGCCCAGCTCCGGCAAGATCGTCATCGGCCAGATCCACGCCTATGAAAGCCAGAAGCCGATGCTCAAGCTTGAATACCAATACAAAGAAAAAACCGAGACCGGCAACCTGGTGATCAAGCTGCGCACCCATCCGGATCAGGACGAAAGCCGCGTCATCACCCTCGCCACCGGGATCAAACTCAATCGCGAATTCAACTACCTCATTCACCTGAGCCCCGGCGGTGCGCTGGGCGTGAGTGCAGCCGGGTATCAGTGGGATTCGCAGATCAGCGCGACGTGGCGCAGCAAACCGCTGTATTTCAAGGCAGGCGTGTATGTGCAGGACAACACCGGGTACACCAGTGAGGGTGGGCAGGTGACGTTCTCAAAACTGGACATTGACCACGACAAATAACCTGTGGGAGCTGCGGTGCGACAACTCGACTTGCCAGCGATGGCGCCTGCGGCAGCGCTGACGTTTAAACGGTCATGTTTAAAGCAGCCCGGCGCAACTTCCCGAAGCCTACAACGGCTTGCGTCTCTGCCTACCGGTACGCCAGAATCCGCCGGCTTGTGCGCCTGGAGGGCCATCGGTAACTTGATTCGGGTCACTGATTCGCAGTGATCGGGTTTAGTAGCCCGTGGCTTCGAGCTTGTGCACAAGTATCTATCAGTCAGGAATTTCGATTCCTGCACCTGATGGCGACTGTGCGCAGGGCACCTTCGGGTGCGCCGGCTTGCTCGAAACCCCGGTCTACTAACCTGCGTACAGTTGCCTCCACTTTGATTAGTAGCCAGAGCTGGGGCACTCCAATCAGGTTTCGAGCAAATGATTAAATCTACGCCTCATCCGCCGGTCACAGACCCGGCCTCCCCCTACGATTCCATCGACCCAAAAAAACTCAACGAAGCCGCCGAACGCGCTCTCGACCACTACCTCTGCCCCGGCGCCCGCATCATGGCCACGGTCAACGAACCCGACCGCATGTACTTCGCCAACCCCGCCTACAACACCGAATCCCTGCTGGCCAACGCCAGCGAAACCCTCGGCTCCGCCAACGAAATGCTCAACAACTTCGCCGCCACCCTCGCCCCCGCCGACCGCAAAACCGCGATAGGCATCGCGCAGTTGGTGATGCTGGGGGAACTGGCGGTGAATCAGGCGCTGGATCACGTCGAGTTAAAGGAATAGCCACCCATAACGGCTCGCTCATCGCGGAATCTCAGAAATGTCCGTAATTGGCGACGTTCTTGCCCCTTACCGATAGACCATCGCCTACAAGAAATCCGCGCCATAGCGGGTTTCTTAAATGAACGAGTTACACTCGGATCAATTGACTTTGCAGGGAAGAGGTGGAGCTAGAAAAGCCGACTACTGCAGCGCCGATGCCCGGCCTGAGACATTGAGGCGCCCCGCGCTTGGCGCAGGCCCCTCAGAAATAACACCTACCAAGTAAAAGAAGGAACGACTGAACATGACTTATAGCTTTGCAAGCGAACAAGAAGCAGCACGGGCCATGCTGCTGGAAGTAGCCGGGTTACTAAATCGTCAAACTATCGACTACGCGGTGATTGGTGGATGGATTCCTTACCTGTTTAACTCCAAGCCCATTCCCCACACGGGCACCTATGACGTCGACATCATTCTGAATGCGGCGCTGAGTAAAGAGCATGTTATTCGGGCTCTGGACTCAATGGTTAAGGACTCGGGGTACATGCGGGCGCCAAAGAATGCGTTCCAGGTGTACAGAAAGCTGGTGGTCAATGATGAACCAATGATTTTTCATGTGGATTTCCTGCACAGGAAATATGCAGATGATTCAGCCGACCTGATTATGCAGTGGGGGCGTTATGAGTCCATCGCGACCCCGGGAACGGACGTGATCTTCACTGAAAAGGAAGCCAGGCATCAGTTGATATCGGGGCAGGCCATGGACGGTACGGAGACCTCGCTGAAGATCCCCTTCGCCACCGAAGCTGGCTTCCTTTCTGCCAAGGGGCGCTCGGTTGGTTTTGGGAAACGCTTGCGGGATGCCTTCGATATATTCCTCGTCATCAATCAGTCGAACAACATCACTGAACTGACGGAACACAGTAAGCAATTGATGAAGAGCTCAATATTCGCAGCGTCAATGAGTCGTTTGGAGAACGAGTTCAATAATAAGTCTGCAGCAGATGACGCCGCTGCATTTATCGTCAAACTTGCTCCCGAACATATTCCGGGCTTTATCGAGGGCGCAGGCGAAGCGCCGTTGGCAAATACTCAAAAGGCCAAAGAGTGGGTTTTAAAAGTGATCAATGATTTTTTGACTGCGATAAAGCCAGTGCGCCGCGCAAGCTGATTCCACTCCGACATCAATCAGAGGGACAGATTTATTTATCTGCTGCTCGATTAAATCAATCTGCCCCCGCTTTCCTTTATTTTCAACTCGACCTACGTATATCAAATACGGGTCGTGCCGACTGGCTTTCGCTTCATTCCTGAGCCGACGGAGTCATTCAACGCCACTACCCGCCCCGCATCCCATTCCCGCTGCATATCAGCAAACAACTCGCCGTTCACTCGCGCCTGATGATTCGCCAACGCTTGAGTCATCGCCTCAGCAATACGCTCGATGATCAAGGCTGGCTTCTCCACTGAACAATGCTTGCGACCAAACTCGATCAGTTGCTGGCGATCCGGATAGGTTTTCACCTTGTTCATCTTGATTGCCAACGTGCGATCAACCAAGGAGCGGCCTGATTTGGGATTGTAGTTTTCGTAGACCGTTGTGGTGGTGACATCAAAAACGGGAGCCAATTGCACAGTTTCCAGAGCTTCTGGATGGGTATAAATCACGCCGAAGTTCTTCAGATGCGCATCGCCGTTTCGAACCATGACCGAAAGGCAGACCGAAGCGAAAAAACGCTCCAACTCCCGAAGCGCATCACCATGCCGACAGACCTGGCCAATCACGGCCGCGAGAGTTTCGTAGCTCTGCGAATACTTGTAGTTGTCATGGGGATCCTTGTTGAGTCCCAACAGAACCGCCATGTCTTCGAACCCGAGGCGACCGGCCTCGGTCAGGTCAAAACGCTCCATCACAAACAAATCGCCGTTTTCGGACAACCAGAACGGCGGTGTTTCAAGTCCGGCGATGCGAGCCGCTTCCAGGCAGAGAAATTCGTTCTGAGCCAGATGTGCGTACTCATCCGCGCCTGATTTGACGATCAGATCGGAGCTGAGCATGGTTTTTCGATTGCCGGTGAGCTTGTCCAGGTCGGGCACCAGCACCTTGGGCTGTACACCTGAAATGCCCGACTCGAAATAGGTGTCGACGAGAAAGTCGAAAACGCCCTGCGAAACATCGGCAGACAGAATCTCCTGCAATCCGACTTGCGCACGCACGGATACCGGAGTTTCGATTGGATTCTGGTAGGTGAGGCGTCCGATCTGGTTCCCGCCGATGACCGATAACAGGCGCATCTCATCGACTTGCATGTGCTTGGCCATCCGGCGCTTGATCTGATCCGCCAGAAACCCTTCAGGCACATTCATATCGAAGATCGGATGCAGCACGTTGCTCACCGAGGGCGTCGGGTCATAGGGCATGACCAGTGAGACTTCCCTTGTTGCATCGGCGGTTTCATAAACAAAGGAAAACTGCGATCCCTTGGACAGCTCACCAGCGAAGCCTTGCGGCGTGGTGACGTTGAGCCTTTTGACTTTACTCATCGTGCTCTACCAGATCGGCCAGGGATTTGAGGTCAATGCGGTTATCGACAATTTCCAGCGCCATGCCCAGCGCTGCCAGCACCCTGAACGCGGTGTAAAGCGCGACATTCTCCCCGGCCTCAAGGTCAATGATGGTTTTGCGGCTGCATTTGGCTCTGTGGGCCAATATCGCTTGGCTGTAGCCTTTGGCCCGACGCAATTGCCGAATTCTTTCACCGAAAACAGCGGGATTGGGGAGCAGCATAAATGTCACCCATATGGGACTTTTTAAAATATAGAATCGATTATGTCCGTTATGGGTGACATTTCAAGCGCCTTACGTCGGTCGACTGCTTGATAAAACTCCAGGCAAAAAAAAACCCGCCTCACGGCGGGTTTCTTTCAAATCAGCTAAACACCCAGTCTCAATTGACCTTGGCGTTCAACTCACCCTTCAGATAACGCTGATACATGCTTTCCAGCGAGATCGGCTTGATCTTCGAAGCGTTGCCGGCAGTACCGAAAGCCTCGTAACGAGCGATACATACATCGCGCATCGCCTTGACGGTTTCGCCGAAGAATTTACGTGGGTCGAATTCGCTCGGGTTGGTGGCCATCAGACGACGCATGGCGCCAGTGGATGCCAGGCGCAGGTCGGTGTCGATGTTGACCTTGCGCACGCCGTGCTTGATGCCTTCGACGATTTCTTCAACCGGTACGCCGTAGGTTTCTTTGATGTCGCCGCCGTACTGGTTGATGATCGCCAGCCATTCTTGCGGGACCGAGGAAGAGCCGTGCATCACCAGGTGGGTGTTCGGGATGCGCTTGTGGATTTCCTTGATGCGGTCGATCGCCAGCACGTCACCGGTAGGTGGCTTGGTGAACTTGTAGGCGCCGTGGCTGGTGCCGATGGCGATGGCCAGGGCATCAACCTGAGTCTTCTTGACGAAGTCAGCGGCTTCTTCCGGGTCGGTCAGCATCTGGCTGTGATCCAGAACGCCTTCGGCGCCGATGCCGTCTTCTTCACCGGCCATGCCGGTTTCCAGCGAACCCAGGCAGCCCAGCTCGCCTTCAACCGAAACGCCGCAGGCGTGAGCCATGGCCACGGTTTGTTGGGTCACGCGGACGTTGTATTCGTAGTCGGTCGGGGTCTTGCCGTCTTCGCCGAGGGAGCCGTCCATCATCACCGAGCTGAAGCCCAGTTGAATCGAGCGCTGGCAGACATCAGGGCTGGTGCCGTGGTCCTGGTGCATGCACACCGGGATGTGCGGGAACTCTTCGATCGCCGCCAGGATCAGGTGACGCAGGAACGGGGCGCCGGCGTATTTGCGGGCACCGGCCGAAGCCTGAACGATCACCGGGGAGTCAGTCTTGTCAGCGGCTTCCATGATGGCGCGCATCTGCTCAAGGTTGTTGACGTTGAAGGCTGGAACGCCGTAGCCGAACTCGGCTGCGTGGTCCAGCATCTGGCGCATGCTGATAAGTGCCATTGTGTGTGTCTCTCCCGGTTTGGGTCGTTAATCGTGCCAGCCTGCCGGAGCGGCGGCGGCTATTCAAGTGATTGCAGATCGGGGGTTGAGGCCCGGCCTGGTGATTCGATAAAGCAAATTCTGTTTTATTCGGCTTTGCAGCCCCGACCGATCAGATCATTGGTGGCGACCCAGTAAACCAGGCCTTCATTACCTTTGATGTGAAACGCCAGCATGTCGTCGCTGTACAACGCGCCCGAGGCGCCCGGCTCTTCTTTCAGGCGATAGACCTGATCACCGCCTCCCAGGCGCACATCGACTTCCTTGCGGGCGGCATCGGTGAAGCGCCACAGCACCTTGGCCTGGCTGTCGCAGGTCCAGGTGGTCCAGTTATCCACAGGGGCGGACGACTGGAACGGGTTCCACTGCGCGCAACCACCCAACAATCCCAGTGCCGCAACGGCGATCAAGCCTTTCATCCGTGTTCCTCGACCGGCAGCGCACGCCGCCGGACTTGAGTAAAGAGTCAGACCGGTCAAGGACAACCATGTTCCTTGGCCGGGGTTTGCGTCTCGTATTTGTCCAGACCGTCCGGGCCCGAGCGCTTGTTCAGCACCGGGTTGGTTTCGGCCTGCCAGTCGGCCTGGTAACAGCCTTTCTGTGCCTCGCCGGGTGCCGGCTCCGGCGCAGCCTTCGGGTTACTCCCGCAGGCTGCCAATGTACCGGTCAGCAACAACAGCGCTAACGACTTGACCATCTGAACACTCCTTTGCCTGGCCAATCGGGCGGCCTCAGGCCTTGGCCCGGCTTTCCAGGACTTCAACGGCCGGCAGCACCTTGCCTTCGACAAATTCGAGGAACGCGCCACCGCCGGTGGAAATGTAGGAGATCTTTTCAGCCACGCCATATTTATCGATGGCCGCCAGGGTGTCGCCACCGCCGGCAATCGAGAACGCCGCGCTTTCGGCGATGGCTTCGGCCAGCACTTTGGTGCCGTTGCCGAACTGGTCGAATTCGAACACGCCGACCGGGCCGTTCCACAGGATGGTTTTCGACGACTTCAGCAGTTCGGCGAAGTTGGCCGCGGTTTGCGGGCCGATATCGAGGATCATGTCGTCGGCAGCGACGTCTGCGATCAGTTTCACGGTCGCTTCAGCGCTTTCAGCGAATTCCTTGGCAACCACCACGTCGACCGGCAGCGGCACGCTGACCTTGGCGGCGATGGCGCGAGCGGTGTCCAGCAGGTCCGGCTCGTACAGCGACTTGCCAACCGGGTGACCGGCCGCAGCGAGGAAGGTGTTGGCGATGCCGCCGCCGACGATCAATTGATCGCAGATCTGGCTCAGGCTGTTCAGCACGTCGAGTTTGGTCGAGACCTTGGAACCGGCAACGATGGCCGCCATCGGCTTGGCCGGGGCGCCCAGGGCTTTGCCCAGTGCGTCGAGTTCAGCGGCCAGCAGCGGGCCGGCAGCGGCGACTTTGGCGAACTTGGCGACGCCGTGGGTCGAACCTTCGGCGCGGTGAGCGGTGCCGAAAGCGTCCATCACGAACACGTCGCACAGGGCAGCGTATTGCTGGGCCAGTTCGTCGGCGTTCTTTTTCTCGCCCTTGTTGAAGCGCACGTTTTCGAACAGCACGATGTCGCCGGCCTTGACGTCAACGCCGCCCAGGTAATCAGCCACCAGCGGCACTTCGCGGCCCAGAGCCTTGCTCAGGTAATCGGCGACAGGCTTGAGGCTGTTCTCGGCGGAGAATTCGCCTTCGGTCGGACGACCCAGGTGCGAGCAGACCATCACGGCCGCGCCTTTTTCCAGGGCCAGCTTGATGGTCGGCAGCGAAGCCAGGATACGCGCATCGCTGGTGACAACACCGTCCTTGACTGGGACGTTGAGGTCTTCGCGGATCAATACGCGCTTACCTTGCAGATCGAGGTCGGACATCTTCAACACGGTCATGGGTCGCACTTCCTACGGTTTTTTTGAAGTCGCTGTTTGCAGATAGTGTTCTGCAACATCCAGCATTCGGTTGGCAAAACCCCATTCGTTGTCGAACCAGGCCAGGATGTTCACCAGCCGTGGGCCGGAAACGCGGGTCTGACTGGCATCGACGATGGCCGAATGTGGGTCATGGTTGAAATCACAGCTTGCGTGAGGCAATTCGGTGTAGGCCAACAGACCTTTGAGCGGGCCGCTGGTGGCGGCGTTGCGCAGAATCCGGTTGACCTCGCCGGCGTCGGTGTCGCTCGCGGTCTGCATCGTGATGTCGAGGCAGGACACGTTGACCGTCGGCACGCGTACGGCTTTGGCCTGAATTCGCCCGGCAAGTTCCGGCAGCAGGCGCTCGATACCACGCGCCAGACCGGTGGACACCGGGATCACCGACTGGAACGCCGAACGGGTGCGGCGCAGGTCTTCGTGGTGATAGGCGTCGATCACCGGCTGATCGTTCATCGCCGAGTGAATCGTGGTGATCGACACGTAATCCAGGCCGACCGCCTGATCCAGCAGACGCAACAGCGGCACGCCGCAGTTGGTGGTGCAGGAGGCGTTGGACACCAGCAGTTCGTCGCCGGTCAGGCAATCCTGATTGACGCCGTAAACGATGGTGGCGTCGACATCCGCCTCGCTGGCCATCGGCTGCGAAAACAGCACACGCGGCGCGCCGGCGTCGAGGAAACGCTGGCCGTCTGCGCGGGTGTGCCAGGCGCCGGAGCATTCGAGCACCAGATCGACGCCCAGCGACGCCCAATCGATGCCTTCGGGAGTGGCACTGCGCAGGACCTTCACGCAGTCGCCATTAATATGCAGACAATCGCCGTCGACCTTCACCTCGCCCGGAAACCGGCCGTGAGTGGAGTCGAAGCGTGTCAGGTATTCGATGCTGGCCATGTCGGCCAGATCGTTGATCGCGACAATCTCAAACCCGGCCTTCTCGCCTCGCTCGAACAACGCACGCAAGACGCAACGACCAATCCGGCCGTAGCCGTTGAGTGCAACTTTGTAGGGACGCGGTTGAGGCATGGGGTTCTCGATTACCGTGGTGTATCAGTCAAAGCGATGTTGCCTGACCGACCGCCATCGCGGGCAAGCCCGCTCCCACAGGGATCTACATCGCCCATGTGGGAGCGGGCTTGCCCGCGATGGCGTCAGTTAAGACGACACCTGATCTGGATCAGTCTTCCAGCAGCTCTTCAGCCTGACCCAGGATGTTTTCCAGGGTGAAGCCGAACTCTTCGAACAGTGCCGAAGCCGGAGCCGATTCGCCGTAGGTGGTCATGCCGATCACGCGACCTTCCAGACCCACGTACTTGAACCAGAAGTCGGCGTGGGCCGCTTCGATCGCGATACGTGCGCCAACCTGCAACGGCAGGACCGATTGCTTGTAGCTGGCGTCCTGAGCGTCGAACGCGCTGGTGCATGGCATGGAAACCACGCGCACCTTGCGGCCCTGCTCGGTCAGTTTGTCGTAGGCCTGAACGGCCAGACCGACTTCCGAACCGGTGGCGATCAGAATCAGCTCAGGCTCGCCTGCGCAGTCCTTCAGCACGTAACCACCACGACGGATGTCGGCGATCTGGCCGGCATCACGGGTTTGGTGCTGCAGGTTCTGACGCGAGAAGATCAGCGCCGAAGGGCCGTCCTTGCGCTCCAGCGCGTTTTTCCAAGCCACGGCCGATTCAACGGCATCGGCTGGACGCCAGGTGTCGAGGTTCGGCGTGCTGCGCAGGCTGGTCAGTTGCTCGATCGGCTGGTGCGTCGGGCCGTCTTCGCCCAGACCGATGGAGTCGTGGGTGTAGACGTGGATCACACGCTGCTTCATCAGAGCGGACATGCGCACTGCGTTGCGGGCGTATTCCATGAACATCAGGAAGGTCGCGCCGTAAGGGACCAGACCGCCGTGCAGGGCAACGCCGTTCATGATGGCGGTCATGCCAAATTCGCGCACGCCGTAGTACATGTAGTTGCCGCTGGCGTCTTCGGCGCTGACGCCTTTGCAGCCTTTCCACAGGGTCAGGTTGGAACCGGCCAGGTCCGCCGAACCGCCCAGCACTTCCGGCAGCAGCGGGCCGAACGCGTTCAGGGCGTTCTGGCTGGCTTTACGGCTGGCGATGGTTTCGCCTTTGGCCGCAACGTCGGCGATGTAGGCATCGGCCTTCTCGGAGAAGTCGGCCGGCAGCTCGCCGCTCAGGCGACGGATCAGTTCGTTGGCTTCGGTCGGGAACGCGGCGGAGTAAGCAGCGAAACGCTGATCCCACTCGGCTTCGGCGGCGCGGCCTTTCTCCTTGGCATCCCACTCGGCATAGATGTCGGCCGGGATTTCGAACGGGCCGTGGTTCCAGTTCAGCGCCTGACGGGTCAGGGCGATTTCCGCGTCACCCAGCGGGGCGCCGTGGCAATCTTCCTTGCCTTGCTTGTTCGGCGAACCGAAACCGATGGTGGTCTTGCAGCAGATCAGGGTCGGCAACGGGCTCTTGCGAGCGGTCTCGATGGCGGTCTTGATCTCTTCCGGGTCGTGACCGTCGACGTTGCGGATCACTTGCCAGTTGTACGATTCGAAACGCTTCGGCGTGTCGTCGGTGAACCAGCCTTCGACTTCGCCGTCGATGGAGATGCCGTTGTCATCGTAGAAGGCGATCAGCTTGCCCAGGCCCAGAGTGCCGGCCAGGGAAGCGACTTCGTGGGAAATGCCTTCCATCATGCAGCCATCACCCAGGAACACGTAGGTGTGGTGGTCGACGATGTTGTGGCCAGGACGGTTGAACTGCGCGCCCAGTACTTTTTCTGCCAGGGCGAAGCCCACGGCGTTGGCCAGGCCCTGACCCAGCGGGCCGGTGGTGGTTTCAACGCCCGGGGTGTAACCGAATTCCGGGTGGCCCGGGGTACGGCTGTGCAGTTGACGGAATTGCTTCAGGTCGTCGATCGACAGGTCGTAGCCGGTCAGGTGCAGCAGCGAGTAGATCAACATCGAGCCGTGGCCGTTGGACAGCACGAAGCGGTCACGGTCGGCGAACGATGGATTGCTCGGGTTGTGCTTGAGGTAGTCGCGCCAAAGCACTTCGGCGATATCTGCCATACCCATAGGGGCACCGGGATGGCCGCTGTTGGCTTTTTGCACGGCATCCATGCTGAGGGCACGAATGGCGTTGGCACGCTCACGACGGCTAGGCATCGCTGATCTCCTGGGTGTGAATAGATTGAAACGGAAAAAAGGAGGGCATTTTCCCTCACCCGAGCGCCTCGGGGCAATGACAGATAGTCATCCGGAGGCGTTTTTCCAATGGATAACACCGGTTTCGGTTGGTGAAACCTTTCCGCTGTTCGTTTGTAGAGTTAACCGGGCGGTGAGAAGTGCAATCGAATGCGCCATCCATCGAGCAATATCAAAACTTTTTGATATAGACCTTGCGATGCCTTCAGGCCGTCACTAGACTGCCAGCCCTATGAACTTACGCGTGCCTTCCATTCGCCATGACGATTGCGACGAGCTGGCGGCCCTGTGCAAGGCCGGCGGCGATCCGCTGCGGCTGAATGTATTGCGCGCCCTGGCCAACGACTCGTTCGGCGTACTGGAACTGGCGCAGATTTTCGATATCGGCCAGTCCGGCATGAGCCATCACCTTAAAGTGCTGGCGCAGGCGGATCTGGTGGCGACTCGCCGCGAAGGCAATGCGGTGTTCTATCGCCGCGCCCTGCCCCACACCGAGTTGCTGGGCGGCAAGTTGCACGCGGCATTGTTAGAAGAAGTCGACAATCTGGCGCTGCCGGCTGACGTGGAAACCCGGATCGCACAGGTTCACGGGCAACGTGCGGCCAACAGCCAGGACTTTTTCGCCCGGATCGCAGAGAAATTCCGCGCCCAGCAGGATTTGATTGCCGGCCTGCCGCAGTACCGTGAAAGCGTGCTGGCCCTGCTCGACAAACTGAACTTCAATGGCGCTGCCACGGCCATTGAAGTCGGCCCCGGCGATGGAGCTTTCCTGCCGGAACTGGCGCGTCGCTTCGGCACCGTAACCGCACTGGACAACAGCGCGGCGATGCTCGAACTGGCCCGTCAGGTATGTGAACGTGAACAGCTGGCTAACGTCAGCCTGCAATTGGCCGATGCATTGAATGGCGTGAGCCTTCAGGCCGATTGCGTGGTGTTGAACATGGTGTTGCACCATTTCGCCGCGCCGGCCGAAGCGCTCAAGCACATGGCCAGCCTGCTGCAACCGGGCGGTAGCCTGCTCGTGACAGAGTTATGTAGCCACAACCAGAGTTGGGCCAGGGAGGCCTGCGGTGATCTGTGGTTGGGGTTTGAACAGGACGATCTGGCCCGTTGGGCCACCGCTGCGGGACTCGTTCCCGGGGAAAGCCTCTATGTAGGCTTACGTAATGGTTTCCAGATCCAGGTTCGCCATTTTCAGCGACCGGCTGGCGACACTCACCATCGGTAAATTCAGGAAAACATCGAGATGAGCGAATACTCCCTCTTCACCTCCGAGTCCGTGTCTGAAGGACATCCGGACAAAATCGCCGACCAGATTTCCGATGCAGTGCTGGACGCCATCATCGCCCAGGACAAGCACGCACGCGTTGCCGTGGAAACCCTGGTCAAGACTGGCGTGGCCATCGTTGCCGGTGAAGTGACCACCAGCGCCTGGGTCGACCTGGAGCAGATCGTTCGTGACGTGATCTGCGACATCGGTTACACCAGCTCCGAAGTCGGCTTCGACGGCGCTACCTGCGGCGTGATGAACATCATCGGCAAGCAGTCCCCTGACATCAACCAGGGCGTTGACCGTGCCAAGCCTGAAGATCAGGGCGCCGGCGACCAGGGCCTGATGTTCGGTTACGCCAGCAACGAAACCGACGTGCTGATGCCGGCACCGATCACCTTCTCGCACCAACTGGTTCAGCGTCAGGCCGAAGCCCGTAAATCGGGTCTGCTGCCTTGGCTGCGTCCGGACGCCAAGTCCCAAGTGACCTGCCGTTACGAAGGCGGCAAGGTTGTGGGTATCGACGCTGTTGTTCTGTCGACCCAGCACAACCCTGAAGTGTCGTACAAGGACCTGCGCGAAGGCGTGATGGAGCTGATCGTCAAGCACGTGCTGCCTGCCGAACTGCTGAGCAAGGACACCCAGTTCCACATCAACCCGACCGGCCAGTTCATCATTGGCGGCCCGGTAGGTGACTGCGGTCTGACCGGTCGCAAGATCATCGTCGACAGCTACGGCGGCATGGCCCGTCACGGCGGTGGCGCGTTCTCCGGTAAAGATCCATCCAAGGTTGACCGTTCGGCTGCCTACGCTGGCCGTTATGTTGCCAAGAACATCGTGGCTGCCGGCCTGGCCGAGCGTTGCGAGATCCAGGTTTCCTACGCGATCGGTGTGGCCCAGCCTACTTCGATCTCGCTGAACACCTTCGGCACCGGCAAGATCAGCGATGACAAGATCATCAAACTGGTCCGCGAAGTGTTCGACCTGCGTCCATACGCGATCACCACCATGCTGGACCTGCTGCACCCGATGTACCAGGAAACCGCAGCCTACGGCCACTTCGGCCGTGCTCCGCAGACCAAGACTGTTGGCGAAGACACCTTCTCCACGTTCACCTGGGAAAAAACCGACCGCGCCGACGCTCTGCGTTCCGCCGCCGGCCTGTAATTTTCCTGGCGGTACGAGAAGCCCCGCACGGTTCGCCGTGCGGGGCTTTTTCATGGCCGCGAAACAACCGGTAAAACAGCCGCCCGGCCCACTTCAAAATCCCGGCTAGCCTTCAGGTATCTCTCTGAGCAAGGACGCTCACAATGCTTGCCACACTGCGCCTGTTTCTGTTTTTCCTGCCGTTTTTCCACCTCAACACCTTCGCTGCCGACTGCCCCGACTGGACCGCCGCCCGGGCTTCGAGCGAAGTCGTCGCCCTGCAGCAACAGATCGACCGCTGGGACGACGCCTATCATCGCGAAGGCCGCTCGGTGATCGCCGATGAGCTCTACGATCAGTCCCGCTTGCGTCTGAACCAATGGCGCCGGTGCTTCAAACTTCCCTCACCGCCCGAGCCGTTGCGCACCGCATCAGGCCCGGTTGCGCACCCGGTCGCTCACACTGGCCTGGACAAACTTCATGACGCGGCGGACATCGCGACCTGGCTGCGCGACCGAAAGGATGTCTGGGTACAACCCAAGGTCGATGGCGTGGCGGTGACGTTGATCTATCGCAACGGCCGACTGCATCAGGCGATCAGTCGCGGGGACGGCGTTCGCGGGCAGGACTGGACCGCGTCGGCAAAAAAGATCGGAGCCATTCCGCAACAGCTGACGCAACCGCAGGATCTGCTGGTGCAAGGCGAACTCTACTGGCGCTTGAACGGACACATGCAGGCACGTGCCGGCAGCGCCAATGCTCGAGCCACCGTGGCCGGGCTGCTGGGGCGCAAGGATCTCGACGCGGAACACGCTGCCGGCATCGGGCTGTTTGTCTGGGACTGGCCGCAAGGGCCGAAGGACTTGCCGGAGCGGATCGTGGCCTTGAAGCAATTCGGTTTTCCCACCACGGAGCCTTATACCCAGGCCGTCGCCAGCCTGAACGAAGCGCAACACTGGCGCGATCACTGGCATCGCTCGCCATTGCCATTCGCCACGGACGGAGTGGTACTGCGTCAGAGCCTGCGGCCACCGGCGGAGCGCTGGCAGGCTCGTCCGCCCTACTGGGCCGTCGCCTGGAAGTACCCTTTCGCCCAGGCGCTGGCCGATGTGCGCAAGGTGAACTTCAAGATCGGCCGCACCGGGCGCATCACGCCGGTGCTTGAACTGTCGCCGGTTATGCTCGATGACCGGCAGATCAAACGGGTCAGCGTCAGTTCGCTCAGGCGTTGGCAGGAGCTGGACATTCGGCCCGGCGATCAGGTCGCAATCAGCCTGGCCGGGCTGACGATTCCGCGTCTCGACAGCGTGGTGCTGCGCAGTGCCGAACGCGCGGATCTGAACGTTCCGCTCGCCAGCGACTTTCACACCCTGAGCTGCTGGCAACCGACGCCAGGCTGCGAAAGCCAGTTCCTCGCACGCCTCACCTGGCTGAGCGGCAAGCAAGGTCTCGCCCTACCGCATGTCGGTCGCGGCACTTGGGAGAAACTTCTGGAAACAGGCCGCCTGAACAGCCTGCTGGATTGGTTGACCCTCGACGGCCCGGAGCTTGCTAACATTGCCGGTCTCGGCGAGCGCAGCAGTGCCCGCCTGCTGCACAGTTTTCACAGCGCCCGCCAACGGCCGTTCCTGCAGTGGCTCAAAGCCCTGGGGCTGCCGCCGACCGGTCAGGCAACACTTGCCGATTCATGGCAGGCGCTGGCACAACGCAATACCGAACAATGGCAGGCAGAAGCCGGGATCGGCCCGGGCCGTGCGGCGCAATTGAGCGCCTTTTTTCGCGACCCGCAGGTACTGGCCCTGAGTAAAACCTTGCAAGCCGCCGGTGTCGACGGCTTCTGAATGCGCAATCCCGGGCCAACCGGGAACCCAATGTCCGCCGGAGCGCTCCAACAGCGCAGTGCTTCACCGATACGATTGCATTTGCACATGGAGCTTTTATGAAATTTCTTGCACCGCTCGCCCTGCTGTCTTTCTGCGCAGTCCTCGCCGCCCCCGTGATGGCCGACGAAGATGCTCCGGGCCTGACCGGTTGTGCCGCCAAGAAGCAGGGCATCATCAATCAGATCGAACAGGCCAAGTCCCGCGGCAACGCCGACCAGCAGGCCGGTCTCGAAACCGCCCTGCGCGAAGTCACGGAACACTGCACCGACGCCGGCCTGAAGAAAGAACGCGAAAACAAGGTGCTCGACGCCAAGCACGAAGTGAGCAAGCGTCAGGCTGATCTGGACAAGGCCATGAAGAAAGGCGATCCGGAGAAGATCGACAAGCGCAAGAACAAGCTCGCCGAATCGCGCAAGGAATTGCAGGACGCGCTGGACGAACTCGACAAGTAAGAAAGCCGGGGATCACAGCCAAAAACCGTGATCCCTTGAACATCAGTGGTCGCGAAACTCTTTATGGCAGGCACTGCAGGCATCTTCGACTTTCTGCACGGCCGGCCCCAGGTTGCTGGCCTTGTAAGGTTGAACCTTGCTGGCGATCACCAGTTCACCGGTGGCCGCTTCAAGGGTGCGGGCCATTTCCTGGAAGCGGGCCTGTTTCTGCCAGACATCGTCCTTGGCGCTGGTGTGATCTTCTTCGCGCACCTGCGGGAAATGTTTCCACGGCTCATGGGACAACGCATCGAGCTTGACCGCACCTTCCGCAAATTTCGGCCCGTCGAAGGCGATGCGTCCGCGCAGCATGCCGCCCAGGTCTTCGCCGGTCTTGAGCATCTGCTTGAAGATCGCCTTGCGCTGACCCAGCGGGGAATTCGGGTCGACACCGCCACAGGCGGACAAGGTCAGACAGGCCAGCAATACAACAGAAATTCTTTTAAGAGTCATGGTGGCTTCAGGTCACGGAAATCGGCGGCCAGTATCCTCGGGTCACCGCCAAACACCAATAGCCCTATTAACAATAAGGGTTGCTTGAGCGCATGGAGCACTTCTGCAACCGGCACAGGAAATTCTCCATGAACAGCCGTTTCAAGGCCTGGCGTCATCCGCTCATCGCGACCCTCCCGCTGCTGGCGATCCTCGCCGGCTGCACCGGTGGCGACAGCGCCAAGCCGAAAACCCACGCCCTGGCCACGTACTCCAGCGCCACCTGGGAAGCATTGCCTGCGGTGTCCGATAGCGACCTGGTGGCCGGTTTCGGTTCGTGGCGCAGCGCCTGCACCCGGCTCAAGGCTGACCCGGTCTGGGGCGCGACCTGTGCGGCAGCCGCCAACGTGCCGCAAAAAGCCGGCGACATTCGCACGTTCCTCAAGCAGAACCTCGACGTCTTCGGCCTTCGCGCCGAGAACGACAACCCCAACGGTCTGATCACCGGCTATTACGAACCGGTCTATCCCGGCAGCCTGACGCAAACCGCCACCGCCAACGTGCCGGTGTATGGCGTGCCCGAGGACATGATCATAGTCTCGCTGGACAGCATTTACCCTGAACTCAAAGGCAAGCGCCTGCGCGGCCGCCTCGAAGGTCGTGTGCTGAAGCCTTACGACGACGCGGCGACCATCGAGAGCCAGGGCGTCAAGGCGCCGGTCGTGGCGTGGCTGACCGACCCGATGAACCTGCAATTCCTGCAGATTCAGGGTTCGGGGCGGATCCAAACCGATGACGGTCGCCAGCTGCGCATCGCCTACGCCGACCAGAACGGTCATCCGTACCGGCCGATCGGCCGCTGGCTGGTGGAACAGGGCGAGCTGAAAAAAGAAGAAGTGACCATGGGCGCGATCAGCAACTGGGCCAAGGCCAACCCGTCGCGCATTCCGGAACTGCTGGCGAGCAATCCGAGCTACGTGTTCTTCACCCGCAACCCGGACAGCAACGAAGGCCCGCGCGGCTCGCTGAACGTGCCGCTGACCGCCGGTTACAGCGCGGCTGTGGACCGCAAGGTGATTCCGCTGGGCAGCCTGTTGTGGCTCTCGACCACCCGCCCGGACGGCACGGCGCTGGTACGCCCGGTGGCCGCGCAGGACACCGGCGGCGCGATTGCCGGCGAAGTTCGTGCGGATCTGTTCTGGGGCACCGGCGATGCCGCCGGGCAACTGGCCGGCGACATGAAGCAGCAAGGGCAGATCTGGATGCTCTGGCCAAAAGGCGCGGCACTGCCGCAAGTACCGCAGGTGGCCGACAAGCCGTAAGTACAATGCAAAAGATCGCAGGCCTCGTCAGCCTGCGATCTTTTCAGGTTCAGACCGAAACGAAGAAGAAGCTGGCAATCAGCACCATCCCGACAAACCAGACCAACGAGCGCAAAGCCGCCCAGTCCGCCAGATAGCAAATGATGTAAAGCAGGCGACTGGTGATGAACAGCACCGCCAGCACATTGACCGTCACCAGCTCTGCCGTGCCCACCAGGTGCGCGACGATCACCGCCGCCGCAAACGCCGGGGTCACTTCAAAACTGTTCAGTTGCGCCGCATGGGCACGGCGCGCCACGCCATCCACGCTGTCCAGAAAGTCCCGGGGATCATGATTGTCCCGCAGTCTGAAACCACCCGAGGCCTTGGCCACGACGGTGCACAGATAGGGCAGAAAGATCGCGATCAACACACACCACAAAGCCACCGTCATAACACCGTCCTTCTTTCGAGTTTTAGAGTTGCCGGGCGCTCAGAACTTCATCACCAACATGCCGCTCAGCACCAGCCCACAGGCTAAGAGCCGCGGCCGGCCGAAAGGTTCTTTCAGGTAACGCATACCGAACAGCACCACCAGAATCACGCTGATTTCACGCAACGCCGCCGCTTCGGCAATCGAGCCCAACTGCATCGCCCACAGCACCAGAGCGTAGCTGAACAACACGCAGAACCCGACCGCCAGTCCCAGCTTCCATTGCTCGCGCCAGAACAGCTTGAACGCCGGACGCTTGGCCACCCACGCCAGCATCGGGAAAGGCCAGGCACTGAGCAGCGTGACCCAGACCAGGTAATCCAGCGGATGCGACCAGCGCCGCAGCGCCTGGCCATCGATGTAGGTGTAGCAACCGATGCACAAGCCGATCAGCGCCACCACCGGCAGCATCGACCACGGCAAGTGTTTCCCGCCGCCGCCCTGCCAGAGCAGGCAAGCCATGCCCAGCGGGATCAGCATGATCCCGAAGATCTGCTGGGTGGTCAGCACTTCACCGGCGAAGATCAGGGTCAGCGCCAGCACCACCAGCGGCGACAATCCGCGCATCAACGGATAGACCAGCCCCAGATCGCCGACCCGATAGGCCTGGATGAGCAGATAACGATAGAGCAGCTCGAACGCCGCCGACGCCAGAATCCAAGGCCAGATTTCCGGCGGTGGCAGGCTGATGAAAGGGAACGCCAGCGCGACGAACAACAGCGCCACGGTGTCCATGCAGGCCACCACCAGCAGCCGTTCGGCGCTGAACTTGATTAACGTATTCCACGCTGCGTGCAACAGCGCCGCCACCAACACCAGAGCTGTCGCCAGCACGTGCCACTCCTTTGTTCTTGTTGTTGAACCTGAGCCAATTAGTCAGATTATTGATTCGCGATGTGTCAGCAGCTGTTTATACTGCAAGCGACCACGCCGCACTCAGTTGCGCACAGATAAATTCCAATAATTCCTGCCTGCCCCGTTCTCGTCCGAGACCGGTCGCCGGCCTGCGTATGCCTGATCAAAGCGTCAAGACTACCGACAGAGACCTTGCGCATGCCACTCGCCTTGCTTGCACTCGCTGTTGCCGCTTTCGGCATCGGCACCACTGAATTCGTCATCATGGGCCTGCTGCCCGATGTCGCTCGCGACCTCGCGGTGAGCATTCCCCACGCTGGCCTGTTGATCACTGGCTACGCCCTGGGCGTAGTGTTCGGTGCGCCGATCCTGGCGATCGGCACCGCCAACATGCCGCGCAAGGCCACGTTGCTGGGCATGACGCTGATGTTCATCCTCGGCAACGTGCTGTGCGCACTGGCGCCGAACTACGCAACGCTGATGGCCGCGCGAGTGGTCACCGCGCTGTGCCACGGCGCGTTCTTCGGCATCGGTTCGGTGGTGGCCGCCGGGCTGGTCGCGCCGAACAAACGGGCGCAGGCGATTGCGATGATGTTCACCGGTCTGACCCTGGCCAACGTTCTCGGCGTACCGCTGGGCACTGCGCTCGGCCAGTACGCCGGCTGGCGCTCGACCTTCTGGGCGGTCTCGGTGATCGGTGTGATCGCCGCCCTCGCCCAATGGCTGTGGTTGCCGAAACATATCCCGATGGACAAGGCCAACCTCGCCAGCGAATTCAAGGTGCTGGGCAAGGTCAACGTGTTGCTGGCGCTGGGCATGAGTGTGCTGGCCTCCACCAGCCTGTTCAGCGTGTTCACCTACATCGCGCCGATTCTGCAGGACATCACCGGCGTCAGCCCCCACGGCGTGACGGTGATGCTGCTGTTGTTCGGTGTCGGCCTGACCGGCGGCAGCATGCTCGGCGGGCGCCTGGCCGACAGCCGTCTGTTGCCGTCGCTGGTGGGTGTCGCACTGGCGGTGGTAGTGATTCTGGCGGCATTCAGCCAGACCAGTCGCTCGGTGGTTCCGGCGGCGATCACGCTGGTGCTGTGGGGGATTTTCGCCTTCGCCCTGTGCCCGATCCTGCAACTGCTGATCATCGATCAGGCGCATGAAGCACCGAACCTCGGTTCGACCCTGAACCAGAGCGCGTTCAACCTCGGCAATGCCGCCGGCGCGTGGATCGGCGGATTGGTGGTGGCCAGCGGCGCGGACCTGGCGGACTTGCCGTGGACCGGCGCGCTGGTGGGCGTGCTGACCGTGCTGACGGCGCTGTTTTTCATCTACCTGCAACGTCGGGGTGTCGCTGCGGTCAATGTGTCCGGCTGATTTTCCCGGGGGACACAATTGTGTCCCCACCCGGCGTCAGCCCATCCAACCCTTGCGTCCATGAACGGGCGCGCTGTCTTTCCACCCCCCATCCAAAGGACCCCGGATGCTTGAACTCGTCGCCGCTTTCATCTGCCTCACCACCCTCCTCACCTTTGTGAATTTCCGCTTCATCGGCCTGCCTCCGACCATCGGCGTGATGGTTACCGCGCTGATGTTTTCCCTGTTGCTGCAAGGCCTGAGCCTGCTCGGCTACCCCGGCCTCGAAGAGCGCGTGCAGCAATTGATCGGCCAGATCGACTTCGGCGATCTGCTGATGAACTGGATGCTCTCGTTCCTGCTGTTCGCCGGTGCCTTGCACGTGAACCTCAACGACCTGCGCAGCTACCGTTGGCCCATCGGCCTGCTGGCAACCTTCGGCGTACTGATCGCCACCGCCGTGATCGGCAGCCTCGCCTATTACATTTTTGCCCTGTTCGGCTGGCACGTGAGCTTCCTCTACTGCCTGTTGTTCGGCGCGCTGATTTCCCCGACCGACCCGATCGCGGTACTCGGAGTGCTGCGTACGGCCAACGCCTCGAAGCCGCTGAAGACCACCATCGTTGGCGAATCACTGTTCAACGACGGCACCGCCGTGGTGGTGTTCACCGTGCTGCTTGGCATCGCGCAACTGGGCGAAACCCCGACCGTCGGCGCCACGGCCATGCTGTTTGCCCACGAAGCCATCGGCGGCGTGCTGTTCGGCGGGCTGATCGGTTATCTGGTGTACCTGATGATCAAAAGCATCGAGCAGCACCAGATCGAAGTCATGCTGACTTTGGCGCTGGTGATTGGCGGTTCAGCGATGGCCACCGAGCTGCACGTCTCGGCACCGATTGCGATGGTGGTCGCCGGTCTGATCATCGGTAACCTCGGTCGCAACCTGGCGATGAACGACATGACGCGCAAATACCTGGACGGTTTCTGGGAATTGCTCGACGACATGCTCAACGCGCTGCTGTTCGCGCTGATCGGGATGGAGCTGTTGCTGCTGCCGTTCAACTGGTTGCACGTGGCGGCAGCAAGTCTGCTGGCGCTGGCGATTCTGCTGTCGCGCCTGCTCACCGTGGCCCCGGCCATCGTCCTGTTGCGCCGCTGGCGCACCGTGCCTCGCGGCACTATCCGGATCCTGACCTGGGGTGGTTTGCGCGGCGGAGTTTCGGTGGCACTGGCACTGGCCCTGCCGCTGGGCCCGGAGCGCGATCTGCTGCTGAGCATCACTTACATCGTGGTGCTGTCATCGATCCTGTTGCAGGGCCTGACCATCGGCAAACTGGTCAAGCACGCAACGCGCGACGAGCCGGCAACCGCTGCCGAGCCCGCGCACCACTGATCATTTCTTGATCTGCTGCGGATCGGGCTTTTCGGCCTGATCTGCAGACTCTTTCGGAGCCCCGCTTTCGCTGCGGATCTGCGCATGACTGATCAGGGCGAAGATGAAACTGCCGCCGATGATGTTCCCCGCCAGCGTCGGCCCGGCAAACACCGCCCAGAAGTCACTCCACGGCAACTCGCCGGCAAACACCAGATACGACACCTCCGCCGACCCCACCACGATGTGCGTGAAGTCGCCCAGCGCCATCAGATAGGTGATGAGGATGATGATCCACATCTTCGCGCTCTCCATGGACGGAATCATCCAGACCATGGTGGCGATCATCCAGCCGGAAACGATGCCCTTGGCAAACATCTGACTCGCGTGGTTCTCCATGACCTTGCGGCCGATTTCTAGGAAGGCCTCGTCGGTCTTGCTGTCGAAGATCGGCAGTTCGAGCATCACATACGCCACCAGAATCGTCCCGCACAGGTTGCCGAACAGCACCACTGTCCAGAGCCGGATCAACCGACCGAAATTGGCCAGGGTCGGCTTGGTCATCACCGGCAGCACGGCAGTCAGGGTGTTTTCGGTAAACAGTTGCTGGCGGGCGAGGATCACCGCGAGAAAGCCTGCGCAGTAGCCGAAACTGGCGATCACCTTGAATTCGTCGCCCTCGGGCAGACGCGAGTTGAGCAGGCCCATGCCCATCAGCGAGAGGCCCATGGTCAGCCCGGCCGCCAGCGCCGACCACCACAACGCGGCGATGCTGCGCTCCAGTTCCTGGTCGCCCTGTTTGCGGATGATTTCATGCAGAACCGCCGCGCGGGGCGGCTGGTTTTTCTCGACTTCGTGCTGTTCCTTGGCCGAGAGATCGGGGGTCTTGCCGTCTGTAGGTGTGGTCATGGCGGGAAACCGGTGGCGGGGTCATAAGGCTACGACACGCGCCGCTCGGCTTCCGTTCGCCGGTGTGACGCGATTACTCGGTAACGGGCACGTCATCCTTGAACTGGTCTTTGACATACCTGATCTCGGTTCGCCCGTGCGGCGCCGGCAAGCCGTCTTCGCCGAGGTTGACGAAGACCATCTTCTCGACGGTCAGGATGCTCTTGCGGGTGATCTTGTTGCGCACTTCGCAGGTCAGGGTGATCGAGGTGCGGCCGAACTCGGTGGCGGTGATGCCCAGTTCGATGATGTCGCCCTGGCGCGAGGCGCTGACAAAGTTGATCTCGGAAATGTACTTGGTCACCACGCGCTGGTTGCCCAGTTGAACGATGGCGTAGATCGCCGCTTCTTCGTCGATCCAGCGCAGCAGGCTGCCGCCGAACAGGGTGCCGTTGGGGTTGAGGTCTTCGGGTTTTACCCACTTGCGGGTGTGGAAATTCATCTTCACTCCTGAGCGTCTTGCCGAATGATGGCGCCATCTTGGCAGACTGAGCGGTCATGCTCCATGAGGCTTCTACTATGGTCGCGATTGGCGATCTTCATCTGGCCGACAGAAACCCTTTGGAAGATCAGTCTAGACGGCTATAATCGCCCCCGTTTCAAAACGGTAACCTTCACTTGGTACCGTTTTCCCGCCACCTGTCCGAGGGGCGCTGCAGCAGGTTCAACCTGTCAGGCTCGGATGGGGCGTTGACCGGCTCAGGCCGGACACTAAACGCACAACGGCGCCCATTCGCATACATTACGAATGGAGGCTCTTCATGAGCGCTGTTATCACGCCTGCAGATTTTAACGATTACAAAGTTGCCGACATGTCCCTGGCTGCCTGGGGCCGTCGCGAAACCATCATCGCCGAGTCGGAAATGCCGGCCCTGATGGGTCTGCGCCGCAAGTACGCTTCCGAGCAGCCGCTGAAAGGCGCAAAAATCCTCGGCTGCATCCACATGACCATTCAGACCGCCGTGCTGATCGAAACCCTGGTTGCCCTGGGTGCCGAAGTGCGCTGGTCGTCCTGCAACATTTTCTCGACTCAGGATCAGGCCGCCGCTTCCATCGCCGCTGCCGGCATCCCGGTATTCGCCTGGAAAGGCGAGACTGAAGAAGAGTACGAGTGGTGCCTGGAGCAGACCATCCTGAAAGATGGCCAGCCATGGGACGCCAACATGATCCTCGACGACGGCGGCGACCTGACCGAGCTGCTGCACAAGAAATACCCACAGGTTCTGGACCGCGTTCACGGCGTGACCGAAGAAACCACCACCGGCGTGCACCGCCTGCTGGACATGCTGGCCAAAGGCGAGCTGAAAATCCCGGCCATCAACGTCAACGACTCGGTGACCAAGTCCAAGAACGACAACAAGTACGGCTGCCGACACAGCCTGAACGACGCCATCAAGCGCGGCACCGACCACCTGCTGTCCGGCAAGCAAGCGCTGGTCATCGGCTACGGTGACGTGGGCAAGGGCTCGGCCCAGTCCCTGCGTCAGGAAGGCATGATCGTCAAGGTTTCCGAAGTTGACCCGATCTGCGCCATGCAAGCCTGCATGGACGGTTTCGAACTGGTTTCGCCGTTCATCGACGGTATCAACGACGGCACCGAAGCAAGCATCGACAAAGCGCTGCTGGGCAAGATCGACCTGATCGTGACCACCACCGGTAACGTCAACGTTTGCGACGCAAACATGCTCAAAGCCCTGAAGAAGCGCGCCGTTGTCTGCAACATCGGTCACTTCGACAACGAAATCGACACCGCTTTCATGCGCAAGAACTGGGCATGGGAAGAAGTGAAGCCACAGGTACACAAGATCCACCGTACCGGCCCGGGCGCTTTCGACGCTCAGAACGACGACTACCTGATCCTGCTGGCGGAAGGCCGTCTGGTGAACCTGGGCAATGCCACCGGTCACCCAAGCCGCATCATGGACGGTTCGTTCGCCAACCAGGTTCTGGCGCAGATCTTCCTGTTCGGCCAGAAGTACGCCGACCTGTCGCCAGCCCAGAAAGCCGAGCGTCTGACCGTTGAAGTACTGCCGAAGAAACTCGACGAAGAAGTGGCCCTGGAAATGGTCCGCGGATTCGGCGGCGTGGTCACTCAACTGACCAAGCAACAGGCTGACTACATCGGCGTGACCGTCGAAGGCCCGTTCAAGCCGCACGCTTACCGCTACTAAGACAAGAGCAGCTGCGAGCTACAAGCTTCAAGCGGCAAGCAAGGTCAAAAGCCGGACTTGCCGTACGAAGCTTGAGAGCTCTGCCCCTATTTCAGAACAGTTTCAGGCAGTAGGTTTCACGCACGAGAGATCAGCGCACCTCCGCTTCTCTCGCAGCTTGTAGCTTGCCGCTCGTAACTGGAGGCTTCCTCCATGTCCCAAGAACGTCGCTACAGCTTCGAGTTCTTCCCGACCAAGACCGATGCTGGGCATGAAAAACTGCTCGCCACTGCCCGTCAGTTGGCCACCTACAACCCTGACTTCTTTTCCTGCACCTACGGCGCGGGCGGTTCGACCCGTGACCGCACGCTGAACACCGTTCTGCAGCTGGAAAGCGAAGTCAAAATCCCCGCCGCCCCGCACCTGTCGTGCGTCGGCGACAGCAAGGACGACCTGCGCGGCCTGCTGAACGAGTACAAGGCTGCCGGCATCAAGCGCATCGTCGCCCTGCGCGGTGACCTGCCATCCGGCATGGGCATGACCAGCGGCGAGCTGCGTCACGCCAATGAACTGGTTGAATTCATTCGTGAGGAAACCGGCAATCATTTCCACATCGAAGTCGCCGCCTACCCGGAGATGCATCCGCAAGCGCGCAACTACGAAGACGATCTCGCCAACTTCGTGCGCAAGGCCCGTGCCGGCGCCGACAGCGCGATCACCCAGTACTTCTTCAACGCCGACAGCTACTTCTACTTTGTCGACCGGTTGCAGGCGCTGGGCGTGGACATTCCGGTCGTTCCGGGCATCATGCCAATCACCAACTACAGCAAACTCGCACGCTTCTCCGATGCCTGCGGTGCGGAAATCCCGCGCTGGATCCGCAAGCAACTGGAAGCCTACGGCGATGACAGCCAGAGCATTCAGCGCTTTGGTGAACAGGTCGTCAGCGAGATGTGCGAACGCCTGCTGCAAGGCGGCGCGCCTGGCCTGCACTTCTATTCCATGAACCAGGCGGAACCGAGCCTGGCGATCTGGAATAATCTGAAGTTGCCGCGCTAAACGATTCAAGACAGTAAAAAGTGCCCTCTTCAGAGGGCCTTTTTACATTTAAAAGTACCAATGGAATGTTGTCGTCAATGATCTGCGATTCTTCGAACCCACGCCCTCAACTCGTCTACCTGGTTTTTGGCTCTGAAACCTATCACCAGGAAGCCGTGTTCAGCATCGCGAGTGCCCTGGCCTGGCTTCGTGAATCACCAGATGTGACGATTGATATCCAGGTGTTCAGTGACAATCCGCAGCCTTACGAAAAACTCCCGGTACGAGTGCGTCCCCTCGATGCTGCCACCCGTCAGCGCTGGAGCGAACCTCACGGCTACCACTTCCGCACCAAACACGTTGCCTTGCGAACGGTGCTCGAAGAGTCCGAGACAGCCTTGCTGATCGACACCGACACTTTTTTTCATTGCTCGCCAGTCAAACTGTTCGAACGGGTGCAACCCGGCACGCTGCTGTGCAATGACTACTACTTGCAATACGGCACCAACAAGGAAAACCTGCTCTACAGCGCTCTGTCGAAAACCCTGCTGGAGAGAGGCCTGGCTGACGATCAAATGATGCTGCTCAACTCTGGCGTCATCGGCCTGCATCGCCAGGATGCGCAAGTGCTTGATCGCTCGATTGCGCTGATCGACGAGCTGTTCCCGCTCGCCCAGGGTGCCTACACCCTGGAAGAGTTCTGCCTGTCAGTGGCAGCCTATCGCACACTGGACATCAAGAAGTGTCCGGACCTGATTCATCACTACTGGAGCCGCAAGCAGCTGTTCAGGGCCAAGGTTCAGGCCTGGGTCGCCAAGCATGGCGACAACCCGACCTGTCAGGCTGCACTGGATGACACCCGTCTCGTTTCCGCGCGACTGCCACGTCCGCCACGTATGCAGCGCATGCTTTACAAAGTCATCACCCTGATGCTGCCCGCGCACCTTCGCCAGTTCATTCGCGAAATTCTCTACGGTTGCTATAAGCACCCCAACGAATTCGACCAGGCCTGCGCACCGGTGTGGTGGGAAAAGGCACTGAAAAACCAGCAGGAAAGGATTGGCAAGAAAGTTTGTCAGCATTTGCTGGAAGAATGGTTCAGCAGAAGACTGGTCAGACTGGTTCTGGGCTCGCGCTACACGACAATTCATCAGCACCTGCTCAATTCATCCGGCAAATAGCGGCATCGCATCGAAACTCTTCGCTTGCAGCGTTAAACATGCATGCCAGAGCTTCTCATCAGGCGATTCGCGTACTAACCTCAGGCCATGCCTGTCATTGTCCAGTTGCTGAGCGTTTTGCTGTTTACTTGCCTGAGCTTCGCTGCTCGGGGCGAGAGGTTGCGCATTGTCACCGAGCCATGGGCGCCGTATGTCTATGAACAAGGCGGCAAGAATCTCGGGCTGGACTACGAAACCACTGCCATCGTATTCAAGCGCTTGGGCATCGAAGTCGAATGGCAGTTTTTGCCCTGGAAACGCTGCCTGTCGATGCTCGAAACCGGCCAGGCCGACGGCGCGCTGGACATCTTCCACAGCGACGAACGCGACGCCACCCTGCTCTACCCTAGCGAACCGCTGTCGGACGTCGAGTTCGTGATGTTCTACGCCAACGAGCGTCCGCACCCTTTTCACAGCCTTGAAGACCTCAAAGGCCTGACGGTCGGCACCTCGCCGGGCTATCTGTACAGCCCCGACTTTCGCGAATCGACCCTGTTCACCCGCGAGCCGGCCCCGACCCACGAAGCCAATTTCGGCAAACTGGTGCGCGGGCGCATCGACCTGCTGATCACTGATCGCCGCGTGGGTCAGCATTTGCTCGATGAACTGGGCATTCGCGACAAGATCACGGAAAACCCCACGGTCATCAGCCGCCAGAGCCAGTTTCTGGCCGTGCGGCGCAATGCCGGGATGGATTTGCTGGTGCAGCGCTTCGGCGCCGAACTCAAGCGTTTCAAGCGCGAACCGGCCTATGCCGAGCTCAGCGCCCGCTACGGCGCGGCCCCCGCCCTGACGGCGCCACTGGGCAGTGCAACCGCCAGCGGCAAAACCGTTGAGCAGCAGGAAAGCGGCGCGCAGTGATTGCTCTGTTATACTCCGGCGTTCCCGCCAGGCTCACGCCCGGACGCCCGGAACCGTAACAGGCCTCCCGACCCGCTACAGCGCAGCTTTTCAGCCCGCGCGAGCGCTCCGGACGTGCCTTCGGAACCGCAGCAGGACCGGACGGGATTGCGTCCTCTTAAACGCCATTCGCGCCAGGCAAGACTCCCATTGGGCCAAGCCCTAACTGAAACAGGATTACTCATGTCCTTTGCTTCCCTCGGTCTCTCCGAGGCTTTGGTCCGCGCTATCGAAGATGCGGGCTATACCGAGCCTACTCCGGTGCAACAGCGGGCCATTCCCGCCGTGTTGCAAGGTCGCGACCTGATGGTTGCGGCACAGACAGGTACCGGTAAAACCGGCGGCTTCGCCCTTCCGATCCTGGAGCGGCTGTTCCCCAACGGCCACCCGGACAAATCCCAGCGTCACGGCCCGCGCCAACCGCGCGTGCTGGTCCTGACCCCGACCCGCGAACTCGCGGCCCAGGTTCACGACAGCTTCAAGATCTACGCCCGTGACCTGAAATTCGTCAGCGCCTGCATCTTCGGCGGCGTCGGCATGAACCCGCAGGTTCAGGCCATGTCCCGTGGCGTGGACGTCCTCGTTGCGTGCCCGGGTCGTCTGCTCGACCTGTGCGGCCAGGGCAGCGTCGATCTGTCCCACGTTGAAATCCTCGTGCTCGACGAAGCCGACCGCATGCTCGACATGGGCTTCGTCCACGACGTGAAGAAAGTCCTCGCGCGTCTGCCGGCCAAGCGTCAGAACCTGCTGTTTTCGGCGACCTTCTCCAAAGACATCACGGATCTTGCCGGCAAGCTGCTGCACAACCCGGAACGCATCGAAGTGACGCCGCCGAACACCACGGTCGAGCGCATCGAACAACGCGTATTCCGCCTGCCAGCCAGCCACAAGCGTGCGCTGCTGGCCCACCTGATCACCGCCGGCGCGTGGGAACAGGTGCTGGTGTTCACCCGCACCAAGCACGGCGCCAACCGTCTGGCCGAGTACCTGGACAAGCACGGCCTGCCGGCTGTGGCGATCCACGGTAACAAGAGCCAGAACGCCCGCACCAAAGCCCTGGCCGACTTCAAGGCCGGTGAAGTGCGCATCCTGGTTGCCACCGACATCGCGGCGCGCGGTCTGGACATCGACCAGTTGCCACACGTGGTCAACTTCGAACTGCCGAACGTCGATGAAGACTACGTGCACCGTATCGGCCGCACTGGCCGTGCCGGTCGTTCGGGCGAGGCGATCTCGCTGGTCGCACCGGACGAAGAAAAACTGCTGAAAAGCATCGAACGCATGACCAAGCAGAAAATCGCCGACGGCGACCTGATGGGTTTCGATGCCAGCAACATCGAGGCCGAGAAGCCCGAAGCCCGTGAACGTCCGGACATGCGCAACCCGCGCAACGCCCGTGGCCCACGCGGCGACGGCCCGAATGGCGGCGGCGGTGGCGGCGGTCGTAAAGACAAAGGCAAAGACAAGGGCAAGGAAAAACCGGCCGGCGATCGTGGCGAGCGTCCAGCCCGTCAACAAAAGCCGCGTGAAGGCACCCCGGCCCGCGAACAGCGCCAGCCAAGCCAGCCGCCACGCGCCGCTGCTGACCGTGCTCCGGACGAATTCCTCGACGACGATATCGATAACTTCGGTAACCGCGTCGATTACGTGCCGAAGCAGGCTCCGGCCGGTGGTCGCAACCGTCGTCCAGGCGCTCCGGCGCAAGGCGCAGGTTCGGGCGCACCCCGCGGCGGTCAGTCGCAAGGTCGCCAGAACGGCCCGCGCAACAGCAACGGTTCGAGCACCGGCACTCCGCCAGGCAAGCGCAGCGGCCCACGCAACGGTGCTCCGCGTGACGGTCAGGGTCGTCGCGATGAAAACCCGCGCAACCGCCGCCCGGCCCGTGACGATCAGCAACGCGCTGAACCGGCCGTGCAGAACCCGCGCAGCAGCGGGCCGAAGATCATGCACAAGGAATCGAAAGCCGACCGCTTCCCGACGCCTGAGCAGCTGGATCAACTGCCAAGCCGCCCACGCGGTGAAAAACCGGCCTTGCTGACCCGCAATCGCTGAGTTTTCCACCGCAATGAAAAATGCCCCGGCCTGAAAACCGGGGCATTTTTTTGCGCGTTGCCGAGAAAAGAGTTACGGCAGGCCATAAAAAACGCCCCCGGTCGCAAGACCGGGGGCGTTTTTGTGTGGCCGGCGAAAATTACTTCGCTTTCACACCTTCAAACGAAACGTACAGCTCGACCGCGTCGGACTTCGGACCCAGGTCTTTCTGCTTGCCGAAATCGGAACGCTTGATGGTGGTGGTGCCTTCGAAGCCGGCACGGTAGCCACCCCATGGATCCTTGCCTTCGCCCAGGAAGGTCGCCTTCACGACCACTGGCTTGGTGACGCCCAGGATGGTCAGGTCGCCGGTCACGTCAGCGGTGTTGGCACCGGTGGACTTGACGCTGGTGGAGACGAAGGTCGCCTTGGCAAACTTGCTGGCGTTCAGGAAGTCAGCGCTGGCGATGTGCTTGTCGCGCTCGGCGTGGTTGGTGAACACGCTGGCGGTGTTCACGTTGAACTCGATCTTGCTGTCTTCAGGCTTGGCAGCGTCGAAGCTGAACTTGCCATCGATGTCCTTGAAGGTACCGGTGATGAAGCTGTAGCCCAGGTGGCTGATCTTGAAGTCGACGAAGGCGTGCTGGCCTTCTTTATCAACCACGTAGTCAGCGGCCATCACGTTGGCGGACAGGACGGCAGAGCCGATTGCCAGAGCGGCCAGAGTCTTTTTCAACATGCTTTGTTTTCCTTTGGAGTCGAGGTTGAACATCAGGCTTTGCGCCCCAGCATTCGTGTCAGGGTCGCATCACGATCGATAAAGTGGTGCTTCAATGCTGCCAACGCATGAAGGCCGGAAAAAATTACCAGCGCCCATGCCAGCCAGAGATGAATCACACCGGCGGTATCTGCCTGATCCGGTAGTCCGGAAACCAGTGCAGGAACTTCAAACAGGCCAAACACCGGGATACCGACACCGTCTGCGGTGGAAATCAGGTAACCGGCAATCATCACGGCGAACAGCGCAAGGTACAGAAACCCATGGCCGAACTTCGCACCGATGCGGGTCATGCGGCTGTAGCTTTGCAACGTTGGCGGCGGTGGACTGACAAAGCGCCACAACACCCGCAACACCATCACACCCAGCAGCACCAGACCGATGCTCTTGTGCAGATCCGGCGCGTCTTTGCGCCAGGTGCTGTAGTAATCCAGCCCCACCATCCACAGACCCAGCGCGAACAGCCCGAAGACCACCAGCGCCACGCCCCAGTGCATGAAGATGCTGACCCAACCGTAGCGCGAAGAAGAGTTACGTAGCTGCATTGCCCAAATCCTGTGAGAACTGCGAACCAAGACTAGCGAGTTATCTATCGAATTAAAGCGGAAAATTTCGCTTTGAAATATCGAGAAATACGATCAAGAGTCTTGAACAGGGGAGTTAAGGAAAGATTAAAGACAAAAGTGTGGCGGGATGTTGTGAATCACGGGCAAAAAAAAGCGCGGCCTGAAAGCCGCGCTTTTTCATTTACCGCAAAGCCTTACTGCGCTTTGGTCTCGGTGGTTGCCGCCGGTTTAGCCGCTGGCTTCTTCGCCGGTTCAGCTTTTTTCGCCGCTGGTTTGGCCGGAGCTTTTTTCGCTTCGGTCTTCGCCGCCGGTTTCTTCGCTGCTGGCTTGGCTGCCGCTTTCTTGGCTGGCTCGGCTTTTACCGGAACTGCTGGCTTCGGTGCTTCCACCGGGGCTGGCGCAGGAGCCGGGGTCGGTGCAGGCGCTGGAGCGGCTGGAGCAGGTGCCGGCTCTGGCGCTTTCACTGGCTCTGGCTTCTTATCGTCGTCCGAACCGCCGAACAGGTTGGTGAAGAAGTTGCCTTTCTTCGCCGCCACTGCCGCACCCGCTGCACCTGCCGCTGCGGCGGTGGCTGCTGCCGGGCCGACTTTGGCCGGTTCGAAGGATTTGCCCTCCGCCAGGTCTTCAACCTGACTGGCCGCGCGCTGACCGGTGCGCAGTGCGCCTTCCAGGGTGCCCGGGTACAAGGTGTCGGTGTGTTCGCCGGCAAACGCTACGCGCTGCAGCGGACGCTCCCACAGGCGCCAGAATTTGCTGATCTGGCCAGGGCCGAAGGCCAGGTAGGAACCACCGGTCGATGGATCGGTGCTGTAGCGACGGATTTCATAACCGGTGAACGAGCCACGGGCCTGTGGATAAAACGTGTGCAGACGAATCAGCACCTGGTCGACCATCTGCTTGTCGCCGAAGGCCTGCATGACGCGGGCGTTGTCGCCGGACAGGTTGATCACCACGTTGGCGCCGCCCTTCAGAGCCGGCTCGATCCACAACATGCCAAGGCCGGTGTTGCTGTAGATTTCGCCGGACATCCGCGCCTTGCTTTCCCATACCGGCGTCTTGAACTTCAGCATGATCTGGTCGCGCCAGCCATAGTTGGTGCCCTTGATCGCAGCCAGGTGCTGGGCATCCAGCGCCGGGGTCAGCTGGATCTTGTTGAGGGCGCGCAACGGCACCGCCAGCACAACGTAATCGGCCTGGTAGCCGACGCTGCCGACCTTGACGGTCACGCCGTCCTTGTCCTGGGTGATGGCAGATACTGGCGAGTTGGTCTTGATGGTTTTCAGCTGTTTGACGAAGGCCTGGGCCAGCACCGGGCTGCCACCGACCAAACGCGAAGCGCGCAGGTCACGGTCGGACACGCCGCGATACACCCGGCTCTGCTGTGCGAAGTACAGCAGCGACAGGCGCGAAGGCTCGTCGTAGTGGGTGCGGATGTCCTGGTTGATCAGCTGACGTGCGGTGGCCGGCAGGTTCTGCTTGTCGAGCCAGCTCGAGACGTTGATCTGATCCAGGGCGTGCAGAGTGTTGGTCGCCGCCGGGTTCTGCGGATCGTCGATCGAGCGCGCCAGATCGTCACGGGTTTTCTCGTAGCGCTTCAGCGCTTCGGCCGTGGCAGGCTGTTTGGCGGTCAGGTCGGCGGCGGAAAAATACTCGCCGTCGATCAGGTAACCCGGAGTCCGTACGAATTCAGGCGCCGGCGTGGTGTTCAGCTTGAAGGTCGATACGTATTTGTTCAGCACCGGTTGAGTCTTGTCGTTGCCGATCCACTCGCTGGTGGCCATGCCCGAGCGACCGCCCAGGCTCGGTTTGGCTTCGAGCAGCGTGACCTGCCAGCCCTTGTTCTGCAGTTCGTAAGCCGCCGTCAGGCCCGACAGGCCGCCGCCGATCACGATTGCCGTTTTATCCTTGGCCAGCGCCGTAACGCTAAACAGCCCCAACACCACTAGCGCACAGGCGCGCAGCCAACCGACAGACATTCAGCGAACTCCGGATAAACACGTAGGAAAATGCAGTTTTGCGGGTCAGACGACCCAAAGAACCGCGAAGAATACGTCAGCCATCAAAACGCCGCCAGCGACGTCTATCGGCCCATACAAAGTAGCTCAATCGACACAATGGGTTGTCCCGGCGCGACGCATTGCATAGGCTTGCGCGATTGTTTGCCCGCGCCTGACGCGAGCCGCCTCGAGGAGACTGAACATGGGCTTGAACAACCAGTGGATGCAACGCGATCTCGCGGTGCTGTGGCATCCCTGCACCCAGATGAAAGACCACGAACAGCTGCTGCTGATTCCGATCAAGCGCGGTGAAGGCGTCTGGCTGGAAGACTTCGAAGGCAAGCGTTATCTGGATGCGGTCAGCTCCTGGTGGGTCAACGTGTTCGGCCACGCCAACCCGCGCATCAACCAGCGCATCAAGGATCAGGTCGATCAGCTGGAACACGTGATTCTGGCCGGTTTCAGCCATCAGCCGGTGATCGAGCTGTCCGAGCGTCTGGTGAAGATGACGCCGGAAGGCCTGAACCGGGTGTTCTACGCCGATAACGGTTCGTCCTGCATCGAAGTCGCGCTGAAAATGAGCTTTCACTACTGGCTCAACCGCGGCCAGCCGAACAAGAAGCGCTTCGTCACCCTGACCAACAGCTATCACGGCGAAACCATGGCGGCGATGGCGGTCGGTGACGTGCCGTTGTTCACCGAAACCTACAAAGCCCTGCTGATGGACACCATCAAGGTGCCGAGCCCGGATTGTTACCTGCGCCCGCAGGGCATGAGCTGGGAAGAACACTCGCGCAACATGTTCGCCGCCATGGAACAGACATTGGCGGAAAATCATGACAGCGTCGCGGCCGTGATCGTCGAGCCGCTGATCCAGGGCGCCGGCGGCATGCGCATGTATCACCCGGTGTACCTCAAGTTGCTGCGTGAGGCCTGCGACCGTTACGGCGTGCACCTGATTCACGACGAAATCGCCGTCGGCTTCGGCCGCACCGGGACGATGTTCGCCTGCGAGCAGGCCGGCATCCGCCCGGACTTCCTGTGCCTGTCGAAAGCCCTGACCGGCGGTTATCTGCCGTTGGCGGCGTGCCTGACCACCGACGAGGTGTACAGCGCCTTCTACGACGATTACCCGACCCTGCGTGCCTTCCTGCATTCGCACAGCTACACCGGCAACCCGCTGGCCTGTGCGGCGGCATTGGCGACCCTGGATATTTTCGAGCAGGACAACGTGATCGAGAACAACCGGGCGCTGGCCCAGCGCATGGCGTCGGCGACAGCGCATCTGGTGGATCATCCGAATGTTTCGGAAGTGCGTCAGACCGGCATGGTGCTGGCGATCGAGATGGTCAAGGACAAAGCCACGAAAGAGGCTTATCCGTGGCAGGAACGTCGCGGTCTGAAGGTGTTCCAGCATGCGCTGGAGCGTGGCGCGTTGCTGCGTCCGCTGGGCAGCGTGGTGTATTTCCTGCCGCCGTACGTGATCACCCCGGAGCAGATCGACTTCCTCGCCGAAGTCGCCAGCGAAGGCATCGACATCGCCACCCGTGACAGCGTCAGTGTGGCGGTGCCGAAGGATTTCCATCCCGGGTTCCGTGATCCGGGCTGATCTAACTTACTTGAGTTGAAGGCTCGTTCCCACGTCGAGGCGTCGAACCGTCTGCGTGGGAATGACTCACCGGACGCTCTGCGTCCGCTCTTGGGACGCAGAGCGTCCCGAGCTGCATTCCCACGCGGAGCGTGGGAACGATCTAATCAGAGAGACCCGAAATGAGACTGTCCCGCTTCTTTATCGACGCCCCGCTCAGCACCGGCGAACACGAACTGCCGGAAGCCCAGGCGCATTACATCAGCCGCGTGCTGCGCATGGCCGAGGGCGATGCGGTGCAGATGTTCGACGGCTCCGGCCATGAATTTCGCGGATCGCTGGTGGAAGTCGGCAAGAAACGCGTGGTGGTGCAGATCGACGAGCAGTTCGCCGGCCAGGTCGAATCACCGCTGCAAATCCATCTCGGCCAGGGCCTGTCCCGGGGCGAGCGAATGGACTGGGCAATCCAGAAAGCCACCGAACTGGGCGTGACCGAAATCACCCCGATCTTCAGCGAGCGCTGCGAAGTCCGCCTCAAGGACGAACGCGCCGACAAACGCCTGCTGCACTGGCGTCAGGTGGCGATCAGCGCTTGCGAGCAATGCGGTCGTTCGCGGGTGCCGGTGATTCATCCGCCGGTGCTGCTGGCCGACTGGCTGAAACAGACCGAAGCCGAACTGAAACTGGTGCTGCACCCGGTGGCCGAGCCGCTGGTCAGCCACGCCAAACCATCGACCCTGGCGTTCCTGATCGGCCCGGAAGGCGGTTTGTCCGACGCCGAAGTCGAGCAAGCCAAGGCCGGCGGCTTCCACGCCGCCCGCCTCGGCCCGCGCGTGCTGCGCACCGAGACTGCGCCGGTTGTGGCGCTGGCGGTGGCGCAGCAACTGTGGGGTGATTTCTAACCCGTCACTGCACCGGATCACTGGTTGGTCTGGCAATGATTGCCTTGAGTTCGCTGGTCATCGGGAACTCAAGGTTCAGGCCCTTCGGCGGGATCGGCTGTTCGAACCACTTGCGGTAGATCCCGTTGATCTCCCCCGAGCTGTACAGGTCGGCCAGCACACCGTTGACCAGCGCGAGAAATTGCGGATCATCCTTGCGCACCATGCAGCTGTAGATTTCCCGCGATTGCTCCTCCCCCACCACGACCCAGTTATGCGGGTCGCGCGCCTTGGCCCGCTCGCCGTAGAGCAGCGCATCGTCCATGTAGAACGCCGCCGCGCGTCCCGATTGCAGCATCTGGAACGCCTCGCCGTGATCCTTGGCGCTAATCACGAACATGTTCAGTTTGTGGTCGAGGTTGTAGCTCTTCAGATACCGCTCGTTGGTGGTACCGGCGGTGGTCACCACGTTCTTGCCGCGCAAATCATCGAAGCTGTGGATGCCGCTGTCCCTGGCGGTCAGCAACTGCCCTTTGACGTAGATGAAACCGTAGGAAAACGCGACTTGCTTCTGTCGTTCGGCCGTAACGCCGGTGGAGCCGCATTCAAGGTCGACCGTGCCGTTCTGCACCAGCGGAATCCGCGTCTGGGAGGTCACCAGGTTGTACTTCACCTTCAGCTCCGGCAGCGCCAGTTGCTGCCTGATGCGCTCGACGATCTTGTCCGCCAGCTCCACCGAATACCCCATTGGCTGGCCGGTGTGATCGCCCACATACGAGAACGGCACCGACGCATCGCGATAACTCAGGGTGATGCTGTTGGCGCTGGCGATCTTGCCGAGCGTACCGGTCAGCGGCACTTCATTGGCCTGCGCCTGAGCGCCGAAAACCAGCGCCAGAGTGCAGCCGAGCAACGTGATTTTTTGCATTGTTATTCTCCGTTGTGGGTGGGGTGTTTTAGCAGAAACCGTCACGCCGCATGGGGATTGAACCCGTGCAGATCAATGGATGTGCGCTGCTGGCCAATCAGCTCGCTGAGCAACTGCCCGCTGCCGCAGGCCAGGGTGAAACCCAGCGCGCCGTGGCCGAGGTTGAGCCACAGATTGCGATACGCCGTGGCGCCCAGCAACGGAACGCCGGTGGGCGTGGCCGGTCGCATGCCGGCCCACTCCACGGCCGCGTCGTAGTGGCCGGCGTCGGGAAAGGTGTCGCGGGCCTGGCGCTTGATCAGCGCCAGCCGCTCGGGGTCCACCGCCGGGTCGAAACCGACGATGTCGACCATCGCCGCCACGCGCAGTTGTTCGCCGATGCGCGCGTAGACGATCTTGCGGTCGTAGTCGGTGATGCTCACATCTGGTGCCCGGTGTTCGTTGCCGATCGGCACGGTCAGGCTGTAGCCCTTCAGCGGATACAGCGGCAGGCGCAGGCCGGGCAGCGCCAGCAACGGGCTGCGATGGCCGGCGGCGATTACCAGTTGTTCGACCGGCAGCGTTTCGTCGCCAAGCTCAATCGCCGTGACGACGCCGTGGCTGTGACGAATGCCGGTGACTGCCTGACCAAGGCGAAACTCGCAGCGACCCGACGCCTTCAATCGCGCCGCCAACTGCTGGCAGAAACCGTGACAATCGCCGACTTCTTCATCCGGCGTGTAGATCGCGCCTACAAACGGCGCATCGGCCAGTGCCGGTTCCAGTTGCGCACATTCGGTGGCGGACAAAACCTGCTGTTGCTGCGGATCGGCCAGGCCTTTGCGTGCATGCTCGAAGCTGGAGGCGTTGCGGAAGGTCACCAGTTTGCCGTTGCGCCGCCAGTTGAAACCGACCAGCCCGTCGTCCTCGCGCCAGCGTTTCAGGGTGCTCTGGCTGAACAGCGCCAGACGCAACAGATGCGCGGCGTTTTCGCGGTTGACCGAGGTGCGGCACGCGGCGAGAAACGAGGCCATCCAGCGCCATTGCGCCGGGTCCAGGCGTGGGCGCAGCTTGAGCGGTGAATCGCCGCGCAGCATCCAGCCGATCGCCTGCAGCGGCACGCCGGCATCGGCCAGCGGTGCAACGTAGCGATAGGACAACTGGCCGCCATTGGCGAAGCTGGTTTCACTGCCCAGCGACCGCCGCGCCTCGACCACCGTCACCTCGAAGCCGTCGCGCACCAGCGCCCAGGCCGTTGCCAGCCCGATCACGCCGCCGCCGATGATGCACACACGCTGAGCCATGTCCGTCCTTAACAGTTCTTGAAGACGAGGCCGAGGTTAGGGTGAGGTGACAGGCGCCGAACAATGAATAAAGATGCCAGACCTATAAACAAAGGTTATGGGATCGTCATGCGCCTTCGTCATATCGAGATTTTCCAGGCCATTCGCCAGACCGGCTCGGTCAGCGCTGCTGCGCAGTTGCTGCATGTCTCGCAACCGGCGGTGACCAAGGTGTTGCAGCACGCCGAGCAGCAGTTGGGTTTTCCATTGTTTCTGCGAGTGCGCGGCAAATTGCAGGCGACCCCGGAAGCGCTGGAGCTGGAGCGCGAAGTCGACAAGGTCACCGAAAGCCTGCAAGGCGTGCGGCGTCTGGCCCAGAGCCTGCGCCGCGAGCCCGGCCACAGCCTGCGGATCGGCGCGACTCCGGCGCTGGCGCTGTCGTTGCTGCCGCCGGCGATCCAGCAGTGGACGGCGCAATTCCCGGACATCGCCTGCGAACTGTCGAGCGCCCACAGCCGCGAGCTGATGCAGAACCTGCTGATGCGCGAAGTGGACGTGGCGCTGACGTTGCAGTTGCCGGACCATCCGGGGCTGAAGGCCCAGGCATTGGCTTCGGGGGTGCTGGTGGCGCTGGCGCCGAAAGGTTACTGGCCGGAGGAAGACGCCGGTCAGCCGTTGCCGCTGATGGCGTTGGCCGGAGCGCCGCTGATCGGGCTGTCCAGCGCCGATCCACTGGCAGCGCGACTCGATAGTTATCTCGAAGCGGTCGAACCGCCGCCTCGGGTGCGGATCGCCGTGCAGACGTATTCACTGGCGCGAACGATGGTGGAGTCCGGCGCCGGGGTGGCCGTGATCGATCCGTTCACCGCCCTCGGTGCCTCGCCGACCAGCACCGTAATCCGCCCACTCGCCCCGCCGCTGCCGATCACGCTGTACGCCGTGACCCGCGCCACCGAGCCACCGCCGCATACGCTGCATGATTTGCTGCAGATCTTCAGTCAGCGCGCCGGCGAACAACTCGGTCGGCTGATGGGCGCTTAAAGGACGTAAAACAGAATCGCCACAAAGTGCAGCAAACTCCCGGCGATCACGAACAGATGCCAGATCCCGTGGGCATGCCGCAACCGATGGTCGAGGGCAAAAAAGATGATCCCCACGGTGTACAGCACGCCACCCGACGCCAGCCAGGCAAACCCCGCCGTCCCGAGCGCCGCGATCAGTGGCTTGACCGCCACCAGCACGATCCAGCCCATCACCGCGTAGATCACGATCGACAGGATCCGCGCCTCCGAGCGCGGCTTGATCTCTTGCAGAATGCCTATCAGCGCCAGCCCCCAGACAATCCCGAACAACGTCCAGCCCCACGGCCCGCGCAAAGTCACCAGGCAGAACGGCGTGTAACTGCCGGCGATCAGCAAGTAGATCGAAAAGTGATCGACCTTCTTCATGATCGCTTTCTTGCGCCCCCGCACGCTGTGGTACACGGTGGACGCGCTGTAGAGCACCAGCAAGGTGAAGGCGTAAATCGCCACGCTGACGATCTTCCACGGGCTGCCGTCGAGGCTGGCAATCACCAGCATCCAGACGCCCCCGACAAACGCCGCTACCGCACCGACCAGATGCGTCCAGGCGTTCAGTTTTTCTCCGTGATACATGTGTCGCACACCTCGATTTCGTTACCGCAACACGCAAGGCTCGGGCCTTGAGCGTAAAAGCGCAATGTTTCCGTTCAACGCAGGCAGGCACCTGTCCTGATATTTGGGCACAATCGACCGATACCAAGAAGAGTCCGCGCCATGCTGATCGACGAAGAATTGACCCTGAAGAAACTCGAGGTGTTCCTCGCCTTCATGCGCACCGGCAACCTCGCCCGCGCCGCCGCCGAGTTGCAGACCAGCAACGTCAGCGTGCACCGCGCGATCCATTCGCTGGAAAGCGCCCTGCGCTGTCCGCTGTTCAAACACGAAGGGCGCAACCTGACGCCGCTGGAAAGCGCCTACGTGCTCGAGGAGCGGGCGCAGAAGCTGATTCAGGACGTGGTCGAAAGCGTACGCCTGACCCGCGAAGCCGCCGGGTTCTCGGCTGAACGCTTCAAGCTCGGCTCGTTGTATTCGCTGACGGTGAAAACCGTGCCGCAGCTGATCATGGGCCTGAAGATCCGCCGCAGCGAACTCAACATCGACCTGATCCTCGGCTCGAACATCGACCTGCTCTACAAGCTGAAAAACATGGAAGTCGATGCAATCCTGGTGTCGCTGGACGACACCGTCAACGACCCGGACTGCGAGCAGATTCCGCTGTTTTCCGACGACATCTTCCTCGCCACCCCGGCCGATTCCCGCTTCGCCCAACGCAGCGAAGTGGATCTGGCGGAGGTGCGCGACGAAACCTTCATCACCCTCACCCAAGGCTTCGCCACCCACCAGGACGGCATCCGAGTGTTCCGGCAGGCGGGGTTCGAGCCGAAGGTAGCGATGCAGGTCAACGACATCTTCACCCTGCTGAGCATGGTCAGTTCCGGGGTCGGTTACGCGTTGCTGCCGGGGAGGATTGCGGCGGTGTACGAGAACCGGGTGAAGCTGATTCCGTTGCAGGAGAAGTACCGGTTGCAGCAGCACATCGGGGTGGTGTTTTTGAAGGCAAAAGAGCGGGATCCGAATTTGCTGGCTTTGCTGGCGGAGTGTCGGATGTATGCGAATCGCCAGTTGGCGGTGTGATTAAAAGCAGATCAAAAGCTTACCCCCTCACCCCAGCCCTCTCCCCCAAGGGGGCGAGGGGGAAAGGGAGCAGATCTCCATCGGTTTCGAGTCCTGAGTTCGACACGGAAATTTCAGGTCGATAAAGCTGACCCATCCAACTCGGTCGGTCCCCTCTCCCTCCGGGAGAGGGTTAGGGTGAGGGGCTTTTGACGTTCAGCCAACAATCCCGCGAACGATGAAGAACAGCAGCGATGGCCCAAGCAGGCACCCAAGTCCGGTGTGGAAGGTCGCGGTCAACGCCCCATAAGGCACCAACCGCCGATCCGTCGCCGCCAGCCCCGCCGTCACGCCACTCACGGTCCCAGCCAGCCCGCCGAACACCATCGCCGAGCGCGGATTGTCGAGGCCCATCCAGCGCGCCGCCACCGGCGTGCCGACCATCACCAGAATCGCCTTGATCAACCCGGTGGCAATCGACAGCGCCATCACATCCGAAGTCGCGCCAATCGCCGCACCAGTCACCGGCCCGACGATGTAAGTCACCGCACCGGCGCCGATGGTGGTCATGCTCACCGCATCGCGATAACCGAACGCGTAAGCCATGCACGCGCCGACAATGAACGGCAGGATCGTGCCCAGCAGCAGCGCAATCACGCCGATCATCCCGGCCTTCTTCGCCTCGGTCGCCTGCACTTCAAACGCCGTGGCAACGATCGCGAAATCCCGCAGCATCGCGCCGCCCATCAGACCGATGCCGGAGAACAGCGTCAGATCCGCCAGCCCCTTCTGCCCGCCCGTCATCGTCCCGCCGACCCAGGCCAGCACCAGGCCGATGACGATGGCAATCGCCGAGCCGTGAATCCGCCCGAAGGTCAGGCGTTTGGAGAGAATCACCGAGACCCACATGATTACGCCGACGAAGGCGAACGCGGTGATCAGACCGTTGTGTTCCAGACCTTTTTCAATGAGATCCCACATATCAGCGACCTCCTACCGGCGTGCCGACCGGGGAGATTTCCGCCGGTTCGTCGGGCAATGGCTCGCCCTTGTGGGTGCGGCTGATCAAGGCAATCGTGCAGCCACAGACCACCACCGAACCGATCGCCGCCAGCACCGCCACCGGGCCGCCGTGCAGGGCGGTGACGACGTTCTGTTGCGCGGCCATAGCCACCACCACCGGAATGTACATGGCGCCCCAGAAGCCGACGCCCATCTCGCAATCCTTGGTCATGCCGCCGCGTTTCTGCATCCACAACCGCGCGCAGATCAACAGGATCATGGCGATGCCGACCCCGCCGACGTTGGATTTGACCCCCAGCAGCACGCCGAGCAGGTCACCCATGATCACCCCTGCCAGCGTACAGATCGCCAGCAGCGCCACACCGTAAATAATCATTGTTGTAGTCCTCAAAGTGCATCGTCGAATTGTTTTTGTTGTTCGAAGCCTGAGTCGGTGATTTAGGGTCGTCGGCCCTCCTCTTCACGCAACAGCGCCTGCAAGGTGTCGAGCCGGGCACTGTCGAAGGCAGTGACAGTCCCCTGTTCGAACACCCGGCGCGCCAGCCCGGTCAGCACCGCACCGGGCGACAGTTCGATCTGTAGACGTACGCCGCGCTCGTAAGCGCTTTGCACGGTGCCGCGCCAGTCCACCACGCGGCACATGTTGAAGGCGAGGTCGTCGCGCAACGCTTCTACCTGGGTCACAGGCCTTGCGCGGCTGCCGCTCAGGTAAGCGATTTTCGGTGTTTTCAGTTCTACCCTGGCGAACGCTTCGGCGAGGGTTTGCGCAGGCTCATCCAGTAACGGGCAGTGCGACGGCACGCTGACCGCCAGACGTTTTGCCAGACCGGCGCCACGACCGCGCGCCAGCTCGGCGACCGCTTGCATCGCCTGGTCACTGCCGGCAATCACCACCTGGTTATCGGCGTTGATGTTGGCCAGGTACACCGGTGTTTCTGCGCCGTGCACCTGTGCCAGCAGCGTTTCGACTGTGGATAATTGCAGGCCGATGATCGCGGTCATGCCGAAGCCCTGTGGATAAGCCTGCTGCATCAACTCGCCGCGCAGGCTGACCAGATGCAACGCATCGCTGAAGCGCAACGCTCCGGCGACCACCGCTGCCGGGTAGGCACCGATGGACAGACCGGCGACGTAATCGGCGGTGAGTCCGCCCTGCAACAACTGCCGCGAGGCTGCGACCCCGGCGATCAGCAGGCAGAGCTGAACCGCTCGGGTGCTGCGCAACGCTTCGCTGGAATCCAGCCGCAAGACATCTTCACCGAGCACATCGCTGGCCTCGATCAGCGTTTCCCGAGGCAAACGCTGGAGCATGCCGGGCTGCTGCGCGCCCTGACCGGGAAACACCAGCAGGCTGCTCACGCTGCCTGCTCCTGCGGGTTCCACGGATCAGACACCAGACAGGCTTCATGGGCGTGTTTCAGCAGCACCCTCGAAGCATTTCCGGCCCATTCGCGCAGGGCAACGGCACCGAATGGTGTCTGCAATTGCAGGTCGACCCGGCAGATCGCCTGATCGAAAACCGCGACCAACTTGCGCGCCTGATTACGGGGGATAAGTTGCGGTGTACGCAGAATCAAGTCGAGATCGCTGCGCTCGTGCATTGCCGTAAATCCACTGGCCAGCTCAAACCCGACGCTGCCGCTGACACCCCAAATCCAGCCGCAATCATCGAGCACCGGCCGCAGTTGCCGGAGCGCCTGCATGACCGGCAAATCACGCTCGCTCTCGACCTGACAAAGCGCTTCCGGGCTGACCCGGCAAGCAATCGAATCGACAGACATAAACGCCGCCAGCCGCTGCTCGCGCAACAGACCGCGCACGCCCACCGCCACGAATCCGTCTTCACTCAACGCCCGCCGCACCACCACCGGTTGCCCGGCAGCCAGCGAATCAATCGCCCACTGCGGCGCATCCGCCGGCAACTGCGCCGGCGTCATGCCCCACAGCAGGTCGTGGGCCAGAGGCGTGTTCACCACTGCGCCCTCAGCAATTCACGCACGCGGCTGGAGGCTTCGCGATTTTTCGCGCCGAGACGATTGCTCAAGTCAGTCGCGCCAATATCGCCGATGGCTTGCTTAAGGCATTCGCTGACTCGCGCCAGATCCTCCGCCGTCGGCTGTTCGATCTGCTGCACCGACAGGGTTTCCCAGAGCAACCCAAGGCTGGCATAGCTGTCGATGTCATAGGCCATCGGCGGCACGCTGGACGCCAGGGCTTCCAGTTCTTCGACGCTGCGCAAGGTCACCCGCGCCGCCGAAGTCTTGCCCATCGCATGCACCATCACCCCCGGATCACGCAGGGCGATCAAGCGATTGGCCTGATATCCGTGAGCGAGAAACGCCCCGGACATGGCCTTGCCCACCAGTAGCGCAATCACCGGATGCCCGGCCAGACGCGCGCGGGCATAAGCGTCCGCCGCGCCGGCCAGGGCCTGATGAATGCCGAGGGCTTCTTCGCGGCGACCGTAGGCCTGGCTCGGCACATCGACGATTGCGATCAAGGGCCGTTTTTGCGTTTTGTCACGGTCGGCGGTGATAGCGTCATCCACAGCCTTCGCCAGCCCCCAGCCTTCGAGCAAACCGACTTCGCCATTGCGAGCGCGAGGGAAACGGTTTTGCGGATCGGCGACCACGGCGATAAAGCGCCCAAGTGGCCCGTCGGCAACCCTCAGCGATGGCGGCAAACCTTCAACCGCATTCGCGCCAGCGCTCAAGGCGTTGAACCAGTTCAAACCGCGCACGGAATAACCACTCATGAGCGCTCTCCTTGATACAGATCGCGAACCACCGAAGGCTCGATTTGCTTGTCAGTGTCCAGGCTCGTCAGGCGTTGCAGGAACCAGTCGGCCCGCTGACTGCGCGGTTGCGCCGGCAGGCCTTGTTGCAGCAACTCGCCGACCTGCTGGCGAATCTGCGCCACGTCATCGGCGACATAACGGTCCACCAGACCACTGGCAAACCGTTGCTCGCCACCGGTCAGGCTCCAGATGAAGGGCCGGTCGCGGGAGTCGTATTCCTCGATCCCGGCTTCCTGCTCGATCACCTGCGGGCCGTTCAGGCCGAGGCGCGCTTCCTGGGTCACCAGCAAATAGCTGCACAGCGCAGCGGCAATCGACATCCCGCCAAAGCAACCGACGCTGCCGGCCACCACGCCGACCACCGGTTGGTACTGCTGCAGATCGACAATCGCCGCGTGGATATCGGCAATCGCCGCCAGCCCGAGGTTGGCTTCCTGCAAGCGCACGCCGCCGGTTTCCAGCAGCAGGATGGCGCGGGTCGGAATGCCTTTGCGGTTGTCCTCGGCGGCCAGTTCCAGCGCGCCGGCGATCTTCGCGCCGCCGACTTCGCCGAGGCTGCCGCCCTGAAACGCGCCTTCAATCGCCGCGATCACCACCGGCAAACCATCGAGGCGGCCCTTGGCGATCACCACGCCGTCATCGGCCTGCGGCACCACGCCCTGACGTTCCAGCCACGGCGACATGACGCGTTGAAACGGGTCGAGCAATTCGCGGAAGGTGCCGGTGTCGAGCAAGGCTTTCGCCCGCTGCCGGGCGCCGAGTTCGACGAACGAATGTTTGTGCAGAAGCGCTGAGGCATCAGTCATGACCAATCTCCTCGAAGCCTTGTTCCAGCCGCAGGCGCACCACGCCGGGTGTCGCGCCGAAATCGTGGATATCGATGGCCATCGCCGGCGGTGTGGTGCCGTCGAACATCCGCGCAAACAGATGCTGCCAGCGCTGCTCGGCGCCATTGACCGAGGTTTGCACGTTGATCGTCAGCTTGCCGGCCAGGCCCGGTTCGATCAGCACTTCCAGATCGCCCGAGCCGACACAACCGACCAGCGCCCGACCGCGCGGCGGCTGCCCGGCGGGGAATTCAAAAGATAAGGTTTCCATCAAAACGCTCCCTGAAGGATGCCGTCGCGCTCGATTCGATCAAGCAGCAGAGTGGCGGCGAGCAAGTCGGCGGCGCCACCGGGCGAGGCATTCAATGCGATGAGTTGTTGATCCAGTTCGTGCAGGCGGCGGCGACCGGTAAGGCTGGCGCTGCCACCGGCGTCGAGCACTGCCTGAGCGCCGTGCTGCATGGCGTGCAGGCCCGGTTCGCCGGCGCGGTACAGCACGCAGGTGTCGGCGAGGTCGGTCATGATTGCGAGCAAGGCGTCGAGCCTAGCGTTCTGTTCGCCATGACCGGTGGCGCGGCTGCGTTTGAGCTGCGGCAGGCCGCGTTGCATCACCGACGGGAAGCCTAGTTGCGCTTCTTCCCGGGCACCGCGGGCGCCGTAGCGTTGGGCGACTTGCGCGCCATGACTCAGCGGACGCGGCGCATAACGATCATCGAGCAACGCCAGACGTGCGGCGCGCAGGGTGACGACGCCAGCGTTGGTGGACTTGGTATCCAGCGCAGCAGCCGTGACCAGCAGGCCCAACGCCCAGATCGCCCCGCGATGGGTGTTCACGCCGTGGGTGGTGGCGAGCATCGCCTGTTCACCTTCTCGTCCGATGCGGCCGATGGCTTCGCGCAGCGGCAAGCCGATTTCGCCGAACTCAAGCGCGGCCTCGGCCATTTCCTTGAACGCCGGCCACAACGCCAGCGCCGAGGCATGCATCAATCCGAGGTGCAGATCGGTGTGCGCACCGTTGCCGCGACGGTCGACCAGCGCCGGTTTCGGCGACAGGTCGGCTTCGTCGATCAGCGCGTCCACGGCCAGATCCGCCAGCCGTTCGGCGAGGGTGATGGTTTTGGGTTGCAGGTTGAGTGCGTGCATTACCAGCTCCTGAACTTGGCGGGCGGGTTGTAGAGGCCGCCGGACCACTCGACCAGATCGGCCACGCTCTTCGCCGCCAGCAATTCACGGGTGGCGTCGGTGCGACGGATGCCGAGGTCCTCGGGCAAGGCGATCAGGCCTTCGCGGCGCATGCGTTCGGTGTCTTTCGGGTTGTGGCGCAGGCCGATGGCGGTGACGCCGGCGACCGCAGCGATCATTGCCTGACGCTCTTCCAGCGAGCGCGCCTTGTACAGGTAGGCGATGCCTTCTTCCGTCAGCAGGTGGGTGACGTCGTCGCCGTAGATCATGATCGGCGCCAGCGGCATCCCGCTTTTCTTCGCCACCTCCACCGCGTCGAGGGTTTCGACGAAGGTCGGTTTGCCGCCCTCCTGGAAGGTCTCGACCATCTGCACTACGAGTTTCTTGCCGCGTTCGAGCATCGGTTGCTGCGAATCGTCATGACGCATGTCGATCCAGGCTGGAGTGCCGTGGCGCCGACCGCGTGGGTCGTGCCCCATGTTCGGTGCGCCGCCGAAACCGGCGAGGCGACCTCGGGTGACGGTGGAGGAATGACCATCGCCATCGACTTGCAGGGTCGCGCCGATGAACAGGTCTACCGCGTACTGCCCGGCCAGTTGGCAGAACATCCGGTTGGAACGCAGCGAGCCGTCACGCCCAGTGAAGAACACATCAGGGCGGGCGGCGATGTAGTTTTCCATGCCCAGTTCGGTGCCGAAGCAATGCACGCTTTCGACCCAACCGCTTTCGATGGCCGGGATCAGCGTCGGGTGCGGGTTGAGCGTCCAGTTGCGGCAGATCTTGCCTTTGAGGCCGAGGGATTCGCCGTAGGTCGGCAGGATCAATTCGATGGCGGCGGTGTTGAAACCGATGCCGTGGTTCAGCGACTGCACGTTGTGTTTTTCGTAGATCCCGCGGATCGCCATCATCGCCATCAACACGTGCACAGGCTTGATGTGGCGCGGGTCGCGTGTGAACAGCGGTTCGATGTAGAACGGCTTGTCCGCCACCACCACGAAATCCACCCACGATGCCGGAATATCCACGCGAGGCAGTTCGCTGACGTCGTCCACCAGTTGATTGACCTGGACGATGACGATGCCGTCGCTGAACGCGGCTGGTTCGATCAGCGCCGGGGTGTCTTCGGTGCTCGGGCCGGTGTAGATGTTGCCGGCACGGTCGGCCATGAACCCGGCCGAGAGCACGACGTTGGGGATCAGGTCCACCACCAGCCGGGCGTAGAGTTCGATGTAGGTGTGGATCGCACCGACTTCCAGCAGACCGTCTTCGAGCAACTGGCTGATGCGCAGGCTCTGGGTGCCGGCGAAGGAGAAATCGAGCTTGCGGGCGATGCCGCGTTCGAACAGGTCCAGATGCTCGGAGCGACCGACGCTGGGCATGATCATGTGCAGGTCGTGGAGCTTTTCAGGATCGGCCTTGGCCAGAGAGCGTGAAAGGAAATCCGCCTGCTTCTGGTTGTTGCCCTCCAGCACCACACGGTCGCCCGGATGGATCAGCGCTTCGAGTGCCGCAACGATTTTGTCGGTGGGCAACACCGCACCGTCGGCCAGCCCGCGCACCTTGTCGAGGCGCCGCTGCTTCTCGTCACGCCGCCGCGTCCAGCGCGAGTCGGGGGAAATGGTTGTTGTCATGCTCACTCCACGGGGTTCGCTGTCGTGGAGCTACCTTAGGAGTGTGTTCGAGGGGCATCAATCAAGCGCGGTGGCGAACCGTTACGGTGAGCGTAATGAATGCTGGCCTCATCGCTGGCAAGCCAGCTCCCACAGTGAGTGTGGTGATCCAAGCTTTTGTGAACGACCTAGAACTTTGTGGGAGCTGGCTTGCCAGCGATGAGGCCAGTGAGATCGCCGCAGACCCTGGTTCAGTGAACCAGTCCGGCATCCACCAACAATTTCTCCAATGCCAACAGATCCGGCACCTTCGCCACCTGCTCCCCCACCTGCACTGCCGCCTGCTCCAGCGCACACAGCGGCACATCGACATAACTCAACTGGCTGTCGAGCTTGTACGAGCGCGGAATCCCCTGCACCAGCAGCGCGACGAACTTCAACTCCGGCCGCCCGCCGAGGGCATTGAGGATGACGATCCGTGCCCGCTCGCCGATGACGATCTTGTTGCCGCACGCCGACTCGAAGCTCAGCAGCGGAATCTGCCGCTCGCGCCAGGTCACCCGCCCCAGATACCACGGCGGTGTGTCGAGATCGAAGGCGCTGGACTGGTAGTCGATCAGCTCGGCGACGGCGACGTTGGGCAGGATCAGGTTGCGATCCGCCAGCGGCAGCAGCAGCCCGGTGAGCTGGCTGGCGCGTTGATTGTGCTGGCGTTCATGCATGTTTTTTGCTCCACAGGGCGATGCTTTCGAGCAGCACCGATTCCTGGTACGGCTTGCCGAGGTAGTCGTTGACGCCGATGGCCATCGCGCGGTCGCGGTGTTTCTGGCCGGTGCGCGAGGTGATCATGATGATCGGCAGGTGTTGCAGGCGTTCGTCGTGGCGCACTTGCGTCGCCACTTCGAAGCCGTCCATGCGCGGCATTTCGATGTCGAGCAGCATCAGGTCTGGCATGTGTTCTTCCAGCAGCAGCATCGCATCGACCCCGTCCTTGGCGGTCAGCACGTTCATGCCGTGGCGTTCGAGCAAACGGCTGGTGACCTTGCGCACCGTGACCGAGTCGTCGACCACCATCACCAGCAACGGCTTCTGTGGTTCGCTCTCGATTTCGTGACTGGCCGGGCGCTGCGGCAACCGCGCCTGCATCGCGCGGATCGGCGCCAGCAGGTCGAGAATCAGCACCACCCGGCCATCGCCGAGAATCGTCGCCCCGGACACGCCCTGCACCGAGGCGAACTGCGGGCCGAGGCTCTTGACCACGATCTCGCGGGTGCCGGCCATCGTGTCGACCTGCACCGCGATGTGCCGGTCGTTGCACTGCACCAGCAAGACCGGCACCGGCAGGCTCTGGCCGGACAGTTTTGGCCGGGGCGCGGTTTTCAGCAGCTCGCCCAGATAACACAGTTCATAACGCTGGCCGCCGTATTGATAACTCGGCGGGTCGAGACGGAAATGCCCGTCCAGTTCATTCGGCAGTACGCGGACGATGCCGTCGATGGTGTTCAGCGGAATCGCGTACTGATCCTCACCGCACTGGACCATCAGCGCTCGGTTGACCGACACGGTGAACGGCAGGCGAATGCGGAAATGCACGCCCTGCCCCGGCACCGAGTCGATGCTCATGGTTCCGCCCAGTTGCCGGACTTCTTCGTGGACCACGTCCATGCCCACGCCGCGCCCGGAAATCTGGGTGATTTTCTCGGCCGTGGAAAAGCCTGGCTGGAGGATGAACTGCAACACCTCGCGGTCGCTGATGTCGGCGTCCGGCGCCAGCAGGCCACGCTTGATCGCCTTGCGCCGCACCGCGTCCAGCGGCACGCCGGCGCCATCGTCGCGGATGTCGAACACGATGTCGCCGCCCTCACGGGACAGGTCGAGGCTGATCTGCCCCTGCGCCGGTTTGCCCGCCGCCAGCCGGACTTCGGCGGACTCCAGACCATGGTCGACGGCATTGCGCAGCATGTGTTCCAGCGGTGCGGCCATGCGTTCGAGGACGTTGCGGTCCATCTCGCCTTCGGCGTTGCCGACGCTGAACGCCACGTCCTTGCCCAACTCTTCGGCGACCTGCCGGACGATGCGTTTCAAACGCGGCAACATGCGCTCGAACGGCACCATGCGCGTGCGCATCAGGCCTTCCTGCAATTCGGTGTTGATCCGTCCCTGCTGCTGCAACAGGTTCTCGGCGTCGTGGGTGCGCCGGTCGAGGGTTTCCTTCAGATCCAGCAAGTCGGAAGCGGATTCGAACAGCGCCCGTGACAACTGCTGCAACTGCGAATGGCGGTCCATTTCCAGCGGGTCGAAATCTTCGTAGCCGAGGCGTTCGGCATCCACTTGCTGACGACTGAGGATCCGCCCCTGGGTTTCGGTGTCGAGCCGGCGCAACTGGTCGCGCATGCGCTCGATGGTGGTTTCCATCTCGTGCAGGGCGGTCTGCGCATCGTTGACTTGCTGCTCGATGCGCCCACGGAAAATCGAGGTTTCGCCAGCGAGGTTGACCAGCTCGTCGAGCAGTTCGGCGGAGACCTTGACCATGTCCGCCCCGGTCTCGGGCGCCGGGGCCGCAGGCTCGGCCTTGACCGCAACCGGCGGCACGGGCGCCGGGGTTTGCACCACCAGCGGATGGCTGAAATTCTGGATCGCGCTGATCAGCCGATCCGCCGGCGGACACGTCTGACCGGCGCGCACCGCGTCGAGCATCTGCGCCAAGCGGTCATGGCCCCGCTGCAACAGCGCGAACAGTTCGGCGCTGCCCTGCAGGGTGCCGGCAGACAGGCTTTCGTAAAGGTATTCCAGTTCGTGGGCGAGGTCGCCGATCGGGCCAATTTCCACCATCCGCGCGCCGCCCTTGAGGGTGTGCAGGTCGCGCAGCAGGGTTTCCACTTCCTGGCGATTGCCGGGCTCGGCCTGCCAGCGCAGCAGCGCGGCGCCGGAGTTTTCGATGATGTCGAAGCCTTCTTCGAGGAAGATTTCCAGCAGCTCTGGATCGTGCCCCGGGCCGTCCTGCGCGACACTGGTTGGCGGCGTTTCGGGATTGGCGGTCGAGCCCTGACGGAAGCGGCGGATCGCCTCGATCAGGTCCTGCGCCGGATCCAGCGGCTGGTGCCGGTGCAACTGTTCGAGGAACTGCGCCAGACGCTCGTGGCTCTGACGCAGCAATCGATCCAGAGCTTCGCTGTGGCTGTAACGACGATCCACCAGCCCTTGGTACAGGCCTTCCAGCTCATGGGCCAGATCGCCGACGGCTGTCACCTCGGCCATCCGTGCGCCGCCCTTGAGCGTGTGCAAATCCCGTTGCAGCGACGACAGCGGTGCACCGTTTTCCGGATCCTTCAGCCAGCGCTGCAAGGCTTGGCCGGCGCTGTCGAGAATGTCCACCGCCTCTTCTAGAAAGATCTCGACGATCTCGTCGTCCGGCCCGCTGTCGGCGCTGTGTTGTTGCAGTTCGGCGGTGGCGCTGCCCAGTTCACGGATGCTCAGGGTGCGGCTGCCGTCGCTGCGGATCAGGCCCATGGACGACGGATCGAGGCTCTCGTCGAGCAGTTCGTGCAAGGCTCGGATGCGCTGCGGTTGCGGGGTGATTTCCTGGCCGGCGGCCAGTTCGTCGAGCATGTTGATCAGCGCTTCGTGGGCCTGCTGCGCTTCATGGAAAAACCGCTCGCTGACCGCCAGGCTGCTTTCTTCGACCGCGCCGTACAGATCGAGCAAGGCTTCACACAGCACATCCACCGGCAGCAGATCCGCCAGGTGCGCGCCCTCGCCCAGGGTGGTCAGCTCATCCAGCAGCGCGCTGAGTTCCTGACGTTCGCCGGGGTGCTGCTGCCAGCGCTGCAAGAGGCTTTCGGCATCGAGCAAGATGTCCATGCCCTGAGCCAGGAAGTTGTTGATCAGTTGCGGATCGCGTTTGACCCGCACAGCACTGCTCGGGGCATTGAGGATCGATTCCAGGCGCTCGCCGAGCAGGGTTTCGGTGCGTTTGATCAGCGATTGCGCGCCGACAATCGGCGCCAGCGGATCGTGTTGGAGCTGACGCAGACCGACGCGGAACAGGCCCTCGGCCTCCAGCAGCAGCTCCACTTCGTCGAGGTCCAGCGCCAGTTGATGGGCCTTGAATTCCCGGGCGAGCTTGTCGAGCGGCGCCGCCAGTTCGGCAATCGGCGACACCCCCGCCATCGATGCGCTGCCCTTGAGGGTGTGCAGCGCTCGCTGCAACTCATCGCTGGCCTGCAATGGCACATGCTCGGCGGCCTGATCGAGAAAACGGTTGAGGCTGACGAGGTGGGTTTCGGCTTCGTTGCGGAAAATCTCCAGCAACAGCGGATCGAGGGCCGCGACATCTTCCACGTCTTCGGCCGGCAGCGGCGTGGCGCCCTTGGCCAGCGCGTGGGCGCGGGCTGCCAGTTGATCGACATCGTGGCGCTGACGCTGGCCGTTGGTGGCGAATTCGGCAATCAGGTCCGGCAACAGCAACAGCGTGTCGGCCAGCAACTGGCGCACCGCCGGACCGGGTTCAACGCTGTCTTCCAACACGCGATTGAGCAGGTTTTCCACCGCCCAGGCCAGTTCGCCGAGTACCAACGCCCGTACCATCCGGCCACTGCCCTTGAGGGTGTGGAAGGCGCGGCGCAGTTCACTGAGGGCGGCGCGGTCATCAGGCTCGGCAGACCAGCGCGGCAGGTATTCGCTCAGTACTTCGAGCACTTCACCGGTCTCTTCGAGGAACACTTCGCGCAGCTCGTCGTCCACCGGTTCTTCATCGGCCGGTGGCGGCAGCAGGCTGCCCGGCGTGGTCTGCGCCGGCGGGTTGACCGCCGACACCGGACTGGCCAGCACTTCGGCCAACGACTGCACGATCTGCGGGTCGTCCAGCTCCTGCAAATCCTGCATCACCAGCGCTTCGCTGGGGCTGAGCACGTCGTCGAGCACCGGCACATGCGGCTCGCCGGGCTGTTCGTCAGGAAAGAAGCCGAGACTGGCGAGGCTTTTCTGCGCGATATCCAGCAAGTGTTCGCTGGGTGCCTGCGGGTCGTCGGTCAGGCGTTCGAGGTAGTACTCAAGGCTGGTGATGGCGTCGGCGAGGCTGTCGAGTTGCTGCCAGCCCGGCTCGTGAGGGTCGAGCAACAGATGCTCGCGGATAAATCCGTTGCAGGCTTCGAGCAGACTTGCCGCGCGCGCCAGCGGAATCATCGCCAGCGCGCCCCGAACTTGGGTCAGCAGTGCCGGCAGGCTTTGCAGTTGCTGGCGATCCCAGTCGGCGTCGATGTAGTCGACGATCATGTCCTTGGCCTGTTGCAGGCAGATGCGTGCTTCCTTGATCACGATCTGATGGATCTGCGTCAGGTCGGTGGTCGGCAGGCGCGAGTCTTCCGGGCTCTCCGGCTCGACGGTGCCGACCATCCCGGCCAGGGTCGCTTCGACGTAGAGCAAGGCGCCGGCGACGTCCATCAGCGTGGCGTCGTTCGGTTCGCGCTGGCCCTGCGCGAGGCTGAGCACCACCGCCAGTTGATCGATGATCACCTTGCGCGGCTGGCCGAAACCAAGCACCGCGAGGGTGTCGGCGATCTGCCGCAGCGGCGCCAGCAGGCTGTCCAGATCCGAAGCGTGCTGGCGGTCGCTGCGCACGAACAGGTCGAGGCGTTCCTTGACCCGCACCAGTTCTTCGCACAGCGCCGCGAGCACCGAGCGCATGGCATCGCGATCGGGGCCGGCCAGCCGCGCGCGTTCTTCGTCGACCATCGCGCTGTCGGGCAGCGCGTCGTCCAGGGAGTAGCGATCTTTCATGGTCAGCATCTGCCCGGTGGGATGTTCGGCTTTGGCGATATAAAACAGCAGGCTTTTCAGCAGTTCAGGCGGTGGCGGCTGGTTGAGGCCAGGCATGCCCTGTTCGAGCAGGCGCTTGAGTTCCTTGTCGGCGTCCTTGAACAGGCTGCGCAGGGCCGGGCTGTTGGCGATCCGGCCTTCGCGCATGCCTTCGACCAGCGCCGAAGCGACCTGCCACAACGGGCTCAGCGGCGAGTTATCGCTGAGTGCTTCAAGCCGGGTAAACACCTTGGCCAGATAAGCGAGGTGCGTCTGGTCGTCCTGTTCGCGGAGCAATCCGACCAGCGCCATTTGCAGCATCTGGCGCAATTTGCGCAGCACGTTCGGCAGCTCCGCCGGTTCCAGCAGCGCCAGGGTTTCCTCGCCCAAAGGCGCAAGCTCAGGCAACTGCGGGCTGAACAGGCTGGTTTCCGACAACAGGCTTTCGCCCCGGGCGCTGCGTAAATCGTTGATCAGCGGCAGCACCACCAGCGGCAGGTCACGGCGGGCGCCCTGCACGCGGTCCAGGTAAATCGGCAACTGACCCAGCGCCTGCAACAGCAAGTGCAGCGCTTCGTCGCGGTGGCTGACGCGGTCGTTCTGCAACGCTTCGACCAGGTGTTCCATTTCTTCGGCGAGCAATGCCGCGCCGTAGAACTCGACCATCTGCAGGCTGCCGTGCACCTGATGGATGCAGGCCAGGCATTCGTCCAGCCCGGGCACCGACTGCGGATCGTCGAGCACGGCTTCGATGGCCTGATGCGCCTGCCTCAGCGTCTCGGCGATTTCACCCTTGACCCATTCGAGGGCCACGTAATCGTGCCGGTCACCCATAACCACTCCGCTCGACATTGCCTCGCCCGCAGGCCTCACGCCTTGTCCGCGACGGGCGCAGGCGCCGCCGGCAAGGTGAACCCGGACACCGAGCGACGCAACTGGCTGGCCATTTTCGCCAGGTTGCCGATGCTCTCGGCGGTGGCCGTGGAGCCGGACGAAGTCTGCGAGGTGATCTGCTGGATCACGTTCATCGTCAGGGAAATCTGCCCGGCCGAAGACGTCTGCTGCTGCGCCGCGTTGGAAATGCTCTGGATCAGCGCCGCGAGTGTCTTGGACACGCCTTCGATTTCTTCCAGGGCCACACCGGCATCCTGCGCCAGCCGCGCGCCGCGCACCACTTCGGTGGTGGTCTGCTCCATGGAAATCACGGCTTCGTTGGTGTCGGTCTGGATCGCCCGCACCAGCGTTTCGATCTGTCGGGTCGCGGCGGACGAGCGCTCGGCCAGCCGTTGCACTTCGTCGGCAACCACGGCAAAACCGCGCCCGGCGTCACCGGCCATCGACGCCTGAATTGCCGCGTTGAGGGCGAGGATGTTGGTCTGGTCGGCGATGTCGTCGATCAGGCTGACGATGTCGCCGATTTCCTGGGACGACTCGCCCAGACGCTTGATGCGCTTGGCGGTGTCCTGGATCTGTTCGCGAATGTTGTCCATACCGTGGATGGTGTTGTGCACCACCTCGTTGCCCTTGTTGGCGATCTCCACCGAACGCTCGGCAACCGCCGAGGATTCAGCGGCGTTGGCCGACACCTGATCGATCGACTGGGCCATGTCGCTGATCGCGGTCGAGGCTTCGGAAATCTGCTGGGCCTGATGCTCCGAGGCCTGGGCCAGGTGCATGGCGGTGGCCTGGGTTTCCTGCACCGCAGCGGCCACCTGGCCGGCAGTGAGGTTGATGGTGGCGACCAGATCGCGCAGCTGGTCGACCGAATAGTTGATCGAGTCGGCGATGGTCCCGGTGAAGTCTTCGGTCACCGAGGCGGTCACGGTCAGGTCGCCGTCGGCGAGGTCTTCGATCTCGTCGAGCAGGCGCATGATCGCGTTCTGGTTGCGTTCGTTCTTCTCGGCGGTCTCGCGCAACTGACGGTTGGTTTCCCGGACCATGACCATGCCGATCAGGATGATCGAGGCCAGCGCCAGCAGGCCCAGCACGTAGCCGCCGATGGTGTCGGTATTGCGCCCGCCGGCGAGGTTTTCGAAACCGGTGGCCAAGTGCGAGGCTTCGTCGAGCAGGGTCTGCGACAGGCTGAAGATATTGGTGGCCGATTCACGGACCTTGAACAGCTCCGGCGAGGTTTCGAGGATTTCATCCACCGAACCCGAGACGAACTGGAACAGTTCGGAAATCTCGCTCAAGCGAGCACGGGCGTCGCGGTCTTCGACCTGACTGATCTTCAGCGCCGGGTTGCCCTGCAACATGCCGTTGAGCACCTGGCCGAAGCGCGCGGCATCGCGACCGAAGGCGTCGGCGGCCTGCTGGGAGTTTTCATCGCCCGAGAGCACGGTGTTCACCGCGCCGAGAATCCGTTCGGCCAGCAGCGACTGACGCTGGGCCATCGCCACCTGCGCCGCCGGCGCGCCGCGTTGCAGGAGTATTTCCACGACCTTTTCGTATTCGATCTGCAACTGCGGCACGGTTTCGGCCAGGGTCGCGGCGACCTGATGCAGGGACAGCACGGTCTGTTCGCTGGAGAGAATCGCGTCAGTGTTTTTCAGCAGGCGTTCCCAGTCCAGCTGCACGGCGCGCATTTCCGGGCGCACGACGGACGGCGCCGGCGGCAGGCCGGTGGCCGGGTCGCCCTTCTTGAGGTAACCCCAGCGCTGGGCGAAGTCGTTGCGCGCATCGCTCAACAGCTTGAACGCGGCGGCCTTGCCGGCGGCGGCTTCGGTGGCGTTCTTGGCGATCCGCTGCGACAGCACCCGCAGCTCGCCGGCGTGGCCGATGTACTGCTTGTCGTAGTTGGCCTGGGTGTTGAGGTAAGCGAAGTTGGCGAACAGCAGCATGATGAACACGATCAGTGCGATGAACAGCACGATGATCTGTGAGCGGCTGCGCGAGCCTTCTGCGGGCTTGCCTGTTTTTGCTTTGATCATCGGTCCTCGCCTGTTAAACCGCGACGTGCATGAAACTCGGTGACTGCGCCAGCGCAAACAGGCTGAACACCCGCCAGTTCTGCTCGCGCCGGAAATAGCCCTTGATGAACTCGCCCTTGGAGCCTTGCCGTTTACTGATCGAGACGGATTCGAAGCTGTCCTGCTCGAAGTGCTGCAGGCCGAAGACTTCATCGACCAGCAACCCGGCAAACACGTCCTGATGCTCTACCACCAGTACCCGCCGCTGTTTGCGCATCGGTGACAGCTCATGGCCGAAGAAGCCGCACAGGTCCATGACCGGCAGCAGCCGTCCGCGCAGGTTGGCCACGCCCTTGACCCACGGCTTGACGCCCGGCAACTGGGTGACACGCAGTTCGGGCAGCACTTCGCTGACTTCGCCCATCGGCGTGACGTACCAGTGCTCGCCCAGACGAAAGCCGATGCCGCTCCAGCGATCCTGGCGCGCCGGTTGCGACGGCAGGTCCGCCGCCAGCAGGCGACAGCGCTGGTCGATCTGCCACAACAGCTCGAACGCGGTCAGCGACTCGCTCATGGCGGCGCGATCAACCGGCCAGCACGTTGTTCAGGGTCTTGATCAGCGTGTCTTCGTCGACCGGTTTGGTCAGGTAGTCCTTGGCGCCCTGGCGGGTGCCCCAGACCTTGTCGGTCTCCTGATCCTTGGTAGTAATGATGATCACCGGGATGTGGCTGGTTTCCGCATCCTTGGTCAACTGACGGGTGGCCTGGAAGCCGTTGAGGCCGGGCATGACGATGTCCATCAGTACCGCATCGGGTTTTTCCTGACGGGCCAGGGCCACGCCGTCGGCGCCGTTTTCGGCTTTCAGCACTTCGTGCCCGTGCTTTTCCAGCATGCCGGTGAGTTTGTACATTTCGGTCGGCGAATCATCGACGATCAGGATACGTGCCATGGTCTTCCCCATTTTTCTTGTCGACACCGGGCCCGCTGGCCGAGCGTCTCTGTGCGTGTCTTACTGCGGCAAAGCGGCAGCGAAGCCCGGAACATGGGCCGAAATCGCGTCGAGCAGTTCTTCCTTGCTGAAAGGCTTGGTCAAAAATTGATCGGAACCGACAATCCGCCCCTTGGCCTTGTCGAACAGCCCGTCCCGGGACGACAGCATGATCACCGGCGTGCGCTTGAACGCATTGTTGTTCTTGATTAAAGCGCAGGTCTGATAACCATCCAGACGCGGCATCATGATGTCGACAAAGATGATCCCGGGATGGTGGTCGGCGATCTTCGCCAGGGCGTCAAAACCGTCGATCGCGGTGATGACTTCGCACCCTGCATTTTTCAACAGGGTCTCGGCGGTGCGACGAATCGTTTTCGAGTCGTCGATCACCATGACCTTCAAGGCGCTGGACTGCTGTTCCATAAGGGGGCTCTACCGTCGCCTTTGCGAATCAATTTGTCCGTTTTGCGATGCGTAATGGCTGGAAACCCTTGATGTTCAAGGGCCAGCACGACATGGCAGCCTTTTTAGCACAGTCTCCTGATCCAATCTATCGACGGGTTTTTCCTTGACCGAAAACCCGCCCGGCGCCACTCTGGCGGCACTTTTTTCATACCGATCCGGTAGCCAATTTTCGAGGAAAACCCAATGAGCGTTCGCGTCGGGATTGTCATGGACCCTATCGCCAGCATTTCCTATAAAAAGGATAGCTCGCTGGCCATGCTGCTGGCGGCGCAGAAGCGCGGCTGGGAACTGTTCTATATGGAACAGAAAGACCTTTATCAGGGCGAAGGCCAGGCACGGGCGCGGATGAAGCCGCTGAAAGTCTTCGCCAACCCGGAAAAATGGTTCGAACTGGGCGCCGAACAGGATTTGCTGCTCAGCGACCTGAACGTGATCCTGATGCGCAAGGATCCGCCGTTCGACATGGAGTTCGTCTACTCCACCTACCTGCTCGAACAGGCCGAAGCCGCCGGGGTGCTGGTGGTCAACAAGCCGCAGAGCCTGCGCGACTGCAACGAAAAACTGTTCGCCACCCTGTTCCCGCAGTGCACGCCGCCGACCGTGGTCAGCCGCCGCGCCGACGTGCTGCGTGAATTCGCCGCCAAACATGGCGACGTGATCCTCAAGCCGCTGGACGGCATGGGCGGCACCTCGATCTTCCGTCACCGCGCCGGCGACCCGAACCTGTCGGTTATCCTGGAAACCCTGACCGCAATCGGCGCCCAGCAGATCATGGGCCAGGCCTACCTGCCGGCGATCAAGGACGGTGACAAGCGCATCCTGATGATCGACGGCGAGCCGGTGGATTACTGCCTGGCGCGGATTCCGGCCCAGGGCGAAACCCGTGGCAACCTCGCGGCTGGCGGTCGTGGCGAAGCCCGTCCGCTGACCGACAAGGATCGCTGGATCGCCGCTCAGGTCGGCCCGACCTTGCGCGCGAAGGGCCTGCTGTTCGTCGGCCTGGACGTGATCGGCGAGCACCTGACCGAAATCAACGTCACCAGCCCGACCTGCATCCGCGAAATCGACAATGCCTTCGGCACCGACATCGGCGGGATGCTGATGGATGCGATCGAAGGCAAGCTGCAAGCGTCGAGCCGCAAGCCGCAAGCTTAAAGCCAGTGGTGTGCAGCTTGTCGCTTGAGACTTCAAGCTTGCAGCTAAAAACCAACATTGCGTTATCATGCCGAGCCCGTAAAAACGCGATGTTGGTTTTTCTCGAATGACACTTCCGTCCGATCTGCCCGCTGAACTCGCCCATAAAGGCGTGCGCCCGGTCGATCGCCTCGGATTTACCCTGTTTCTCGCGGCGCTGATCCATTTGGCGCTGCTGCTCGGCGTGGGTTTCACCATGGTCGAGCCCAAGCAGATCAGCAAAACCCTGGAAATCACCCTCGCTACCTTCAAGAGCGAAAAGAAGCCGGCGAAGGCCGATTTCCTCGCCCAGGAAAACCAGGAAGGCAGCGGCACCCTCGACAAGAAGGCGATCCCCAAGACCACCGAGGTCGCGCCGTTTCAGGCAAACGAAGTCAAGAAAGTCACCCCGCCACCGGCCGCCAAGCCGGAGGTGCAGGAAGCCGCGCCCAAGGCGGCCGTGACCACCGTCGCGCCGAAACCGAAAAAGGCGCCGACCAAGAAAGAAGAAGCCAGGACCGAGACCAAACCGACGGTCGACGCCCCGACCTTCGACAGTTCGCAGCTCTCCAGCGACATCGCCAGCCTTGAAGCCGAACTGGCCAACGAACAACAGCTGTACGCCAAGCGCCCGCGTATCCACCGCCTCAGCGCCGCCTCGACCATGCGCGACAAGGGCGCCTGGTACAAGGACGAGTGGCGCAAGAAGGTCGAGCGCATCGGCAACCTCAATTACCCCGACGAAGCCCGGCGCAAGCAGATCTACGGCAATCTGCGCCTGATGGTGTCGATCAACCGCGACGGCTCGCTGTATGAAGTGCTGGTGCTGGAGTCTTCCGGCCAGCCACTGCTGGATCAGGCGGCGCAGCGGATCGTGCGTCTGGCGGCACCGTTTGCACCGTTTACCGGGGACCTGTCGGACATCGACCGACTGGAAATCATCCGCACCTGGAAATTCGCCCGGGGCGACCGGTTGTCCAGTAACTGAGTCGATCTTTTGCCCGCTCCAGCTTGTCAGTTCGCCCCCCGAACGCCACACTAGCGCACATGAAAAACGTCAGCCCCAGCTACCTCAAGCATCACTTCCTGATCGCCATGCCACACATGGCCGACCCGAACTTTGCCCACACCTTGACCTACATCGTCGAGCACACGGCCAATGGCGCCATGGGGCTGGTGGTCAACCGACCGCAAGAGCTGAATCTGGCCGACATCCTCGAACAACTGCGCCCGGACATCGATCCGCCGGCGCTGTGCCAGCATGTGCCGATCTTCATCGGCGGCCCGGTGCAGACCGATCGCGGTTTTGTCCTGCACCCGGCGGGCAAGACGTTCCAGGCTACCGTTGAGCTGGAGGGCGATCTGGCCCTGTCCACCTCGCAGGATGTGCTGTTCGCCATCGCCGACGGCGTGGGCCCGGCCAAAAGCGTCATCACCCTCGGTTATGCCGGTTGGGAAGCCGGTCAGCTGGAGGCCGAACTGGCCGACAACGCCTGGCTGACCTGCCCGTACGACGCCGACATCCTGTTCAACACCAGCAGCGAACTGCGCCTGGAAGCGGCGGCCAAGCACCTGGGGATCAACCTCAGCCTGCTGACCAGCCAGGCAGGACACGCCTGATGGCCCTGCGCCTGATCCTCGGCTTCGACTACGGCACCAAACAGATCGGCGTGGCAGTCGGCCAGGTGATTACCGGCCAGGCCCGCGAACTGTGCACCTTGAAGGCGCAAAACGGTGTGCCGGACTGGAATCAGGTCGAAGCCCTGATAAAGGAATGGAAGCCCGACGCCGTGGTGGTCGGCCTGCCGCTGAACATGGACGGTACGCCCAGCGAGATGTGCGCCCGCGCCGAGAAATTCGCCCGCCGCCTCAACGGCCGCTTCAACCTGCCTTTCTATACCCACGACGAACGCCTGACGACCTTCGAAGCCAAGGGCGAGCGACTGGTGCGCGGTGGGCAGAAAGGCAGCTACCGCGACAACCCGGTGGACGCCATCGCCGCCGCCCTGCTGCTGCAAGGCTGGCTCGACGAAAACACCGCACTATTTGAATCCTGACAAGCGCTACGGCGCTTTTCTTTTGGTTACAACCCGAGCTCCGGTTCGCGAGAACCGGCTCGACCCCAAGAAGGAGCAACCATGAGCCTGCCCAATCCCGCCGATCTGATCAGCCAGATGGCGACCCGCCTCAAGGCGCACCTTGCCCAGCGTGATATCAGCGAACCGCGTTACATCGGCATCCGCACCGGCGGCGTCTGGGTCGCCCAGGCCCTGCTCGCAGAGCTGGGCAGCGACGCGCCATTGGGCACGCTGGATGTTTCCTTCTACCGCGACGACTTCAGCCAGAACGGCCTGCACCCGCAAGTGCGCCCGTCCGCCCTGCCCTTCGAAATCGAAGGCCAGCATCTGGTGCTGATCGACGACGTACTGATGAGCGGCCGGACCATCCGCGCCGCCATGAACGAACTGTTCGACTACGGCCGCCCGGCCAGCGTGACGCTGGTCTGCCTGCTGGACCTGGACGCCGGCGAATTGCCGATCCGCCCGAACGTGGTCGGCGCGACCCTGTCGCTGGCCGCCCACGAGCGGGTCAAGCTGTCCGGGCCGGAGCTGGCCCTCGAACTGCAAGACCTTGCCCTTTAATCCGCCCTATTGAGAGTCCCCCTCGCGATGACGCCTCTAGATACCAAGCGCCCGCTGCAGCTCAATGATCAGGGCCAGCTGCGCCACTTCCTCTCGCTCGATGGCCTGCGCCGCGAGTTGCTGACGGAAATCCTCGACACCGCCGACTCGTTCCTCGAAGTCGGCGCCCGGGCCGTGAAGAAGGTCCCGTTGCTGCGCGGCAAGACCGTGTGCAACGTGTTCTTCGAAAACTCGACCCGCACCCGCACCACCTTCGAACTGGCGGCCCAGCGACTGTCGGCGGACGTGATCACCCTGAACGTGTCGACTTCGTCGGCCAGCAAGGGCGAAACCCTGCTCGACACCCTGCGCAACCTGGAAGCCATGGCCGCCGACATGTTCGTCGTGCGCCACGGTGACTCGGGCGCCGCGCACTTCATCGCCGAGCATGTCTGCCCGCAAGTGGCGATCATCAACGGCGGCGACGGCCGGCACGCGCACCCGACCCAAGGCATGCTCGACATGCTGACCATCCGCCGTCACAAGGGCGGTTTCGAGAACCTCTCGGTGGCCATCGTCGGCGACATCCTGCACTCGCGGGTGGCGCGCTCGAACATGCTCGCCCTGAAGACCCTCGGTTGCCCGGACATCCGCGTGATCGCACCGAAAACCCTGCTGCCGATCGGCATCGAGCAGTACGGCGTGAAGGTCTACACCGACATGACCGAAGGCCTGAAAGACGTCGACGTGGTGATCATGCTGCGCCTGCAGCGTGAGCGCATGACTGGCGGTCTGCTGCCGAGCGAAGGCGAGTTCTACCGCCTGTTCGGCCTGACCACCGCGCGCCTGGCCGGCGCCAAGCCCGATTGCATCGTCATGCACCCGGGGCCGATCAACCGCGGCGTGGAGATCGAGTCGGCGGTGGCCGACGGCCCGCACTCGGTGATCCTCAATCAAGTCACTTACGGCATCGCGATCCGTATGGCCGTGCTGTCGATGGCCATGAGCGGACAAACAGCGCAGCGTCAATTCGAGCAGGAGAACGCCCAGTGAAGCTCAGCATTCTCGGCGCCCGCGTCATTGATCCAAGCAGCGGCCTGGATCAAATCACTGATATTCACGTTGAAGCCTGCAAGATCGTCGCCCTCGGCGCTGCACCGGCCGGCTTCACCGCCGTCGAAACCATCGACGCCCAAGGTCTTGTCGCCGCTCCAGGCCTCGTAGACCTGAACGTCGCCCTGCGCGAGCCGGGCTACAGCCGCAAAGGCACCATCGCCAGCGAAACCCGCGCGGCTGCAGCCGGCGGCGTGACCAGCCTGTGCTGCCCGCCGAAAACCAGACCGGTACTCGACACCTCGGCCGTGGCCGAACTGATCCTCGACCGCGCCCGCGAGGCCGGCAACACCAAGGTGTTCCCGATCGGCGCGCTGAGCAAAGGTCTGGATGGTGAACAACTGGCCGAGCTGGTCGCCCTGCGCGACGCCGGTTGCGTAGCGTTCGGCAACGGCCTCGAAAGCTTCCGCAACACCCGCACCCTGTGCCGGGCGCTGGATTACGCGGCAACGTTCGACCTGACGGTGATTTTCAATTCGCAGGATCACGACCTGGCTGACGGCGGCCTGGCCCACGAAGGCGCCACCGCCAGTTTCCTCGGTTTGCCGGGTATCCCGGAAACCGCTGAAACCGTGGCGCTGGCCCGGGATCTGCTGCTGGTCGAGCAGACCGGCGTGCGCGCGCACTTCAGCCAGCTGACCAGTGCTCGCGGCGTGGCCCTGATCGCTCAGGCCCAGGCCCGTGGTTTGAAAGTCACGGCGGATGTCGCCCTGTATCAATTGATCCTGACGGACGAAGCGCTGATCGACTTCAGCAGCCTGTATCACGTGCAACCGCCGCTGCGCACCCGCGTCGACCGCGACGGTCTGCGTGAGGCGGTGAAGTCCGGCGTTGTCTCGGCGATTTCCAGCCATCACCAGCCTCACGAGCGCGATGCCAAACTGGCACCGTTCGGCGCGACCGAGCCGGGCATCAGCAGCGTCGAACTGCTGCTGCCGCTGGCGATGACGCTGGTGGATGACGGTCTGCTGGACCTACCGACCCTGCTGGCCCGCCTGAGCGCCGGCCCGGCCGAGGCCCTGCGCCTGCCGGCGGGCAAACTGGCAGTGGGCGGCGCGGCGGATATCGTGCTGTTCGATCCGAAGGCCTCGACCGTTGCCGGCGAAACCTGGCTGTCGAAGGGCGAGAACTGCCCGTTCCTAGGCCATAGCCTGCCGGGTGTGGTGCGTTACACGCTGGTGGATGGCCGGATCAGCCACCAGGCGTAACAAAAATGGCGAGGGAGCCAGCTCCCTCGCCATCACTTACTGAAAGGCACCCCGCCCTTCGGCGTTACGCACCGACACCTGATCGTTCAGCGTCCAGAAGTCATACAGCACCCCCAGAAAGAACAACCCGCCGGTCAGCAGGTACAGCAAACCTGTGATCCACTTGCCCTGATACATCCGGTGCACGCCGAACGCGCCGAGGAAGGTCAGCAGAATCCACGCCACGTTATATTCAATAGGGCCCGCCACGAAACGCAGGTCGGCTTGTCGATCCATCGCCGGGATCAGGAACACGTCGATCAGCCAGCCGATCCCCAGCAACCCGAAGGTGAAAAACCAGATCGTGCCGGTCACCGGTTTGCCGTAATAGAAGCGGTGTGAGCCTGTGAAACCGAAAATCCACAACAGGTAACCGATCACCTTGCTATGGGTGTCTTTTTCCTTCACACGGGGCAGCTGATAGCCGTTCATTAAGACCTCGATACACGCGATAGATAAATATTCTTTAATTCTTTGTGACTTTTTTACAGGTAGCCGACGTATGGCAAATGCTACCGTGTCTCCCGTCAAAGCCTTATAGCACCGGACTTCTGTCCGACAATTGCGTCTTTTTGCCGCTTATTTGGTTCCGTTGGCACCCGATTGAATCGACCAACGGCCTCGGAAGTGACAGAAAAGCTGTTATAAAGTTGCGCGCTAACACACCAAGAGCCCTGCCTAATGCGTCCATTTTTCAAGACATGGCTAACCATTTGCCTATTAATGCCACTGGCCGCCCACGCCACCAATCGTGAGCAACGTCTTCCAAACGTTAACGGTTTCACCCCTAAATCCCATGCCTCTGCTCCATCGAACAAAGGCAAACAGGTCAAACACACCACGCTGAGCAGCAACGGCCGCAGCAAGCTGGTGCCACCGATGGCGACCAAGGAAAGCAGCAACGTCCTGAGTCGCGCGGTAAACGTCCTCGGTACACCCTACCGTTGGGGCGGCAGCAGCCCGAGTAAAGGCTTCGACTGCAGCGGTCTGGTGAAATACGCATTCAACGACGCCACGTTCGACCTGCCACGCACCTCGAACGCCATGGCCAGCGGTCACGGCGAGAAAGTCGAACGCAAGGACCTGAAGCCGGGCGACCTGATTTTCTTCAACATCAAGAGCCGTCGCGTCAATCACGTTGCCATCTATTTGGGCAACGATCGTTTCATCCATGCGCCACGGCGCGGCAAGTCGGTGAGCATCGACACACTGAACAAGCCGTATTGGGAAAAGCATTACGTGGTGGCCAAACGCGTATTGCCGAAAGAATCGGGGCAGATGCGCGTCGTTCAGCGCTGATTGTTCAGGTACAAAAAAACGCAGCCCACGGGCTGCGTTTTTTTTGCCTAAAAGTTATCCGGCGTGCGCGCCTTCTCCCGCGCATGTTCACGGCTGATCAAGCCCTTGGTCACCAGATCCTTCAGGCACATGTCGAGTGTCTGCATCCCCAGCGACCCGCCGGTCTGTATCGCCGAGTACATCTGCGCCACCTTGTCCTCGCGGATCAGGTTGCGGATCGCCGACGTCCCCAGCATGATTTCGTGCGCCGCCACCCGGCCGCCGCCGATCTTCTTGATCAGCGTCTGCGACACCACCGCCAGCAATGACTCCGAAAGCATCGAGCGCACCATGGACTTTTCGTCCCCGGGGAACACGTCCACCACCCGGTCGATGGTCTTGGCTGCCGACGTGGTGTGCAAGGTGCCGAACACCAGGTGCCCGGTTTCGGCGGCGGTGAGTGCCAGGCGGATGGTTTCCAGATCGCGCATCTCGCCTACCAGAATCACATCCGGGTCTTCGCGCAGCGCTGAACGCAATGCGGTGGCGAAACTGCGGGTATCGCGATGGACTTCGCGCTGATTGATCAGGCATTTGCGCGATTCGTGGACGAATTCGATCGGATCTTCGATGGTCAGGATGTGGTGATGGCGATGGGTGTTGAGGTAATCGATCATTGCCGCCAGGGTTGTGGACTTGCCGGAACCGGTCGGCCCGGTCACCAGCACCAGCCCGCGTGGCGCATCGGTGATCTTGCGAAAGACGTCGCCCATGGCCAGGTCTTCCATGGTCAGCACTTTTGACGGGATGGTCCGGAACACCGCCCCGGCGCCCCGGTTCTGGTTGAAGGCATTGACCCGAAAGCGCGCCACGCCGGGGACTTCGAAGGAAAAGTCGGTTTCCAGATGTTTCTCGAAGTCCACCCGCTGGGTGTCGTTCATGATGTCGTAGATCAGCTCGTGCACTTGCTTGTGATCCAGCGCCGGCAGATTGATCCGCCGCACGTCGCCATCCACGCGGATCATCGGCGGCAGACCGGCCGACAGGTGCAGGTCGGAAGCGCCCTGTTTGGCGCTGAAGGCCAGCAGTTCAGTGATATCCATAGCGTCCCTCAATTCCAGTAGAATGCCGCGAACCTTCAGACCGCTGGCGCCTCTTGATGTCCACGATAGCAGACAACATTCTCCAGGTTAGTTCGCGTATTCATGCCGCCACCGCTGCCGCCGGACGCGATGAAAACAGCGTCCAGCTGCTGGCCGTGAGCAAGACCAAACCGGCCGAAGCCCTGCGCGAAGCGTACGCCGCCGGCCTGCGCGACTTTGGCGAGAACTACCTGCAAGAGGCCTTGGGCAAACAGCTCGAACTGGCCGACCTGCCCTTGATCTGGCACTTCATCGGCCCCATTCAGTCGAACAAGACCCGCTCGATCGCCGAGCATTTCGCCTGGGTGCACTCCGTGGATCGTCTGAAAATCGCCCAACGCCTGTCCGAACAACGCCCGGCGGATCTGCCGCCACTGAACATCTGCATTCAGGTCAACGTCAGCGGTGAGGCCAGCAAGTCCGGCTGCACGCCGCAAGACCTGCCGGCGCTGGCCCAGGCCATCAGCGCCCTGCCACGCCTGAAGCTGCGCGGGTTGATGGCGATTCCCGAACCGACTGAAGACCGCGCCGAGCAGGATGCTGCATTCGCCGCCGTTCAGAAGTTGCAGGCCAGCCTCGATCTGCCGCTCGACACACTTTCCATGGGCATGAGCCACGACCTCGAGTCGGCCATTGCCCAGGGCGCGACCTGGGTCCGTATCGGTACGGCCCTGTTCGGCGCCCGCGACTACTCCCAATCTTGAACATTTCCAGATAAGGACCTGACATGAGCAACACGCGTATTGCCTTTATCGGTGCCGGCAACATGGCCGCCAGCCTGATCGGCGGCCTGCGGGCCAAGGGTCTGGAAGCTGCACGGATTCGCGCCAGCGATCCGGGCGAAGAAACCCGCAACCGGGTCAGCGCCGAACACGGCATCGAAACCTTCGCCGACAACGCCCAGGCCATCGACGGCGCCGACGTTGTCGTGCTGGCAGTCAAGCCACAGGCCATGAAAGCCGTGTGCGAAGCGATTCGCCCGAGCCTGAAACCGAATCAACTGGTGGTCTCCATCGCCGCCGGCATCACCTGCGCCAGCATGACCGCATGGCTTGGCGAGCAACCGATCGTGCGCTGCATGCCGAACACCCCGGCGCTGCTGCGTCAGGGCGTTAGCGGTTTGTACGCTACCGGCGAAGTGAGTGCCGAACAACGCCAGCAGGCTGAAGAACTGCTGTCCGCCGTGGGCATTGCCCTGTGGCTGAACGAAGAGCAGCAACTGGACGCCGTCACCGCCGTCTCCGGCTCCGGCCCGGCATACTTCTTCCTGCTGATCGAAGCCATGACCGCCGCCGGCGTCAAACTCGGCCTGCCGAAGGAAACCGCCGAGCAGCTGACCTTGCAGACCGCGCTGGGAGCCGCGCACATGGCCGTGTCCAGCGACGTCGACGCCGCCGAACTGCGCCGCCGCGTGACCTCGCCAGCGGGCACCACGGAAGCTGCGATCAAATCGTTCCAGGCCGGAGGCTTCGAAGCCCTGGTGGAAAAAGCACTCGGCGCCGCCGCGCACCGCTCGGCCGAAATGGCCGAACAACTGGGCAAATAAGGAGCCTTACATGATTGGATTGAACACCGCAGCGGTCTACGTGCTGCAAACCCTTGGCAGCCTGTACCTGCTGATCGTGCTGCTGCGCTTCGTCCTGCAACTGGTGCGGGCGAACTTCTACAACCCGCTGTGCCAGTTTGTGGTCAAGGCCACGCAGCCGCTGCTCAAGCCACTGCGCCGGATCATCCCGAGCCTGTTCGGCCTCGACATGTCGTCGCTGGTATTGGCGATTCTCGTGCAACTGGCGCTGATGGCGCTGACCCTGCTGCTGACCTATGGCACTACCGGTAACCCGCTGCAACTGCTGATCTGGTCGCTGATCGGCGTGACGGCGCTGTTCCTGAAGATTTTCTTCTGGGCCATGATCATCAGCATCATCCTGTCCTGGGTCGCACCGGGCAGCCACAATCCGGGCGCCGAACTGGTGAACCAGATCTGCGAACCGGCCCTGGCGCCGTTCCGCCGCATCCTGCCGAACCTCGGTGGTCTGGACCTGTCGCCGATCTTCGCCTTCCTCGTGCTGAAGCTGATCGACATGCTGGTGATCAACAACCTCGCGGCGATGACGATGATGCCGGAAATCCTGCGCCTGCTGATGTGAGCTGGTTTCGCTGGGACGGTGACGACCTGATTCTGGAATGTCACCTGCAACCGGCCGCCCGCAGCGATGATTTCTGCGGGCTGCACGGTGATCGCCTGAAGATCCGCCTGACCGCGCCGCCGGTCGAGGGCAAGGCCAATGCCTATCTGATGGGGTTTCTGGCCAAGGCTTTTGGGGTTTCCAAAAGCCAGGTCAGTTTGCTCAGCGGCGAGTTGAACCGGCAGAAGCGGGTGAAGATCTGCTCGCCGAAGAAGTTGCCGGATCTGCCCGGACTAGTCAGCTGATCGTTCCCACGCTCTGCGTGGGAATGCATGCCGGGACGCTCCGCGTCCCCCGCCGAAGCGGACGCGGAGCGTCCAATGAGGCGTTCCCACGCGGAGCGTGGGAACGAGCGCAAATCAGGCCTGATCGTTGCTTGCCGCTAACCCCACCGGTCTTTAGACTTACGCCTCATTTCAACGAGAGCAGGGTCGATGCCAGCTGCCTTTCCCCCCGATTCTGTTGGTCTGGTGACGCCGCAAACGGCGCACTTCAGCGAACCGCTGGCCTTGGCCTGCGGCCGTTCGCTGGCCGATTATGACCTGATCTACGAAACCTACGGCACGCTGAACGCGCAAGCGAGCAACGCCGTGCTGATCTGCCACGCCTTGTCCGGCCACCACCACGCTGCGGGTTATCACAGCGTCGACGACCGCAAGCCCGGTTGGTGGGACAGCTGCATCGGCCCCGGCAAACCGATCGACACCAACAAGTTCTTCGTGGTCAGCCTGAACAACCTCGGCGGTTGCAACGGCTCCACCGGCCCGAGCAGCCTCAACCCGGAAACCGGCAAGCCGTTCGGCGCCGACTTCCCAGTGCTGACCGTGGAAGACTGGGTGCACAGCCAGGCACGTCTGGCCGACCTGCTCGGCATCAGCCAGTGGGCCGCAGTGATCGGCGGCAGCCTCGGCGGCATGCAGGCGCTGCAATGGACCATCACGTATCCGGATCGCGTGCGCCACTGCCTGGCCATCGCCTCGGCCCCGAAGCTGTCGGCGCAGAACATCGCCTTCAACGAAGTGGCGCGCCAGGCGATCCTCACCGACCCGGAATTCCACGGCGGCTCGTTCCAGGAACAGGGCGTGATCCCCAAACGCGGCCTGATGCTGGCGCGGATGGTCGGGCACATCACCTACCTGTCCGACGACTCCATGGGCGAGAAATTCGGCCGCGGCCTGAAGAGCGAAAAGCTCAACTATGACTTCCACAGCGTCGAGTTCCAGGTCGAAAGCTACCTGCGTTATCAGGGCGAAGAGTTCTCCGGGCGCTTCGATGCCAACACTTATCTGTTGATGACCAAGGCGCTGGACTACTTCGATCCGGCAGCGAACTTCAACGATAACCTGGCGAAAACCTTCGAAGGTGCAAAAGCCAGGTTCTGCGTGATGTCGTTTACCACCGACTGGCGTTTCTCCCCGGCCCGCTCGCGGGAACTGGTGGATGCGCTTATGGCTGCGCGCAAGGACGTCAGCTACCTGGAAATCGACGCGCCGCAGGGCCACGACGCCTTCCTGATTCCGATCCCGCGTTATTTGCAGGCGTTCGGCAATTACATGAACCGCATTACGTTGTGAGAAAGCCATGAGAGCTGATCTGGAAATCATCCAGGAATGGATCCCCGCCGGCAGCCGCGTGCTCGACCTCGGCTGCGGTGACGGCGAGTTGCTGACCTGGCTGCGCGACCACAAGCAGGTCACCGGCTACGGCTTGGAAAACGACGCCGACAACATCGCGCAGTGCGTGGCCAAGGGCGTCAACGTCATCGAGCAGGATCTGGACAAGGGCCTGGGCAACTTCGCCAGCAACAGCTTCGACATCGTGGTGATGACCCAGGCCCTGCAAGCCGTGCACTACCCGGACAAGATCCTCGACGAAATGCTGCGGGTCGGTCGCCAGTGCATCATCACCTTCCCGAATTTCGGTCACTGGCGCTGCCGCTGGTACCTGGCGAGCAAAGGCCGGATGCCGGTGTCGGAATTTCTGCCGTACACCTGGTACAACACGCCGAACATCCACTTCTGCACCTTCGAAGACTTTGAAGAACTTTGTCGCGAACGTGAGGCGAAGGTCATTGATCGGCTTGCCGTGGATCAACAGCACCGCCACGGGTGGGCCAGTAAGCTATGGCCTAATCTGTTAGGTGAGATCGGTATCTACCGCGTCAGCAGCCCAGGGCTTGCGGATCACAGAATCGCGGTCTGAACCACGACATTGCGAGGAGAACGAACATGGGACGCTTGATTACCGCGCTATTGGCCGCCTGCCTGAGCCTGTCGGCCGTGGCCGCCGATGCCATCAAGGGCGAACGCAAGGAAGTGTTCGGTGATGTCACCGTGCATTACAACACCTTCAACTCGACCTTCCTGACGCCGGACATCGCCAAGGCTGCCGAGCTGATCCGCAGCAAGAACCAGGGCGTGATCAATGTCTCGGTGATCAAGGACGGCAAACCGCTGATCGCCCAGGTCACCGGCACCGTCAAGGATCTGACCAGTCAGAGCGTGCCGCTGACTTTCCGCCAGATCACCGAACAGGGCGCGATCTACTACATCGCCCAATACCCGGTGGAGCAGCAGGAAACCCGCACCTTTGAAATCAAGGTGCAGACCGGCGACAAGATCAACACCCTCAATTTCAACCAAGAGCTTTTCCCTGGCCAATGATCAATCTCAAGCAACTCGTACTGGCCAGCCATAACGCCGGCAAACTCAAGGAACTCCAGGCCATGCTCGGCGATTCGGTGCAACTGCGCTCGATCGGCGAATTCAGCAGTGTGGAGCCGGAAGAAACCGGTCTGTCGTTCGTCGAGAACGCGATCCTCAAGGCGCGCAATGCCGCTCGCATTTCCGGGCTGCCGGCGCTGGCCGACGATTCGGGGCTGGCGGTGGATTTCCTCGGCGGTGCGCCGGGCATCTACTCGGCGCGCTACGCCGACGGCAAGGGCGACGCGGCGAACAACGCCAAACTGCTAGACGCCTTGAAGGATGTGCCTGAAACCGAGCGCGGCGCGCAGTTCGTCTGCGTGCTGGCGCTGGTGCGTCACGCCGACGATCCGCTGCCGATCCTCTGCGAAGGTCTGTGGCACGGGCGCATACTGACCGCTGCCAGCGGTGAGCACGGTTTCGGCTACGACCCACTGTTCTGGGTGCCGGAGCGTAACGTGTCCAGCGCCGAGCTGAGCCCGAGCGACAAGAACCAGATCAGCCACCGCGCCCGTGCAATGGATCTGCTGCGCCAGCGTCTGGGCTTGAAATGACCGATAGCTCCTGCGCGTCGTCGCTGATTATCGGCGGCGCCGCCTCCTCGCCTCGGGCGCCGTTGCCGACGCTGCCGCCCTTGGCGCTGTACATCCACATCCCGTGGTGTGTGCGCAAATGCCCCTATTGCGACTTCAACTCCCACACCGCCAGCCCGGTGCTGCCGGAGCAGGAATACGTCGACGCGATGCTGGCCGACCTTGATCAGGATCTGCACGCGGTGTACGGCCGTGAGTTGAGTTCGATCTTCTTTGGCGGCGGCACGCCGAGCCTGTTCAGTGCCGAAGCCCTTGGTCGCTTGCTGGAAGGCGTCAAACAACGCATCCCGTTTGCCGATGACATCGAAATCACCCTGGAAGCCAACCCCGGAACTTTCGAGCAAGAAAAGTTCGTCGCCTACCGCAAACTGGGGATCAATCGCCTGTCGATCGGCATCCAGAGCTTCCAGCAGGAAAAGCTCAAGGCTCTCGGCCGTATCCACAATGGCGATGAAGCCGTGCGGGCGGCAGGCATGGCGCGCCAGGCCGGGTTCGATAACTTCAACCTCGACTTGATGCACGGCTTGCCGGACCAGTCGCTGGAAGATGCCCTGAGCGATCTGCGCCAGGCGATCGAGCTGAAGCCGACGCACATTTCCTGGTATCAGCTGACACTGGAGCCGAACACCGTGTTCTGGAACCAGCCGCCGGTGCTGCCGGAAGACGACACGCTGTGGGACATTCAAGAGGCCGGACAGGCGCTGCTGGCCGAGCACGGTTACGCGCAGTACGAAGTTTCGGCCTACGCGCAACCGGGTCGCCCGGCGCGGCACAACCTGAATTACTGGAGCTTCGGCGACTTCATCGGCATCGGCGCCGGCGCCCACGGCAAGCTCAGCCATCCGGACGGGCGCATCGTGCGCACCTGGAAGACGCGCCTGCCGAAGGACTACCTCAACCCGGCCAAAAGCTTCCAGGCCGGCGAGAAAGCCCTGACCAACGACGAGATGCCGTTCGAATTCCTGATGAACGCCCTGCGCCTGACCGCCGGCGTCGAATCGCGCCTGTACCCGGAGCGCACCGGCCTGCCGCTGGAGAGCCTCGACGAACACCGGCGCGAGGCCGAACAAAGCGGTCTGTTGCAGGTCGAACCGTCACGTCTGGCGGCCACCGAGCGCGGACAACTGTTCCTCAACGACTTGCTGCAGAAATTTCTGAGCTGACCGCTCTTAAGGAAACCGCATGGATTTGATACTCGACCTGCTCGCCACCGTGTCCCGCTGGAGTCGCAGCAACCTCTCGGAAATCGCTCTGGCCCTGGTGGGTTGCCTGCTGGTGCTGTTCGGCGCTGACTTCAAAGGCTGGGTCGAGCAACGCCTGGGCAGCATCGCCGGCGCTCTGCGCGTGCCGCTGATGGCCCTGCTGTGCCTGATCGGCAGCGGCGCAGCACTGATCTACGCGACGCCGTGGGTAGTGAAGGGGCTGAGCCAGTTCAACAACTACAGCCTGGCGCCGGTGTTGTTGGTGGTGCTGGTGTTGATTGGCGTGGTCGCCGACCGCCGCTGATCTCCAAGTGCTCGTTCCCACGCTCCGCGTGGGAATGCAGCCCGGGACGCTCTGCGTCCCTGAAGCGGACGCGGAGCGTCCATTGAGGCATTCCCACGCAGACGGTTCGACGCCTCGACGTGGGAACGATCACTGCGCAGTACTTACGACTGTTTTTCGAACTTCAGATCCCACACGCCATGCCCAAGACGTTCGCCGCGGCGTTCGAACTTGGTGATCGGGCGTTCGGCCGGACGCGGTACGCACTTGCCGTCTTCGGCGAGGTTGCGATAGCCCGGGGCGACGTTCATCACTTCCAGCATGTATTCGGCGTACGGCTCCCAGTCGGTGGCCATGTGCAGAATGCCGCCGACTTTCAGCTTGCTGCGCACCAGTTCAGCGAAGGACGCCTGAACGATGCGGCGCTTGTGGTGGCGGCTCTTGTGCCACGGATCCGGGAAGAACAGCATCAGGCGATCGAGGCTGTTGTCGGCGATGCAGCGGTTGAGCACTTCGATCGCGTCGCAGTCGTAGACCCGCAGGTTGGTCAGGCCCTGAGTCAGCACGCCGTTGAGCAGCGCGCCGACACCCGGACGGTGAACCTCGACACCGATGAAATCCTGTTCCGGCGCAGCGGCGGCCATTTCCAGCAGCGAGTGGCCCATGCCGAAACCGATCTCCAGCGAACGCGGCGCGGAACGGCCGAACACCTGGTCGTAATCCACCGGCGCATCGGCCAGCGGCAGGACGAATTTAGGCGCGCCCTGATCCAGGCCGCGCTGCTGGCCTTCGGTCATGCGCCCGGCGCGCATCACGAAACTCTTGATGCGGCGGTGTTGGCGCTCGTCGCCTTCTTCCGTCTGGATTGGCGTGTCGTTCGATTCAGTCATCAATAGCTCTTACTTGATCAGACCATCCAGCGGCGAAGAGGCGCTGGCATAGAGTTTTTTCGGCATGCGGCCGGCGAGGTAGGCCAGGCGGCCCGCGACGATCGCGTGTTTCATGGCTTCGGCCATCATGATCGGCTGCTGGGCGTGGGCGATGGCCGAGTTCATCAGCACGGCGTCACAGCCCAGTTCCATCGAGATGGTCGCGTCGGAAGCGGTGCCGACACCGGCATCCACCAGCACCGGGATCTTGGCTTCTTCGAGGATGATCTGCAGGTTGTACGGATTGCAGATCCCCAGGCCCGAACCGATCAGACCGGCCAGCGGCATGACCGCGATGCAGCCGATTTCCGCCAGTTGCCGGGCGATGATCGGGTCATCACTGGTGTAAACCATCACGTCGAAGCCTTCCTTGACCAGCACTTCGGCGGCCTTGAGGGTTTCGATCACGTTGGGGAACAGGGTTTTCTGGTCGGCCAGCACTTCCAGCTTCACCAGATTGTGGCCGTCGAGCAGCTCACGGGCCAGGCGGCAGGTGCGCACGGCTTCGACCGCGTCGTAGCAACCGGCGGTGTTCGGCAGGAAGGTGTAGCGATCCGGCGACAGCACTTCGAGCAGGTTCGGCTCGCCTTCGATCTGGCCCAGATTGGTGCGGCGCACGGCGAAGGTGACGATCTCGGCACCCGAGGCTTCGATGGCCAGGCGGGTTTCTTCCATGTCACGGTACTTGCCGGTACCGACCAGCAAACGCGACTGGTAAGTACGACCGGCCAGAACAAAAGGCTTGTCGCTACGAACGATGCTCATGGGGAATCCTCTGTTGGGGTGAGGGTCTTGCAGAATTCTCGGCCCATGCAGGCCTGGCGATCAGCCGCCGCCGATCGCGTGCACGACTTCGACATTGTCGCCGTCGTTCAAAGTGGTGTCGGCATGCTGGCTGCGCGGGACGATATCCAGATTGAGTTCGACCGCGACGCGGCGTCCGGTCAGATCCAGACGCGTCAGCAGGGCCGCAACGGTTTCACCGTCGGGCAGTTCAAAGGATTCACCGTTCAACTGAATGCGCATGCGCAACGCCGCCATCACTTTTTAGGGGGTGGCATTCTAGCCCGATCATGACCTAAAGGTCAGCACCAAGCGTCAAGCGGTTGGGTGCAGGCGCCAGGCGGCGAGTCCGAGGCACAGCCAGCCGATCAGGAACGCCAGGCCGCCGAACGGGGTGATGATGCCGAGTTTGCCGATGCCGAGGGTGGTCAGCAGGTACAGACTGCCGGAGAACAGCAGAATACCGACGGTGAACGAGATGCCGGCCCAGGCGACCAGACGCCCCTGAAGCTGCGTCGCCAGCAGCGCCACGCCGAACAGCGCCAGCGCGTGCACCAGTTGATAGGTGACGCCGGTGTGGAAGATCGCCAGATACTCCGGGGTCAGGCGGTTTTTCAGGCCATGGGCGGCGAATGCGCCGAGGCCGACACCGGTGAAACCAAAGAAGGCGGCCAGCATCAGAAAGCTACGCAGCATGTAGAACTCCAGTCAGACTCGATCGGCAGGGTCTGTATAATGGCCCGCTCAACCGGTTCGGCCAAGCCATCTCTATGCTGCGTTTATTTCTCCGTCGTTTCACGAAGGCCCTGCTCTGGTTCGCGGGCGGCAGCGTATTGCTGGTGTTGGTGTTTCGCTTTGTGCCGCCACCGTTCACGGCGCTGATGGTCGAGCGCAAGATCGAATCCTGGGTCGACGGCGAGCCGATCGATCTGCAACGCACCTGGAAACCGTGGGACGAGATCTCCGATGACCTGAAGGTCGCGGTGATTGCCGGCGAAGACCAGAAATTCCCCGAGCACTGGGGTTTTGACCTGAGTGCGATCAAGGCCGCACTGGCCCACAACGAACTCGGCGGTTCGATTCGCGGCGCCAGCACTTTGAGCCAGCAAGTGTCGAAGAACCTGTTTTTGTGGTCTGGCCGCAGTTATCTGCGCAAAGGGCTGGAAGCGTGGTTTACCGCGCTGATCGAAGTGTTCTGGCCCAAGCAGCGGATTCTCGAGGTGTACCTGAACAGCGTCGAGTGGGATGACGGCGTGTTTGGTGCCGAAGCGGCGGCAAGGCATCACTTTGGCGTAGGCGCCAGGTCGCTGTCCCGGCAACAGGCGAGCTATCTGGCGGCTGTGCTGCCGAATCCGCGGGTCTGGAGCGCCAGTCATCCGACCGCTTATGTGTCGCGTCGGGCCGGCTGGATTCGCCAGCAAATGAGCCAGCTGGGTGGCGACAGCTATTTGTTGACACTCAATGACTCGCGCCGCGCGCCCTGGGCCCAATGACTGCCTGACAGGCAAACAAAAACGCCCCGATCATCACTGATCGGGGCGTTTTTTATTGCCGGACTGCCGGTTATGCGGCAATCGACAACTTGAGCTTGTTCATCGCGCTCTTCTCGAGCTGACGGATCCGCTCGGCCGATACGTTGTACTTCTGCGCCAGGTCGTGCAGCGTGGCTTTCTCTTCTGCCAGCCAGCGCTGGTAGAGGATGTCGCGACTGCGTTCGTCCAGCACTTCCAGCGCTTCGTGCAGGTTGTGATTGGAGTTGTCGCTCCAGTCGGCATCTTCCAGTTGACGCGCCGGGTCATACCGGTGGTCTTCCAGGTAATTGGCCGGCGACTGGAAAGCACTGTCGTCGTCCGCTTCCGCAGCCGGGTCGAAGGCCATGTCATGGCCGGTCAGGCGACTTTCCATCTCACGCACTTCACGCGGCTCGACGCCGAGGCTTTCCGCCACACGGTGGACTTCCTCGTTGTTCAGCCAGGCCAGACGTTTCTTCTGGCTGCGCAGGTTGAAGAACAGCTTGCGCTGGGCCTTGGTGGTCGCGACTTTCACGATCCGCCAGTTGCGCAGGATGAACTCGTGAATCTCGGCCTTGATCCAGTGCACCGCGAAGGACACCAGACGCACGCCCATTTCCGGGTTGAAACGCTTCACGGCCTTCATCAGGCCGACGTTACCTTCCTGGATCAGGTCAGCCTGAGCCAGACCGTAGCCGGAATAGCTACGGGCGATGTGTACGACAAACCGCAGGTGGGCGAGCACCATCTGCCGAGCCGCCCCCAGATCCTGCTCATAGTAGAGACTCTCGGCCAGTTCACGCTCCTGCTCCGGCGTCAGCAATGGAATGCTGTTGACGGTGTGCACGTAGGCTTCCAGGTTTGCGCCTGGAACCAATGCATACGCAGGTTGCAAAGAATTGGACATACGGAAAAACCTCCGACTTACATACTCATGCTTTTCAGCATTGCGAAAAATTGACCGGAAACTCAAATGAAAGTTTCCTTAACCACTGAAAGGTCAATCACGCGCAAAAAAGATTCTACTTCGGCGCCAGCTCCCTGAGATGACGTGCGACTGCAATCCATGCACCGATATAACCCAACAGCACCGCGCCAAGCAAGAGCGACAGACCATCGGCAACTGGCACGCCGGCCAGTGCGAAATCACTGCCGTACAAGCCGGCCAGCCCGACCACCGCGTCGTTCAGCCAATTCAGGCCGAACGCCAAAACACCCCAGGACAGCAGACCCGCACCGAAGCCATACAGCGCGCCCATGTAAAGAAAGGGACGACGCACATAGCTGTCGGTGCCGCCGACGAGTTTAATCACTTCTATCTCGGTGCGGCGGTTTTCAATATGAAGACGAATGGTATTGCCTATCACCAAAAGTAATGCAGAAACCAGCAACACCGTCAGACCGAACACAAAACGGTCACCGAGCTTGAGGATGGCGGCCAGACGCTCGACCCAGACTAGATCAAGTTGCGCCTGTTGTACCTTGGGCAGCTCGGAAAGTTTTTGTCTTAATGCTTCCAGGGTCGACTTGTCGACCTCGTTCGGCGTCACCAGTACCACGCCCGGCAGCGGGTTTTCCGGTAGCTCGCGCAGGGCTTCGCCCAAGCCGGACTGCTGCTGGAACTCTTCCAGCGCCTGGTCGCGGCCGACATATTCAGCATCAGCTACGCCCGGCATGCCCTTGATCTGATCACGTAACGCTTCGCCCTGAGCCGGACTGGCCTCGAGCTCCAGGTACAGCGAGATCTGCGCCGCGCGCTGCCACGAGCCGCCCAGGCGCTCGACATTGTTCAGCAACAACGAAAGGCCCATCGGCAGACTCAGCGCAACTGCCATCACCATGCAGGTGAAGAAGCTGCCGATCGGCTGCTTGCCGAGACGGCGCAGGCTGTCGATCCAGCTGGCGCGATGGCTTTCGATCCAGGCACGGAACAACGTGGCGAAATCCGGGCCGTCGTCATCGTCGTGCTTTTTCTTCTTTGGCGGTTGCGGATCGGCGGCCTTCGGGGCCACGCGCTCGGAAACCTTCGGACTGCGTGTTGCACTCATACGCCGGCCTCCCCGTCGCCGATCAATCGGCCGCGTTGCAGGGTCAGCATGCGATGGCGCATACGCGCGATCAGCGCCAGGTCGTGACTGGCGATCAGCACGCTGGTGCCCAGACGGTTGATGTCTTCGAACACGCCCATGATCTCGGCCGCCAGACGCGGGTCGAGGTTACCGGTCGGTTCGTCCGCCAGCAGCAGGGCCGGACGGTGAACGATGGCGCGGGCAATGCCGACGCGCTGTTGCTGACCGGTCGACAGGTCGCCCGGATACAGCTCGGCCTTGTCCGACAGCGCCACGCGCTCCAGCGCCGAGTCGACGCGCTTGGCGATCTCGACCTTGGACAGCCCGAGAATCTGCAACGGCAACGCGACGTTGTTGAACACCGTGCGATCGAACAGCAGTTGATGGTTCTGGAACACCACGCCGATCTGCCGACGCAGGAACGGAATCTGCGCATTGCTGATGGTGCTCAGGTCCTGCCCGGCGAGCAGCAGTTTGCCGCTGGTCGGACGTTCCATCGCCAGCAACAGGCGCAACAACGTGGATTTACCGGCACCGGAGTGGCCGGTGACAAACAGGAACTCGCCGCGACGGACTCGAAAGCTCAGCTCATGCAAGCCGACGTGACCGTTCGGGTAGCGTTTACCGACCTGTTCGAAACGAATCATGAACGCTCCCGCTCGGCAAACAGTGCCTGGACAAAGGGTTCGGCTTCAAAGGTACGCAGATCGTCGATGCCTTCACCGACGCCGATGTAGCGGATCGGCAGGCCGAATTGCTTGGCCAGGGCGAAAATCACCCCGCCCTTGGCGGTGCCGTCGAGCTTGGTCAGCGCCAGGCCGGTCAGTTCGACGGTCTGGTTGAACTGCTTGGCCTGGTTGATGGCGTTCTGGCCGGTGCCGGCGTCGAGCACCAGCAGCACTTCGTGCGGCGCATCGGCGTCGAGCTTGCCGATCACCCGGCGAACCTTCTTCAGCTCTTCCATCAGGTTATCTTTGGTGTGCAGACGACCGGCGGTGTCGGCGATCAGTACGTCGATGCCACGGGCCTTGGCGGCCTGCACGGCGTCGAAGATCACTGAAGCCGAGTCCGCGCCCGTGTGCTGGGCAATCACCGGAATCTTGTTGCGCTCGCCCCAGACCTGCAACTGCTCGACAGCCGCGGCACGGAAGGTGTCACCGGCGGCCAGCATGACTTTCTTGCCTTCCAGTTGCAGTTTCTTCGCCAGTTTGCCGATGGTGGTGGTCTTGCCGGCGCCGTTGACGCCGACCACCAGAATCACGAACGGCTTGTTCTGGGAAGCGATCTTCAGCGGCTGCTCGACCGGTTTGAGCATTGCAGCCAGCTCTGCCTGCAGGGATTTGTACAGGGCGTCGGAATCGGCCAGCTCTTTACGTGCGACCTTCTGGGTCAGACGCTGGATGATCACCGAAGTCGCCTCGACGCCGACGTCGGCCGTCAGCAGGCGGGTTTCGAGATCGTCGAGCAGATCGTCATCGATGGCTTTCTTGCCGAGGAACAGGCTGGCCATGCCCTCGCCGATGCTGGCACTGGTCTTGGACAGGCCTTGCTTGAGACGGGCAAAGAAGCCGGCCTTGGTTTCTTCGGTGCGCGGGGCCTCTACCGGGGTTTCAACCTGGATTTCCACAGGTGCGACTGGCGCTACGGCAACCGGTGCAGGTGCAGGTGCAGGTGCAGGTGCAGGTGCAGGTGCAGGCTCGGGCGCTTCGACAATCGGGGCAACCGGAGCAACCACAGGTTCTGGAATGACCGGAGCAGCTTCCACCACCGGCGCCTGAACAGGCTCGGGAGCGAACGCAACCGGCGCAGGAATCGGCGGCGTAACGTGCGGTGCAGCCTCTTCAACCAGCGCCACCGGCTCTTCCGCCACTGGCAAGCTCAGCCACGGTTTGCTGGCCGGGGTCAGCGGCAGTTCGGCGGCAGCCGGCGCTTCAGGCTCGGCCTCGGCCACCGGTTGCAGCACCGGCTCGGCGATCGGCAGCACAACCGGTGCCGGCGCTTCTTCTATTGCGGGAGCGGGCGCGGGGGCTGGCTCAGGAATGGCAGTCGGCTGTTCGACGACGGGTTCCTGCGGTTTCTTGCGCAGCCATCCGAACAGGCTTTTCTTCTCGCCAGCCGCAGCTGGGGTCTTCTTGTCGTCGTTGGAACCAAACATGGAGGACGGCTATCTCACGGTAGCGACGCGCCACAGGGGCGCCCCGGCAAATAAATATTCGATGCAGAACAGACTGTGTTTCACCCAGCTTGTTCACGCGCAACATTTTGTCGAGGCGCCAAAAGCACCTCAAAGGTCATTAAATACGAAGGACTGGAACGGCATCGTCGGCGAAAACGCAGAGTTTAGCTGAGAAACTCAAAGCTTCTGCCGGTAACCCGTACAACCTATAGACCGATCAGTGGCCTGATAGGCGTGGCCGCCAGTAAAACGGATCAGTATCCTAGCACCCTCTCGCCCGCCGACGCTAAGACCAAGCGGGCAGCCCAACAGGTTTAAAAACGAATGAATGCTCTAGCCCGCCGCGCCGCAGGCCTGCTGCTCAGCACAGTCTGCCTGCCCCTTTCGGCCCTGGCGGCCGACCCGCAACCGACCCACGAATTCACCCTCGACAACGGCTTGAAGGTCGTCGTGCGCGAAGACCATCGCGCGCCGGTGGTGGTGTCGCAGGTCTGGTACAAGGTCGGTTCCAGCTACGAAACCCCGGGCCAGACCGGTCTGTCCCACGCCCTCGAGCACATGATGTTCAAGGGCAGCGAGAAAGTCGGTCCCGGCGAAGCCTCGCTGATCCTGCGCGACCTCGGCGCCGAAGAGAACGCGTTCACCAGCGACGACTTCACTGCTTATTACCAGGTGCTGGCCCGCGACCGTCTGGGCGTGGCCTTCGAACTGGAAGCCGACCGCATGGCCAACCTGCGCCTGCCGGCTGACGAGTTCGCCAAGGAAATCGAAGTCATCAAGGAAGAGCGCCGTCTGCGCACCGACGACAAGCCGATGTCCAAGGCCTACGAGCGCTACAAGGCCATGGCCTACCCGGCCAGCGGATATCACACGCCGACCATCGGCTGGATGGCAGACCTCGAGCGGATGAAGGTCGAAGAACTGCGTCACTGGTATCAGTCCTGGTACGTGCCGAACAACGCCACGCTGGTGGTGGTCGGCGACGTGACTCCGGACGAGGTGAAGACCCTCGCCCAGCGCTACTTCGGGCCGATCCCGAAACGCGACGTGCCGCCGGCGAAAACGCCGCTGGAACTGGCCGAACCCGGCGAGCGCCAGATCACCCTGCACGTGCAGACCCAACTGCCGAGCCTGATGCTCGGCTTCAACGTCCCGAGTATCGCCACCGCCGAAGACAAACGTTCGGTCAACGCCTTGCGCCTGATTTCGGCATTGCTGGACGGCGGCTACAGCGGTCGCATCCCGACCCAACTGGAGCGCGGTGAAGAGCTGGTATCCGGCGGCTCGTCGAGCTACGACGCCTACACCCGCGGCGACAGCCTGTTCACCCTGTCGGCCACACCGAACACCCAGAAGAAAAAAACCATGGCCCAGGCGGAAGCCGGCTTGTGGAAACTGCTGGAACAGCTGAAAACCACCGCACCGTCCGCCGAAGAACTGGAGCGCGTGCGTGCGCAGGTCATCGCCGGTCTGGTCTTCGAGCGCGACTCGATCACCAGCCAGGCCACTGCCATCGGCCAGCTGGAGACCGTCGGTCTGTCGTGGAAACTGATGGACACCGAACTGGCCGATCTGGAAAGCGTCACCCCGCAAGACATCCAGAACGCCGCCAAGCTGTATTTCACCCGCGAACGTCTCAGCGTCGCCCACGTCCTGCCACTGGAGACGACTCATGAGTGAGCGCAAAACCCCACGCCTGCTGCTCGGCCTGATCGCCGTGGCCATCATCGGCTCCGCCGCGTTCTATCTGGTGCCGAGCGACAACACCAAGGCCAGCGAAGCGCTGGATAACGCCAAGTCCAGCCAGAAGCTGCAATCGCTGGCCGAACTCGACGGCAAGGCCCCGGCCAGTCGCAAGCTCGACGTGCAGACCTGGAACACCGCCGAAGGCGCCAAGGTGCTGTTCGTCGAAGCCCGCGAACTGCCGATGTTCGACATGCGCCTGATCTTCTCCGCCGGCAGCAGCCAGGACGGCAACGCGCCGGGTCTGGCCCTGCTGACCAACGCCATGCTCAACGAAGGTGTGGCGGGCAAGGATGTCGGCGCCATCGCTCAAGGTTTCGAAGGCCTGGGCGCGGATTTCGGCAACGGCGCCTACAAGGACATGGCCATCGCGTCGCTGCGAAGTCTGAGTGCCGCCGACAAGCGCGAGCCGGCGCTGAAGCTGTTCTCGGAAGTGGTGGGCAAACCGACCTTCCCGGCCGACTCCTTCGCGCGCATCAAGAACCAGATGCTCGCCGGTTTCGAATACCAGAAACAGAACCCCGGCAAACTCGCCAGCCTGGAGCTAATGAAGCGCCTGTACGGCGATCACCCTTACGCCCACGCCAGCGACGGCAATGCGCAAAGCGTGCCGAAGATCACGCTGGCGCAACTGCGTGAGTTCCACGCCAAGGCCTATGCAGCCGGCAACGTGGTGATCGCGCTGGTGGGCGATCTGTCCCGCAGCGAAGCCGAGGCGATCGCCAATCAGGTGTCCGCCGCGCTGCCAAAAGGCCCGGCGCTGGCGAAGGTCGAGCAACCGACCGAGCCGAAACCTAGCATCGACCACATCGAGTTTCCGTCCAAGCAGACCAACCTGATGATCGCGCAACTGGGCATCGACCGTGACGACCCGGACTACGCCGCGCTGTCGATGGGCAACCAGATCCTCGGCGGTGGCGGTTTCGGCACCCGGCTGATGAGCGAAGTCCGCGAGAAGCGCGGCTTGACCTACGGCGTGTATTCGGCCTTCAGCCCGATGCAGGCTCGTGGCCCGTTCATGATCAACCTGCAGACCCGCGCGGAAATGAGCGAAGGCACCCTGAAACTGGTGCAGGACGTGCTCGCCGACTACCTCAAGACCGGCCCGACCCAGAAAGAACTCGACGACGCCAAGCGCGAACTGGCCGGCAGCTTCCCGCTGTCCACCGCGAGCAATGCCGATATCGTCGGCCAGCTCGGCGCCATGGGTTTCTACAACCTGCCGCTGAGCTATCTCGATGACTTCATGCGTCAGTCCCAGAGCCTGACAGTCGAGCAGGTTCGCGACGTCCTGAACAAACACTTGAGCACGGACAAACTGGTCATCGTCAGCGCTGGCCCGACCGTGCCGCAAAAGCCGTTACCGGCCCCATCTGATAAACCTGCCGAGCAGCCGCTCGGGGTTCCGGAGCATTAATGGCCAGTCCAAAGAAACCTGTACAAAAACTGCACAACGGTGTGAACCAGTTGCGCATCATCGGCGGCGAATGGCGCAGCCGAAAGCTGAGCTTTCCTGATGCGCCGGGTCTGCGCCCGACGCCAGACCGGGTGCGCGAAACCCTGTTCAACTGGCTCGCGCCATACGTCGCCGGGGCCAAGGTGCTCGATCCGTTCGCCGGCAGCGGCGCACTGTTTCTGGAAGCGCTGTCCCGTGGCGCGGCAATGGGTCAGGCGCTGGATGCCAGCCATGTCGCGGTCTCCAGCCTGAAAGAACACCTCGGCACCCTGCGCTGCACCAACGGCCACGTGCAAACCGCCGACGCGCTGCGCTATCTGGAAACCCAGACCGCGACCGCGTTCGACCTGGTGTTCCTCGACCCGCCGTTCAACCAGAACCTGTTGCCCGCCGTGTGCACGCTGCTGGAAGAGCGCCAATGGCTGGCCGATGATTCGTGGATCTACACTGAAAGCGAAACCGCGCCATCGACCCTCGGCCTGCCAGGCAACTGGCGCCTGCACCGCGAGCAGAAATCCGGGCGGGTGTACTACGCGTTGTGGCAACGTATGGCAGTGATCGCCGGTTAACCGACCGGCCTGAAAAAGCGGCGAGTCTCAGCCGAGGCTCGCTGCGCTGCATCGAGAGCAATCGTGTCCCCTTCGTCTAAACCGTTCATCCCCGCCTTCGGCCTCGGCAATCCGCACCTGCAAACCTTGTGGGGGCCGCTTTGGCGCAAAACCGTGCACCTTGATCGCCAGCGCGAACGGCTGTGGCTGGACGACGGCGACTTCCTCGACCTCGACTGGCACGGCCCGCACAGCGCCGAGGCGCCATTGGTGCTGGTGCTGCACGGGCTGACCGGTTCTTCCAATTCACCTTACGTGGCCGGGATCCAGGCAGCGCTCGCCGCGCAAGGCTGGGCCAGTGTTGCGCTGAACTGGCGCGGTTGCTCCGGCGAACCGAACCTGTTGCCGCGCAGCTACCATTCCGGCGCCAGCGAAGACCTCGCCGAAACCATTCGCCACCTGAAAGCCAAGCGGCCACTGGCGCCGTTGTATGCGGTCGGCTATTCCCTGGGCGGTAATGTGCTGCTCAAGCATCTGGGGGAAACCGGCAGCGCCAGCGGCGTGCTCGGTGCAGTGGCGGTGTCGGTGCCGTTTCGCCTCGATCAATGTGCCGACCGTATCGGCCAGGGTTTCTCGAAGGTCTATCAGGCGCACTTCATGCGCGAGATGGTCGCTTACATCAAGAACAAGCAGCGCCAGTTCCAGCACGATGGGCGCGAGGACGGTCTCGCCGCACTGGCTGCTCTCGGCTCGCTGGAAAACATGCGCACGTTCTGGGATTTCGATGGCCGGGTGACCGCGCCGCTGCACGGTTTCGCCGATGCCGAGGATTACTATCGCCGGGCATCGAGCCGCTATTTTCTCGGTGAGATCCGCACGCCGACCCTGATCATTCAGGCGGCGGACGACCCGTTCGTGTTTCCCCACAGCCTGCCGCAGGCCAGTGAGCTGTCGGCCACGACCCAGTTCGAATTGCAGAACAAGGGCGGACACGTCGGTTTCGTTGACGGCACGCTCCGCCAACCGGGTTATTACCTGGAGCGACGGATTCCGCAGTGGCTGGCCGACGCGGGGCGCGGGTGAAGTCATGAGCGATCAGGGCGAGTCGATCCGTTTCTGGCAGGCCGCGCCTCTGGCCGGGGTCGAGCTGTTGACCGCGCGCTACATCGAGCATCGTTTCGCCCCGCACGTCCACGACGGTTATGTGATCGGCATGATCATGGCCGGCGCCCAGCGCTACCGTTATCGCGGCGCCGAACACCTGGCGGGCAGCGGCACGCTGGTGCTGATCAATCCGGACGAAGTGCATAACGGCCACAAAGGCACGGAGGACGGCTGGCTGTACCGGGCGTTTTATCCCGACACAGGGCAGATCGTCGCGCTGGTGAATGAGCTGGAACTGCCGACCGCACCGATGCCGGCTTTCGGCGCGACGCTGTATCGCGATCCGGACCTGGTCAACGGTTTCTGTCAGTTGCATCGCTTGCTGGAAAGCCCCGCCACCGCGCTGCAACAGCAAACGGTGTGGCGCGAAATGATGATGTTGCTGTTACAGCGTCACGCAGCGGTGCAGATCAACGGTAATCCCGGCAAAGAGCACCGCGCGGTGGCGATGGCCAAGGAGTTGCTGCACGCGCAACTGGCGGCGCCGCCCTCGCTGGAAGAACTGGCGGCGGCCGTGAACCTCTCGCCCTTCCACTTTGCCCGGGTGTTCCGTCGCGCCACCGGCATGCCGCCGCACAGCTGGCTGATGCAGCAGCGGATCGCCTGCGCGCGTGGCTTGTTGCAGAGCGGCTGCCTGCCGGTGGAGGTCGCCACGCAGCTGGGATTTGCCGACCAGAGCCATCTGAGCCGGCAATTCAAACAGGTTTACGGCGTGGGGCCGGCGGCCTATCGCAGCGCGCGGCTGGATCGCTGAGCGATTACTCGCCCGTAGCGATACCGCGCGCAGGATCGTTGATCCACTCGCTCCACGATCCGGCATACAGCGAACCCAACGGATAACCCGCCAGGCACAGGGCGAACAGGTTGTGACACGCCGTCACCCCGGAGCCGCAGTAAGCCACCAGATCGTTCGGGGAACGCTCGCCGAGTTTCGCGGCGAAACGCTGCTTGAGCTGATCGGCCGGCAGGAAACGCCCGTCGCTGCCCAGGTTGTCGGTGAACGCCGCGCATTGTGCGCCGGGAATGTGCCCGGCGATCGGGTCGATCGGCTCCACTTCGCCCTTGAAGCGTGGCAAGGCACGGGCATCGAGCAGGGTCAGGGCCGGCTGGCCGAGGCGCTGCTGCAATTGCTCGGCGCTGAGCAGCAGGCTCATGTCCGGCCGGCCGCTGAAGTTGCCCCGGGCCGCTGACGGTGGATCAAGACTCAACGGCAGCCCCGCCGCATGCCAGGCCTTGAGCCCGCCATCGAGAATGAACACGCCGTCACGCTTGCCCAACCACGCCAGCAACCACCAGGCCCGGGCGGCATAGGCGCCCGGGCCGTCGTCATACAAAACCACGTCGCTGTCGTTATTGATGCCGAACGCTTGCAGGCGTTCGATCAGCGCCGCCGGCTCCGGCAGCGGATGGCGACCGGTCACACCCTTGGTCACCGGGCCGCTGAGGTCGCGTTCAAGATCGGCGAAATGTGCCCCGGCAATGTGCCCCTCGGCGTAGCTGCGCTGGCCGTAATCCGGGTCTTCGAGGGCAAAACGGCAATCGAGAATCACCAGCCCCGGTTGCGCCTTGCGGGCATCCAGTGCGGTCGGGCTGATCAGTTGCGCAATCGGCATAGCGAACGACTCCAGTGAGGAAATGGAATTACGGTCTTTCTTCGAGGGCCTGGGCCAGCGGCACGTAGAACTCTTCGAACAAGGCGTTGACCTCATCGCGGGCCTGCTCGGTGACGAACCCTGCTTCCAGCACCAGCACCTGATACACGCCACGCTTGATGGCCTGCTCGCTGAGGTGATTGGAATTCTCCCGGGTCGTGCACAGGAAGCGCACCCAAGAGGTGAGGATGATCCACGCGTTGAGGGTGAGGGATTCGATCTGCACGCGGTCCATCTTCAGGATCCCGGCGGCAACGAAGCCTTCGTAGATCGCCGCGCCCTGGATCACGCAGCGCTGGGAGAAGCGCCGATAACGCCCGGCCAGGTCCGGATCGCTGTCGAGCAGGTGCTCGAGATCGCGGTGCAGGAAACGGTAGCGCCACATCGCCGACAGCAGTTCCTTGAGATAGAAACGCTTGTCTTCGACCGTCGCGGCACGGCCCTGGGGCGGACGCAGGAAGCTGTCCACCAGGCTTTCGTACTCACTGAACAGCACGGCGATGATCGCCTGCTTGTTGGGGAAGTGGTAGTACAGATTGCCCGGAGAAATCTCCATATGGGCGGCGATGTGATTGGTGCTGATGCTGCGCTCGCCCTGCTGATTGAACAGCTCGAGGCTGTTCTGCACGATGCGCTCGCTGGTTTTGATCCGTGGGGCCATGGCTTGAGCTTTAATTCAGAGTGCGTTGGGGGGCATCTTACGACCTATCCGGAGCGGGATAAAACCAGGATGCGCAAGGAAGCCATTTGACTTTCTAGAGCATAGACTCTAAAAAGTTCCTCAAAACAACATCTCCGGAGCTGACAATGACTGCCGATATTGCCTACCTGCAAACGCTGCAACAGCCGCTGGAAGAGCTCAACCGGCTGTTCAACGCGCAGCGTGCCGCCTACGCCGCCAACCCGATGCCACCTGCAGCCCAGCGCCAGCAATGGCTCAAGGCCCTGCGCGATTTGCTGAGCAACGAACGGCAGGCCCTCATCGACGCGATCAGCTCCGATTTCAGCCACCGCAGCGCCGATGAAACCCTGCTCGCCGAACTGATGCCGAGCCTGCACGGCATTCACTACGCCAGCCGGCACATCAGCCAGTGGATGAAACCTTCGCGGCGCAAAGTGGGTGTGGCTTTCCAGCCGGCATCGGCGAAAGTCGTGTATCAGCCGCTGGGCGTTGTCGGCGTCATCGTGCCGTGGAACTACCCGCTGTTCCTGGCCATCGGCCCGTTGACCGGCGCGCTCGCGGCCGGCAACCGGGTGATGCTCAAACTCAGCGAATCGACCCCGGCCACCGGCCTGCTGCTCAAGGAACTGCTGGCGCGGATCTTCCCCGAAGATCTGGTGTGCGTGGTGCTCGGCGAGGCCGATGTCGGCGTGGCGTTTTCCAAGATGCGCTTCGACCACCTGCTGTTCACCGGCTCCACCAGCGTCGGCAAGCATGTGATGCGCGCAGCGGCAGAAAACCTGACACCGGTGACCCTGGAACTGGGCGGCAAATCCCCGGCCATCGTTTCCCACGACGTACCGCTCAAGGACGCCGCCGAACGCATCGCTTTCGGCAAGACCCTCAACGCCGGCCAGACCTGCGTGGCCCCGGACTACGTGCTGGTGCCGGAAGCGCGCATCGGCGGTTTCGTCGAAGCCTATCGCCAGGCGGTGCGCGGGTTTTATCCGACGCTTGCCGACAACCCGGACTACACCGCCATCATCAACGAGCGCCAACTGGCGCGGCTCAACAGCTACCTCAGCGACGCCACCAGCAAGGGCGCGCTGCTGATTCCGCTGTTCGACCAGGGCCAGGGCCGGCGCATGCCACACAGCCTGTTGCTGAATGTCAGCGACGAGATGACGGTGATGCAGGACGAAATCTTCGGCCCGCTGCTGCCGATCGTGCCGTATCAGGATCTGGATCAGGCATTTGCTTACATCAATCAGCGGCCACGTCCTCTGGCTCTTTACTACTTCGGCTACGACAAGCGCGAACAGAAGCGCGTACTCAGCGAAACCCATTCCGGTGGCGTCTGCCTCAACGACACGCTGCTGCACGTGGCGCAGGACGACATGCCGTTCGGCGGCATCGGCCCGTCGGGCATGGGCCATTACCACGGGCACGAGGGTTTCCTGACGTTCAGCAAGGCCAAGGGCGTGCTGGTCAAACAGCGCTTCAACGCGGCGAAGCTGATCTACCCGCCGTACGGCAAATCCATTCAGAAACTGATCCAGAAACTGTTCATTCGCTAACGTCACCGCCGGGTAATAACAACAATGCACCCAAGCCTGACCGAAACATCTGCCCTGTCGCGCCGTGGCCTGCTGAAATTCAGCCTGGGCGCCACGGCCTTCCTCGCCACTGCCGGCCTTGGTGCCAGCCTCAGCGGCTGTTCGTCGAGCGTATCGGCCAACGGATTCGCCACGTTGCGCAGCGGCGATCTGCTGTTTCTGCGCGCACTGATTCCAGTGATGCTGGATGGCGCCGTTGCTGTGGAAAAGCTGCCCGCCGCTGTCGATGGCACCCTGAAGTCGCTGGATTACAGCCTCGATCACCTGTCGCCGGAAATGCTCAAGCTCACCCGGCAACTGTTCGATGTGCTGGGCATGGCGGTGACGCGCGGTCCATTGACCGGAATCTGGGGCAGCTGGGAAAACGCCAGCCCCGAGGCGATCCGTCACTTTCTAGAACGCTGGGAAAACAGCGCGCTGAGCCTGCTGCGCATGGGCCACAGCTCATTGCTGCAAATGGTGATGATGGCCTGGTACACCCGCGCCGAATCCTGGGCCCATTGCGGTTACCCCGGCCCGCCCGCCGTTTGAGCCTGGCGACCCACGCATAACAATAATAAGAGAACCTGATCGATGCCCGTACCCGACCCGTTTCGCGAAGGCCTTGCCCGTGGCTGGAAAACCTACAACGGCGCGCAACTCACCGATGACCTGACCCTGGAAGCCGACGTCGCCATTATCGGCAGCGGCGCCGGTGGTGGCACCACCGCGGAAATCCTCAGCGCCGCCGGCTATAAAGTGCTGCTGATCGAAGAAGGCCCGCTCAAGACCAGCAGCGATTTCAAACTGCTGGAAGACCAGGCCTACAGCAGCCTCTATCAGGAAGGTATCGGCCGCATGAGCAAGGATGGCGCGATCACCATCCTTCAGGGCCGCGCGGTCGGCGGCACCACGCTGATCAACTGGACATCGAGTTTTCGCACGCCCGAGCCGACCCTCGAACACTGGGCCAAAGAACACAACGTCAAAGGCCACAGCCCCGCCGACATGGCGCCGTGGTTCGAAAAAATGGAGCAGCGTCTCGGCGTCGCCCCGTGGATGGTGCCGCCCAACGCCAACAACGACGTGATCCGCAAAGGCTGCGAACAGCTCGGCTACAGCTGGCACGTGATCCCGCGCAACGTGCGCGGCTGCTGGAATCTCGGCTACTGCGGCATGGGCTGCCCGACCAACGCCAAGCAATCGATGATGGTCACGACCATTCCGGCAACGTTGGAAAAGGGTGGTGAGCTGCTTTATCTGGCCCGGGCCGAAAAGCTGTTGATCAGCGGCGAAAAGGTCACCGGCCTGCAATGCATGGCGATGGACGAACGTTGCGTCGAGCCGACTGGACGCACGATCACCGTCAAGGCGCGGCATTACGTGCTGGCCGGCGGCGGGATCAACAGCCCGGCGCTGCTGATGCGTTCGGATGCACCGGATCCGCACAAACGGCTGGGCAAGCGCACTTTCCTGCATCTGGTGAACATGTCCGCAGGGCGTTTCGACGAAGTCATCAACCCGTTCTACGGCGCGCCGCAGTCGATCTATTCAGATCATTTCCAGTGGAAGGACGGCACCACTGGCCCGATGGCCTACAAACTCGAAGTGCCGCCGCTGCACCCGGCGCTGGCCGCCACGTTGCTCGGTGGTTTCGGTCAGGAAAGCGCACAACACATGGCGAACCTGCCGCATACCCACGCGATGCTCGCACTGCTGCGCGACGGTTTTCACCCGGATAGCCAGGGCGGCAGCGTCGAATTGCGCGGTGACGGCTCGCCGGTGCTCGACTATCAGGTGTCGCCTTACACCTGGGAGGGTTTGCGCCGATCGTTCCACAGCATGGCCGAGATCCAGTTCGCCGGCGGCGCCAAAGCGGTGATGCCGATGCACGCCGATGCCCGCTACGTGAGCAGCCTGGCCGAAGCCCGCTCGTTGATCGACAGCCTGAGTCTGGAGCTGTATCGCACCCGCCTGGGCAGCGCTCACGTCATGGGCGGTTGCGCCATGGGCGAGGACCCGAAAACAGCCGTCACCGACAGCCTCGGCCGCCATCATCAACTGAGCAATCTGTCGATTCATGACGGCTCTTTGTTCCCCACCAGCATCGGCGCCAACCCGCAGTTGTCGGTGTACGGTCTGACGGCGCAACTGGCGACATCCCTCGGCGAACGGTTGAGAAACCCGTGAAAAAGGCGAAAATTCCGATCGTCTATAGTGCTTTCTTACCCAACAGGCGACTTTCCCGACCGGGACGGCTGCGATACCATCCGACTCCCCAACGGATTCCCGCCAGGACGACGCGATGAACCGAGTGTTGTACCCAGGTACCTTCGACCCTATTACCAAGGGCCATGGCGATCTGGTCGAACGCGCCTCGCGCCTGTTCGACCACGTGATCATCGCCGTCGCCGCCAGCCCCAAGAAGAATCCGCTGTTCCCGCTGGAACAACGGGTCGAGCTGGCCCGCGAGGTCACCAAACACCTGCCGAACGTGGAAGTGGTCGGCTTCTCGACGCTGCTGGCGCATTTCGCCAAAGAGCAGAACGCCAACGTGTTCCTGCGTGGCCTGCGCGCGGTGTCGGACTTCGAATACGAATTCCAGCTGGCCAACATGAACCGCCAGTTGGCCCCGGATGTGGAGAGCCTGTTTCTCACCCCGTCCGAGCGTTATTCGTTCATTTCCTCGACCCTGGTGCGGGAAATCGCGGCCCTGGGCGGCGATATCAGCAAGTTCGTCCACCCGGCGGTGGCCGAAGCTCTGACCCTGCGCTTCAAGAAGTAACGACCGTTCAAACGGCGCCCGCGTGCACTACGGGCGCCAATGCGGCACAATTGCGCGCATTGATTCATAGCGCCCGGGCTCCCCGCCCCGGCTGGAGTTAGCATGTCCCTGATCATCACCGACGATTGCATCAACTGCGACGTCTGCGAACCCGAGTGCCCGAACGCCGCCATTTCCCAAGGCGAAGAGATCTACGTGATCGACCCGAACCTGTGCACCCAGTGCGTCGGCCACTACGACGAGCCGCAGTGCCAGCAGGTCTGCCCGGTGGATTGCATTCCACTGGACGAAGCTCATCCGGAGACTGAAGAACAGTTGATGGAGAAGTACCGCAAGATCACCGGCAAGGCTTGAGCCACTGAATACGATCGCAGCTCCCGGCTGCGATCGCGTCATTCGCGCTGCTCGAATCCCTCCCCTGTGCAGCCCAGGCATCGCACGAACGCCGCTTTCGCCGGCGCCACCACCAGCGCCTCCCCCGCATCGCCAATCCCGCCACCCAGCGCGGTGAACGGCAACGACACCACGAACGCCCCGGCACCGATCACCGTTGCCACCACCAGCAATGGTCGGGCAATCAGCAGATCGCCGAGCATGGCGTAGGCCGGTGGATTCTGGATGGCGTAACGCGGATCACCGCTGCCGCCTTCCGTGGCCTGAACGGTCAGGCTGAAGCACAGCAGCAGGGCGACGATGAGGGTTTGCAAGGACTTCATGGCACGATCCTTCGAGCTGAACAGTGAGACAACTCACTATAGACCGTAGGACTTTTTCGGAGTCTTTGCTCAGCTCTGGCAGCGCGGGCACCAGACGCTCGCGCGCTGACCGAGCTTCATTTCCCGCAGGCCCGTTCCGCAGACCTTGCAGTGCTCGCCGCCGCGACCGTAGACAAACAGTTCCTGCTGGAAATACCCCGGCTGCCCGTCGCCACCGATGAAATCACGCAACGTGGTGCCGCCGCGCTCGATGGCGGCAGCGAGGATGCGTTTGATCTCGATCGCCAGCTTCAAATAGCGCGCCCGGGAAATGCCTTTGGATTCACGGCGCGGATCAATACCGGCGGCGAACAGCGCTTCGGTCGCGTAGATATTGCCAACCCCCACCACCACGGCGTTGTCCATGATGAACGGCTTGACCGCCATAGAGCGCCCGCGCGACAGCTGATACAAGCGCTCGCCATCGAACAGATCGGTCAACGGCTCAGGCCCCAGGCGGATCAGCAATTCGTGATTGAGCGGGTCGGTGCTCCAGAGCATCGCCCCGAAGCGCCGCGGATCGGTGTAGCGCAGGGCCAGGCCCGACTCCAGTTCGATATCGACATGCTCATGCTTGGCCGCCGGCATCCCGACCTCAACCAGCCGCAAGTTACCCGACATGCCCAAGTGGCTGATCAGCGTGCCGACTTCGGCGTTGATCAGCAGATACTTGGCGCGCCGCTCGACCAGCACGATGCGCTGCCCGGACAGGCGCACATCGAGGTCTTCGGGAATCGGCCAGCGCAGCCGCCGGTCACGCACGATCACCCGGCTGACTTGCTGGCCTTCCAGGTGCGGGGCGATGCCGCGGCGGGTGGTTTCGACTTCCGGCAATTCAGGCATGGGGGTCTCGAATCAGGTTGCTAAATCAGTGCGCGCCAAGTTCGCGGATGGTTTGCTTCAACGTTTCGAAGTCGTAATCCGAGAGGCCGATGTATTCCAGCACCAGCGGCCCGACGGCCTGCCATTCGAAGTCTTCGGTCTGATTGCCCAGCACCCGGTAAGACGCGCAGATGTGCTCGGCCATCTTCAGGATCGCCAGCAGGTTTTTCATCTGGCTGTTGCGCGAGGTCTCGTCGTTGAAGATCGCCAAGGCATTGTGATGGTTGGCGATCGCAGCGCTGACGTGTTCCGGGAGGCGCCACGACTTGGCGGTGTAGTAACCGACCACCGAGTGATTGGTGTTGTAGACGTCGTTCTCGGTGTCCACGACCCGGCGCTCGGCACTCGCATTGGCATAGGCCGTCTCCAGCGTGGTCATGTAGTCGGGGAAACGCTGAAGCATCAGCGGCACGCCGCAATCATGGAAAAGACCCAAGGCATAAGCCTCGTCGCTCGCCTCGGTGCCAACGCGCTTGGCCAGGGTCAGGCAGGTCATGGCCACGTCCTGGGCGGTGTCCCAGAAACGGTTGAGGGTGACGATGGTGTCATCGTTCATTTCGCCCTTGATCGACATCGCGTTGATCAGATTGATGATCGAGCGACTGCCCAACAGATTCACCGCGCGCTTGATCGAGGTGATCTTGTTGCTCAGGCCGTAATAGGGCGAATTGACGATTTTCAGCAGCGAGCCGGACAGGCCAGGATCCTGGGAGATCAGCTTGGCGATCGTCTCCAGGTCGGGGTCGGGCATGTACTGCTCCATTTGCAGATCCACCATGATCTGCGGCTGCGCGGGCACGCTGATGCCTTGCAGGGACTGTTGAATCTGTTCGGTGGTCAGCTCTTGGGACATAAGTACACACTCTGGGACAGGCCGCGATTCTAACCTCTAAAAACCGACGGACGACACACCAGTGGGCAATTCGCAGGAACTTTCACTTTCCACCAGCCTTCGGAATCTGTAGTGCCCGGAGCAGTTCCCCATCTGTCGCGGGCAGTAATTCCAACAGACTCAGGAGCTTAACGATGGCGACTTCTCTCAGCGGCAAGCGCGTCGCTTTTCTGGTAACCGACGGTTTCGAGCAGGTTGAACTGACTGGCCCCAAAAAGGCACTGGAGCAGGCGGGAGCGCAGGTTGACATCCTCTCCGCCGAAGCCGGCAGCGTCAAAGGCTGGAATCACGATAAACCTGCGGACGACTTCAAGGTCGACCAGACCTTCCAGGGCGCAAGCATCGATCAATACGATGCCGTGGTGCTCCCGGGCGGTGTGCAGAACTCTGACACCATCCGCATCGACCAGGACGCCCAGCACCTGGTCAAGACCGGTGCGTCCGCCGGCAAGCCGATCGCAGTGATCTGTCATGGCAGCTGGCTGCTGATTTCGGCAGGGCTGGTCAATGGCAAGACCATGACCAGCTACAAGACCGTCAAGGACGATCTGGTGAATGCGGGGGCGAACTGGGTTGATCAGGAGGTAGTGAAAGACGGCCACCTGATCAGCAGCCGCCAACCGGACGATATTCCGGCGTTCAGCAATGCGCTGATCGACGCGCTGTCGGCATAGAGCATAAGCGTATGGATACGGGGCGGGCCTGCTCGTGATGAGGTCAGCCGCGTTTCATCGCTCGCCAAACACGGCATAAGGCGCAACACGGTATACTCCCGCTCTTTTTTCCGGAGCGACGTCATGTCCCTGCCTAGCTTGCGCCTCAAAGCCAACGCCGACCGTCGCCTGCGCGCCGGTCACCTGTGGATCTACAGCAACGAAATCGACGTGGCCGCGACCCCGTTGCACGGCTTCAAGGCCGGCGACCAGGCGATCCTCGAAGCCGCCGGCGGCAAGCCGCTGGGCATCGTCGCCATGAGCCCGAATAACCTGATCTGCGCACGTCTGCTGTCGCGCGACATCAAGCTGCCACTGGACAAGTCGCTGCTGGTGCATCGACTGAACGTGGCCCTGTCGCTGCGCGAGCGCCTGTTCGACAAGCCATTCTATCGTCTGGTCTACGGCGATTCCGACCTGCTGCCGGGTCTGGTGGTCGACCGTTTCGGCGACATCCTCGTGGTCCAGCTCGCCTCGGCGACCATGGAAGCCCATAAAGATGACGTGATCGCGGCGCTGACCCAAGTGCTCAAGCCCAGCGGCATTCTGTTCAAGAACGACTCCGCCGCGCGCGATGCCGAAGGCCTCGAGCGTTACACCGAAACCGTGTTCGGCGTGGTGCCGGAATGGGTGGCGCTGGAAGAGAACGGCGTGAAATTCGAAGCGCCAGTGGTTCAAGGTCAGAAAACCGGCTGGTTCTACGACCACCGCATGAACCGCGCGCGCCTGGCCCCTTACGCCAAGGGCAAACGCGTGCTGGACCTGTACAGCTATATCGGTGGCTGGGGTGTGCAGGCCGCCGCATTCGGCGCCAGCGAAGTGTTCTGCGTCGACGCATCGGGCTTCGCCCTCGACGGCGTTGAGCGTAACGCCGCATTGAACGGCTTCGCCGACAAGATGACCTGCATCGAAGGCGACGTGTTCGAAGCCCTGAAAGAACTCAAGGCCAGCGAAGAGCGCTTCGACGTGATCGTTGCCGACCCGCCGGCGTTCATCAAGCGCAAGAAAGACCTGAAGAACGGTGAAGGCGCCTACCGTCGCCTGAACGAGCAAGCCATGCGCCTGCTCACCAAGGACGGCATCCTGTTCAGCGCTTCGTGCTCGATGCACCTGCCGGAAGACGACCTGCAGAACATCCTGCTGACCAGCGCCCGTCACCTGGATCGCAACATCCAGCTGCTGGAGCGCGGCGGTCAGGGTCCGGATCACCCGGTACACCCGGCCATCCCGGAAACCCGCTACATCAAGAGCATCACCTGCCGCCTCCTGCCTAACAGCTAACGGTATCGATGCGTATAAGAAGGGGGAACCACGGGTTCCCCCTTCTTTTTGCCATTAACTTGCGTTCCTACATTTATTGTCCTGCCGACTTGCAGGATATTTCCGCAAATACTTTATTTACTGAAATTTAACTTACACACTCACTTCCAGCCAAAGATCACTCCGACAAAAATACTGGATTATTCCTACTTAATATTTGCTTGCGATTAATCCATTACAAACTATTATTAAGTCGTCACCACGGAGGTGGCACCAACTAACCACGAAGCACCAATGAACAAGGAGTTCAATCATGAAAGCAATTACTCTGGAATCCCGCACCCTCGCAAACCTGGCTTTTCTTGTTGCACCTAAAGCCCGTTAAGTAAGGTGGGCGCTGGGCATGGCCGGCTACCCAGCGCCTCTGACAAAGCACCTATCCAGAGCAGCGTGCCCCAACATGTATATAAACCCTTATTTATTCATACTGCCGCGAACGCCCGGCCAGATCGTCTGGAACTATAAAGACCATACTCAACATGAACTTGATCTTGAATATGCGTCCCGACTGGCGCAACTCGTTCACGATCCTGACTTATATGACAACAGCAACATAATAGACACACAGTTATTAAATGCCGGAATACTGACTTCTTCAAAAATCTCAGCGCCTGCCTGGGGCTGGGATGAACTGTCCAGGATCTACCATATCGGGACTCGGGATATTCCTTGCGAACACACTCCACGAAACATTCAGGAATGGTCCAGGCAATACCTCGAACACTGCAACACAGTGCTTGCCACCCCACCGCCGGCCGACATCCCTGCGGATAAACGCCCGAACGCACTCATCGCCCTGCCCGAGCCGATGGCACTGAATGACGACAGCCTGTCGAGCTCACTGACCCGGCGAAAGACCTGCCGATCCTTCACCGGCGCCGCCGTGTCGCTGGGCCATGTGGGCACCTTGCTTTACCTGTCTCTCGGTTACCTGCGAGAACGCGAAGCCGATTGCGACGACAGCATCGCCGATGGACTCGGCGCGCGGCGCAGCAGCCCTTCCGGCGGCGGCCTCAATGCCTGCACCGGGTTCGTGTTTGTACAGAACGTCGACGGACTGGCACCCGGCGTTTATGCCTACCACCCCGCCGAACACGCCCTGAGCTTCATCAACCCTTTGCCCGACACCGCGCCCGGCAATTTGCTGGGGGGCCAGCATTTCATCAATAACCTGCCATTGGGGTTGTTCTTCACCGCCCGTTTCGACCGGCTCTGGTGGAAATACCCGCACTCGCGCGCCTATCGAATGGCGTTCGTCGAAGCCGGGCATCTGTCGCAGACGTTTCAACTGGTGGCGACAGCGCTCGGCATGAACACCTGGCTCACAGGCGCGTTTTCCGATGAGCAGGTCGAAGCGTTGCTGAAGCTCGAGAACAGTGCGGAACAACCCTTGTTCTTTGTCGGTTGCGGGGAAAGCGACGGCCAGGCGATGTGTCAGGAAATGCGCGACCTGTTGCGTGAGGCACAATCATGAGTGCCCTCGTCCCGGAACCGGTCTTTCAGTTCACCCTGAGCGACTGGAACAGCCGCGCCTCCGTTCGCGCCAGCCCCCACGATTACCGCTTGCCGGACAACGTGCAGGAGCAACTGGAGACCCGGCACTGGTTTCCGCCGGCATTCCTTCCTTACCTGGCCCACCCGGTGATTGAGGCCGCGGGCCGCTCGATGCTGCACCGGCTTACGGCCCGGCATCTGGTGCATTTTCTCGACTACACCACGTTGCTCGAACACCGGATCGTCAATCGCGCCGTCGAAACCATCGTGCATGGCGAACTGCCGGTCGAGGTTCCGACGTCGATGAAAACCGCCGCGCTCCAGCTCTACACCGACGAGGGCTATCACGCCCTGTTTTCCAGTCAGGTGGCGGAGCAGATCGCCAGCCTCTACGCCATCACCGGGCGCCCGGTCATGCCCAGACGGATCACCCGGATGAACCTGCTGATTGCGCGCACCGCACAGGAGCAACGGCCGCTGGCGTGCTTTCTTCTGGGCTTCGTTTCGGAAACGATCATCGCCCGTGAACTGCTGGATGTCTGTCGCGACAGCCTGGTGTCCGGCGTCAACGACATGTTGCGCGATCACCTCACCGATGAAGCGCGTCACAGCCGCTATTTCACCGAAGTGTTCCACTACCTCTGGTTGCACCTGAACCCGCGACAGCGAACGTTCACCGCGACGACCTTGCTCGACATTCTGGAAATCTTCTTCGAAGTGGATGAGCACTGGCTGCAGGAAAGCCTCTGTGGCGCGGGCATTGCAAATACGACGGTGACGGACATTCTCGGCACGATGACATCGACCCAGGCCAGTCGACGGCGGGCACGCGCCGGCAGCCTCGCTACGTTGAACGCATTGAAGAAAGCCGGATTTTTCGCCGAACCTCAAAACCAGACACTATTTGCCAGGGCGGGACTGATCGATGGATGACGGACAATCTGTGGTGACCCGACGACAGCGGCGCGGGGCTGTCAGTCTTTTGCTGGCAATGGTGTTGCTCGGCGTCTTTCCACTGGATGTCCTGCTGCCTTCGTTCCCGGCACTGGCCGAACACTTTCGCCGCACCCCGGCGGACATCGCCCTGTCGATCAGCCTGTTTGCGGTCGGAATTGCCTTCGCCCAGTTGCTGATCGGGCCGCTGTCGGATGTGATCGGACGCAAGGGGCTGCTGCTCGCCGGCATGAGCGTTTCCATACTCGGCGCCCTCGGTTGCGTGATGACCTCGGACTATTCGCTGTTTCTGATGTTCCGGGTGTTGCAGGCGCTGGGCTGCGGTTGCTTCGTGCTGTCACAGGCGCTGGTGCAGGACCTGTTCGAAGGCGAAGAACGTGACCGCCTACGGATTTTAATGGTCACCGCCGGCGGGATTTTCATCTCGATATCGCCGCTGGCTGGCACCTTTCTTCAGGCGACGCTGGGCTGGCGCGGCAGCTTCTGGGTGTTCATCGCATTATCAGCCGCAGTGCTGCTCAAGGCCTGGCTGTTTCTGGAGAACACCCGACCTACCGCCACTGGCACACGTACGAACTTCCTCACGGCCTATCGACGGGTTCTGGGAGATTTCGACTTCGTCGGTTACTGGCTGATTTCAGCGTTTGCATTCGCCTGCCATTTCTCATTCATCGTGATCTCGCCGCTGATCTTCATGGATCGGCTGCAACTGTCCGCTTACGAATTTTCGTTGATCCTGCTGATCTACGGTGCGGCTTACGTCACCGGGGGGATCCTCGCCAGCGTGCTGAGCAGGCGCATCAACAGCGGCCAGCAGATGGTCGTCGGCCTGAGCCTGATCCTGTTCGCCGGCGTGACCATGCTGTACCTGTCGTCGAACTTTGCACTGGCTCCGGCGACCGTGCTGATCCCGATGCTGATCTGCACCGCCGGCACCACCATTGCCCGGCCGGCCGCCACGTCCCGGGCCATGAGTCTGTTTCCGGAAAACGCCGGCACGTCGGCCTCGGCCGGCAGCACGATCATTTTCATCTGCGGCGGCTTGATCAGTGCCTTGATCAGCCTGAGCCCGACCAATCTGCAATCCACGCTGGGCTACAGCTTTGTGATACTCAGCGGGGTGGCACTGGCGTTGAACGCGCGGATCAGTCGCCGCAGCGATCTCGTGGGGCAACCGGACAGCGATTAATCCTGCCGGTCGTCATCCCGCACGCTTCGTCAGCACTGGAACAACGCTTTGCGCCATTCCCTCCTGACGCCAGCGGTGTAGAATCGCGAGATTCATCGCCATTCATCCCCGGCGGGTTTATGAGCTCAGGCTGAGACCAGCGGCGATCCCGCAACGTCATCGGCAACATCAGGACACACGGCCATTTCTGAGTGTTCCAGACGTCAATAGAAGCTCACTCCCTTTTGATACCTGATTAGCCGCCCGGAGTGCTCCATGCCAGATTACCGCTCGAAAACATCCACCCACGGCCGCAACATGGCCGGCGCCCGCGCACTGTGGCGCGCCACCGGGATGAAAGATGACGACTTCAAGAAGCCGATCATCGCCATTGCCAACTCCTTCACCCAGTTCGTACCGGGCCACGTTCACCTGAAGGACCTGGGCCAACTGGTTGCCCGTGAGATCGAACGCGCTGGCGGCGTTGCAAAAGAATTCAACACCATCGCCGTTGACGACGGCATCGCCATGGGCCACGACGGCATGCTCTATTCGCTGCCGAGCCGCGAGATCATCGCCGACTCCGTCGAGTACATGGTCAACGCCCACTGCGCCGACGCCATCGTCTGCATCTCGAACTGCGACAAGATCACCCCCGGCATGCTGATGGCCGCCCTGCGCCTGAACATCCCGGTGATCTTCGTCTCCGGCGGCCCGATGGAAGCCGGCAAGACCAAACTGGCCAGCCACGGTCTCGACCTCGTCGACGCCATGGTGATCGCCGCCGACTCCAGCGCTTCTGACGAGAAGGTTGCCGAGTACGAGCGCAGCGCCTGCCCGACCTGCGGTTCGTGCTCCGGCATGTTCACCGCCAACTCGATGAACTGCCTGACCGAAGCCCTGGGCCTCGCACTGCCGGGCAACGGTTCGACCCTGGCCACCCACAGCGATCGCGAGCAGCTGTTCCTGCAGGCCGGCCGCACCATCGTCGAACTGTGCAAACGCTACTACGGCGAGAACGACGAGTCGGTACTGCCGCGCAACATCGCCAACTTCAAGGCGTTCGAGAACGCGATGATGCTCGACATCGCCATGGGCGGTTCGACCAACACCATCCTGCACTTGCTGGCCGCGGCCCAGGAAGCCGAGATCAACTTCGACCTGCGCGACATCGATCGTCTGTCGCGCAAGGTGCCGCAGCTGTGCAAGGTCGCGCCGAACATCCAGAAGTACCACATGGAAGACGTGCACCGCGCCGGCGGCATCTTCAGCATCCTCGGTTCGCTGGCCCGTGGCGGCCTGCTGCACACCGACCTGCCGACCGTGCACAGCCGCAGCATGGAAGAAGCCATCGCCAAGTGGGACATCACCCAGACCGACGATGAAGCCGTGCACCATTTCTTCAAGGCAGGCCCGGCCGGCATTCCGACGCAAACCGCGTTCAGCCAGTCGACCCGTTGGGAAACCCTGGACGACGACCGTGAAAACGGTTGCATCCGCAGCTTTGAACACGCCTATTCGAAAGAAGGCGGCCTGGCCGTGCTGTACGGCAACATCGCCCTGGACGGCTGCGTGGTGAAAACCGCCGGTGTTGACGAGTCGATCCACGTGTTCGAAGGCAACGCCAAGATCTTCGAAAGCCAGGACAGCGCCGTGCGCGGCATCCTCGCCGACGAAGTGAAGGAAGGCGACATCGTCATCATTCGCTACGAAGGCCCGAAAGGCGGCCCGGGCATGCAGGAAATGCTCTACCCGACCTCGTACCTGAAATCCAAAGGCCTGGGCAAAGCCTGCGCCCTGCTGACCGATGGCCGTTTCTCCGGCGGTACTTCCGGTCTGTCCATCGGCCACGCTTCGCCAGAGGCTGCGGCCGGCGGCGCGATCGGTCTGGTGCAGGACGGCGACAAGGTGCTGATCGACATTCCAAACCGCTCGATCAACCTGTTGATCAGCGACGAAGAACTGGCGGCACGCCGGGTCGAACAGGACAAGAAAGGCTGGAAACCGGTCGAACAGCGTCCACGCAAAGTGACCACCGCCCTCAAGGCCTACGCCCTGCTGGCGACCAGCGCCGACAAGGGTGCCGTGCGCAACAAGGCGATGCTCGACGGGCTGTGATGCTTAACCGTCGCGCATAAAAATGCCCCGCCAAGTGCGGGGCATTTTTTTGCCTTCAGGTTTTGATCGTTCCCACGCTCCCGCGTGGGAATGCCTCAAGGGACGCTCTGCGTCCAGTGACGCGGAGCGTCACGGGCTGCATTCCCACGCGGACGGTTCGACGCCTCGACGTGGGAACGATCATCGCGCTCTGCTCGGGAGCAATCACCGTAGCAATTACTGGATTTCTTCAGGTTTGACGATCACCCAGTTCTTGTCCGCCGTCACCGGCAAACCTTCTTTCGCCTGGGCCGCCGCGTGCTTGGCCATCATGCCCTGAATCTGGGTCATGTACTTGTCCTTGCGGTTGACCCACAGGTGAATGCCGCCCTTGGCCACGTCCACATCGTGGAACAGCATGTAGCCGTCGCTGGTCGGCGTGTCGCCACCCACCAGTACCGGTTTTTTCCACTCGTCGATGTAGGTCAGGATCGCCGCGTGCTTGCCGGCCATCCAGGTCGCCGGGGTCCACAGGTACGGAGTCAGTTCGAGGCCGAGGTTGGCCTTCTCGTCATATTTGCCGGCGGTGATCTGCTTGCGCGCGGTGGTCAGCTCGCCGGTCTCGCGGTTCTTCAGCAACGTGGTCACGCCGATCACGTTCTGCGGTTTGACGTTGTAGCCGTACTTCGGATCGGCCGCGACCATGCGCACCAGTTCTTCGGAGGCGGCGGTCATCACGTAGACCTCGATGCCGTTCTCCATCAGCTTGTTGTACAGCTCTTTCTGGCCAGTGAAGATCTTCGGCGGATTCACATCCAGATTCTTGACCACGTCACCTTCGTAATAGGTCGCAGGCACCGGTTTGCCCGAGGCCATCAGCTCATCGACGTAGCCCTTGAGTTCCTTGAGGGTGAAGCCGGAAAACACCTGCGCGACCCATGGATAGCAGACCATGTCGTCGACTTCGCAGAGGCGGTAGTAGTAACTGAACAGGCTTTCCTTGTGGTCGGCGGTGTCCTTGAACGGCATCAGTTTCAGGGAGGGGTCGAGCTTGTCCCGGGTGATCAGGCCCTTGTTTTCCATGAACGGCAGCAACGACTCTTCGAGGTCGTAGCGGTAACTGGTGTTGTCCATGTCGAACACCGCGTAGTTACCTTTGTTGGCGTTGGCGGCGATCATCGCGTCCAGTGCCTTGGCCTGATCCGCGGGCCAGTGTTTCAGGTCGGTGGCGAACGCCTGAGTGGCCAGGCCCATCCCCACAGTCAGTGCGACAGCCAGAAATTTCGGTGCAAACTTCATTGGCGCTTCTCCCTGGGTCAAAGAAATCGACGCTAACAAATAAATGTGACAGTCCCCGTCTGTCAGCGACCGTCCACGTCCGTTTCGCGCCAGTTGCATCCCCGAGAACGACACCCGCTTATTCCAAAAACGACGGACGACCTTTGATTTCGGTATTAAATCATTGGAAATCAAACTGTTAGGCTTGCCGGTTCGCAACAGCCCCGGAAGGTTGTTGGCACAGTCTTTTCTGGAGTCCTCATGAATCTGCCCCTGATTCTCAACTTGCTGGTGTTCCTCGCCCTGCTCTTCGGCCTGGCGCAAACCCGTCACACCTCGTGGAGCCTGGCGAAAAAAGTCCTGCTCGCACTGGTGCTGGGCGTGGCATTCGGCGTCGCGCTGCACACGATTTACGGTGCCGGCAACCCGGTGTTGAAAGCCTCGATCGGCTGGTTCGATCTGGTCGGCAACGGTTACGTGCAACTGCTGCAAATGATCGTTATCCCGCTTGTGTTCGCCTCGATCCTCAGCGCCGTGGCCCGTCTGCACAACGCTTCGTCGCTGGGCAAGATCAGCTTCCTGACCATCGGCACGCTGCTGTTCACCACCGCAATTGCGGCGCTGATCGGCATCGGCCTGACCAACCTGTTCGGCCTGACCGCCGAAGGCCTGGTCGCCGGTACGCAGGAAATGGCCCGTCTGCAAACCATTCAGACCGACTACGCCGGCAAGGTCGCCGACCTGAATGTGCCGCAACTGCTGCTGTCGTTCATCCCGCAGAACCCGTTCGCCGACCTGGCGCGGGCCAAGCCGACCTCGATCATCAGCGTGGTGATTTTCGCTGCGTTCCTGGGGGTTGCCGCGCTGCAACTGCTCAAGGATGACGTCGAGAAAGGTCAGAAAGTGATCAACGCCATCGACACCCTGCAAGCCTGGGTGATGCGTCTGGTGCGTCTGGTGATGAAGCTGACCCCGTACGGCGTGCTGGCGCTGATGACCAAAGTGGTCGCCGGTTCCAACCTGCAGGACATCATCAAGCTCGGCAGTTTCGTGGTGGTGTCGTACCTCGGTCTGGGCCTGATGTTCGTGGTACACGGTCTGCTGGTGTCGGCGGCCGGGATCAACCCGCTGCGCTTCTTCCGCAAGATCTGGCCGGTGCTGACCTTCGCGTTCACCAGCCGCTCCAGCGCCGCGAGCATCCCGCTGAGCATCGAAGCGCAGACCCGTCGTCTGGGCATTCCGCAATCGGTGGCAAGCTTCGCTGCTTCGTTCGGCGCGACCATCGGCCAGAACGGCTGCGCCGGTCTGTACCCGGCGATGTTGGCGGTGATGGTTGCGCCAACCGTCGGCATCAACCCGCTGGATCCGCTGTGGATCGCGACGCTGGTGGCGATCGTGACCCTGAGTTCGGCTGGTGTGGCGGGCGTGGGTGGCGGTGCGACCTTCGCCGCGCTGATCGTGCTGCCGGCCATGGGCTTGCCGGTTTCGCTGGTGGCGTTGCTGATTTCGGTCGAGCCGCTGATCGACATGGGTCGCACGGCGCTGAACGTGAGCGGTTCGATCACCGCTGGCGCGATTACCAGCCAGGTGATGCAGCAGACCGACAAGGCACTGCTGGATGCCGATGAGCATGCGCAGCTAGCGAGCTAGCCAGCTGCAAGCTGCAAGCTGCAAGCTGCAAGCTGCAAGCTGCAAGAAGAGCATTCCAGCTTTTACTTGCGGCTTGCAGCTCGAAGCTTGTAGCTATCTTCTTTCCCAGACTTCGAAGTTGTAAGCCGGTTTGTCGCCTTCAGCCGGATTCGGCACGTTCGACACCAGTGTCCACTGGTTCAGATCGAACTCCGGAAACCACGCATCGCCTTCCGGGCTCAGTGCCACACGGGTCAGATACAGACGATCCGCCTGCGCCAGCCCCTGCGCATACAACTGCGCCCCGCCAATCAGCATCAACTCGTCGACGCCCTGCTCTTTCGCCCACGCTTCGGCGCGAACCACGGCGGCTTCCAGCGACGGATAGACTTCCGCGCCCTCCAGCACCAGACCGGCCTGACGGCTGACCACGATGTTCAAGCGGCCCGGCAACGGACGACCCAGCGAATCCCAGGTCTTGCGGCCCATGATGATCGGCTTGCCGAGCGTCGTGGCCTTGAAGTATTTGAAGTCTCCGGGCAGGTGCCAGGGCATGCTGTTGTCGACGCCGATCACACGGTTTTCACCGAGGGCTGCAATCAGGCTGAGGGAGAGTGATTTAGTCATGCCGGCGAGGATACCAGAGCCGCCCTTACCCCGATAAGCGCCACAGCGGTTATGCTCACGGCTCAATCAAGCAACGGGATGCCGCGTGACTGAACTGACTCCACTGCAAAACCTCTGGCTCACCGAAACCGTGCGCCTGCGCGAAGAACACGCAGGCCCGCTGGAGGATCTGGAAGCCAATCGCCTGGCCCGCGCGGCCGGCGGCGATCTGCCGGGACGCATTCAACGCCGGGCCTTGTGGCTGGCCGAGCGCGACGGCCTGACCTCGGCGCTCAAGCACTGGCTGCAAGGCGCGCGCCTGGCGCTGGTGCTGCTGGCGATCTTCGCCATATTGAGCGGCGCAGGGCTGGCCTTCGCCGCACTGGGCCAGACGCCGGTCAATGTGTTCTGGGCGCTGGGCAGTCTGCTCGGGCTGAATCTGATTCTGCTGTTGAGCTGGGCGCTGGGGCTGATCTTCGCTGGCGAACATGGCGCCACCCTCGGCCGCTTGTGGCTATGGCTCAGTGAAAAACTCGCCCGCGACGCCAAGGCGGCACAACTGGCGCCAGCCCTGCTGTTGATGCTGCAACGCAAGAGGCTCAATCGCTGGGCACTCGGTACGCTGGTCAATGGCCTGTGGTTGCTGGCGATGCTCAGCGCGCTGGTTTTGCTGTTGACGCTGATGGCGACCCGGCGCTACGGCTTTGTCTGGGAAACCACGATTCTCAGCGCCGACACGTTCATCAACATGACTCAGGCCCTCGGCGCCTTGCCGGCGCTGCTGGGCTTCAACGTGCCAACCGTGGACATGATCCGCGCCAGCGGCGACACCGCACTGAATATCGAAAGCGCCCGTCAGGCCTGGGCGACCTGGCTGGTCGGTGTACTGGTAGTTTATGGCGTGCTGCCGCGTCTGCTATTGGCGCTGTTCTGCTTCTGGCGCTGGAACAGTGGCAAAGCTGCGCTGCGTCTTGACCTGAACCTGCCCGGTTACGCCCAATTGCGCGAACGCCTGATGCCGACCAGCGAACGCCTCGGCATCACCGACCCGGAACCTGCGCAATTGCACCGCGTCGAAAGTACCGTCGGCGAACACGCCAGCGACGGGGCGTTGCTGGTGGCGATCGAACTCGATGATCAACACTCATGGCCGCCGACGCTGCCGAAAAACGTCAGCAACGCCGGCATCCTCGACAGCCGTGAATCGCGCAACAAACTGCTCGAACAACTCAGCCGCTTCCCGCCGGCGCGCCTCGCGATTGCCTGCGACCCACGGCGCTCGCCGGATCGCGGCAGCCTGGCGCTGATCGCCGAGCTGGCGCGCAATGCCGCCGCGACCCGCGTCTGGCTATTGCAGGCGCCGCAAGGTCAGGCGCTGGACGCCGAACGCCTCGGTGACTGGCACGTGGCGCTGCAACAGCTGGAGCTGCCGTTCGCCGATTGCGCCCCGTTGAACTGGCTGGAGCACGGACATGACTGATGCCTGGAAAGCGCCGCTGAAACTGGCGGTGGTCGGCCACACCAACGTCGGCAAGACTTCGCTGTTGCGCACCCTGACCCGCGACGTCAGCTTCGGCGAAGTCTCCCATCGCCCGAGCACCACGCGGCATGTCGAAGGTGCGCGGTTGTCGGTGGATGGCGAACCGTTGCTCGACCTCTACGACACGCCCGGTCTGGAGGACGCCATCGCCCTGCTGGATTTTCTCGAGCGTCTGGAACGCCCCGGCGAACGCCTCGACGGCCCGGCACGGCTGGCGCGGTTTCTCGATGGCAGTGAAGCGCGCCAGCGTTTCGAACAGGAAGCCAAGGTGCTGCGGCAACTGCTCGATTCCGATGCCGGCCTGTACGTGATCGACGCCCGCGAACCGGTGCTGGCCAAGTACCGCGATGAGCTGGAAGTGCTGGCCAGTTGCGGCAAGCCGCTGCTGCCGGTGCTGAATTTCGTCAGCAGCGCCAACCACCGCGAGCCGGACTGGCGCGAAGCACTGGCGCGTCTCGGCCTGCATGCATTGGTGCGTTTCGACAGCGTCGCCCCGCCCGAGGACGGTGAGCGGCGGCTGTATGAAAGCCTCGCACTGTTGCTGGAAAACGCCCGCCCACAACTTGAACGCCTGATCGCCGATCAACAGGCCCAGCGCCTCGCCCGCGAGCAAAGCGCCGCACGCCTGATTGCCGAATTGCTGATCGACTGCGCTGCGTGCCGACGCAGTGTGGCGAGCAACGCCGAGCAGGAACAACAGGCCATCAGCGAACTGCGCAAAGCCGTGCGTCAACGCGAACAGAAGTGCGTCGAGGCGCTGCTGAAGCTCTACGCCTTCCGCCCGCAGGACGCCGCCGCCAGCGATCTACCGTTGCTCGACGGACGTTGGGGCGATGACCTGTTCAACCCGGAAACCCTCAAGCAACTCGGCGTGCGGGTCGGCGGCGGGATTGCGGCCGGTGCAGCGGCCGGTGCGGGTGTGGATTTGCTGGTCGGCGGCATCACCCTAGGCGCCGCCGCGCTGGCCGGCGCCATTGCCGGCGGCGCCCTGCAAACCGCCCGCAGCTATGGCAACCGCTTGATCGGCAAGATCAAGGGGCAGCGGGAGCTGACGGTCGACGACAACGTGTTGCGCCTGTTGGCCCTGCGTCAGCGGCAACTGTTGCAAGCGCTGAATGCCCGCGGCCATGCGGCGATGGATGCCGTTCAGGTGGCGACGCCGCAGGACAAGACCTGGCGCGAGGGCAAGTTGCCGGAAGCACTGAACAAGGCGCGGGCGCATCCGCAATGGTCTTCGCTGAATCCGCATCCGAAGCTGAATCAGGCGGAGCGGCAGGAGCAGATTGAGTCGTTGGTCGGGAAGGTGCTTGAGCTTTAGATCCGCGCCCTCACCCGGTCGACAACAAAACTTCAGCCTTGCGCTTGAGAACGGCAAGATCCATCACCGGCACCGCCATTTCCTTCGCCAGTTCATCCCACTGGCGCATTCGCAGGCTGACGGCGCACAACGGATCCTGCTCGAACGCATCCGCTTCAGCCTCGGTCATCACCCCGCCCTGATATTCCAGGGTGCGGCGGCTGGCTTCGCTCAAGCGGTCGTAATAGCCCGACTCCCTGAGCGTCAGATAGCGCTTGGCCTGGACGTGATATTCCACCAGTCGCGCCAGGCGTTCGCTGAAGCCGGCCTCACGCAAGTAATCCGCGCCGAGGCGTTCGTGGCTGACCACGCCGTAACCGCCCATGTTCTCTGCGCCTTCGGCACACAAGTGGCCGATGTCGTGGAAGAACGCGGCAAGCACCACTTCGTCGTCGAAGCCTTCGACGATGGCCAGTTGCGCCGCCTGGGACATGTGCTCGATCTGCGACACCGGTTCGCCGATGTAGTCGCTGGCGCCGAAGCGCTCATAGAGGCCGAACACCCGGTCGATGACTTGCTCGTGACTCAACATCAGTGCTCTCCAAAAAGCTGTGCAACATTGCGCTCGGCCATGGCCGGGCCGACGCTCATGCCGACGCCGCTGTGCATCAGCGCCACACTCAGCCCCGGCGCCGGACGCAGGAACGAAAACGGCCCCGGACCCCGGGAACCATAGACGCCCTGCCAGCGCTCGAACACCTGCACCTTGCAACCGAGAGTCTGTTCGGCCAGTTCGAGCATCCAGTTGTCGACCTGCTCGGCGTTGAACGGTGATGGATCGCTGCCGTAATGGTGCGAGTCGCCGATGATCAGTTCGCCATACGGCGTCGGGCTGATCAGCAGGTGAATGCCGTTTTCCTGCAAGTGCGGTTGCTCGCGCAGGATTTGCGCCTGCACTGCGGCCGCTTCCGGCAGATCGGCGAAGGCGCCGTAATGCACGCAGCTGAGGCCGGTGAGCAAGGCGTGTTGCAGGTTCAGGTCGATCTGCGGCCGGGCGCGGAGCATTTGCAGTCGGCAGATTTGCGGGTCGAGGGCGGCAATCGGCTCGGCCAGCAAGGTCTGATAATCGTGGCCGGAGCAGACGATGATCTGCTTGGCGGAGAATGTGCCGGCAGTACTTTGCAGGCGCCCAGGCTCGACGTCGCGAACCAGCGTCGAGAAGTGAAACTCGACGTCGAGCTCGCGGCGCAGGTATTCGATCAGCGCCGGAATCGCTTCCCGGGAATACAGCTGTTGGTCGTCCATACCGTGCAGCGCGGCGCGGTGATGGCTGAACTGGCCGCCGTACAGATCGCGCAGTGCGGCACCGCGCAGCAGTTCGACGCGGTAGTCGTGCTCGACGGCGCGTCCGGCGCAGAAGGCTTCGAGCAAGTGCTCTTCGGCTTCGGTGCGGGCGAACAGGTACGAGCCGTTGCGCTTGAGTTGCAGGCCGGCGAGCTGCGCCCACTGGCCCCAGATTTCGCGGCTGGCCTTGGCCAGTTCGAGCATCGGACCCGGTGGCTGGCCGGTGACCAGGGCCTGGCCGAAGTTGCGTACCGAGGCGCCAATGGGCGTGGCGGTGCGCTCGAAAACCGTGACCTTGAGACCGCGCCGGGCGGCGGCCCAGGCGTGGGACAGACCCAGGATGCCGGCGCCGACGATCAGCAAGTCTTTGTGTTGTGTCATGCAGCTACCTCAATGATCGTTCCCACGCTCTGCGTGGGAATGAATACCGTGACGCTCTGCGTCACAGAGGACGCGGAGCGTCCTTGGCTGCATTCCCACGCGGAGCGTGGGAACGATCGGGTAAAAAGATTTACTTGGCAGCGACTTTCTCGGACTTGCCGTCATAACGCTTGCGCCATTCGGTCAGGATCTCGTCGCGGTTCTTCGAGGCCCAGGCGAAGTCGTTCTTGATCAGGCGCTGCTCGTAGTCAGCTGGCAGTTCGGTCTGCGGCTTGGCGATGCCCGGTTGGGCGAGGACGGCGAAGTTTTCCTTGTACAGATCCATCGCCGGGGCGCTGGCGGAGAAGTCGGCCAGTTTCTTCGCGGCTTCTTCGTGCGGCGTGCCTTTGATCACGGCGGTGGCTTCGATCTCCCAGCCGAGGCCTTCCTTCGGCAGGATGATGTCCAGCGGCGCGCCCTGACGCTTCAGCTGAACGGCCGGGTATTCGAAGGAAATCCCGATCGGGAATTCGCCCGCTGCCGCCAGTTTGCAAGGCTTGGAACCGGAGTGAACGTACTGGCCGATGTTCTGGTGCAGACCGTCCATGTAGGCCCAGCCCTGTTTCTCGCCGAAGGTTTGCAGCCAGGCGCTGACGTCGAGGAAACCGGTGCCGGACGAGGCCGGGTTCGGCATCACGATCTTGCCCTTGTACTCAGGCTTGGTCAGATCCTGCCAGCTCACCGGTTTGCTCAGGCCCTGCTTTTCGGCTTCGACGGTGTTGAAGCAAATCGTCGCGGCCCAGACGTCCATGCCGACCCAGGCTGGCGGGTTGGCGGCGTCGCGGTAGTTCGCGCCGATCTTGCCCAGATCCTTCGGCGCATAGCTTTGCAGCATGCCTTGCTGATCGAGGATCGCCAGGCTCGACGCCGCCAGGCCCCAGACCGCGTCAGCCTGCGGGCGATCCTTTTCGGCCAGCAGTTTGGCGGTGATGATCCCGGTGGAGTCGCGCACCCACTTGATCTCGACGTCCGGGTTGGCCTTTTCGAAGGCCTCTTTGTAGGACTTCAACTGCTCGGCTTCGAGGGCGGTGTACACCATCAACTCGGTTTTTGCCGCGAAGGCATTCAGGCTGAAAGTAGCGAGCACAGCAGCGGCCAGGGCCATAGGCTTGAACATGATCGTTTTCCTGTCGGTGAGTTGAGGCTGAAGGGATAAGTCGTGGATCAGTGGCCGGGCGCCGTTTGCCGCCAGGCCTGGGAACGGCGCAGCAAGCCGCGCGAAGCCCACGCCAGCAGCAAGGACACGCCCGCCGAGGTGAACAGAATCAGGGTCGACATCGCCGCAGCCCCGCCGACGTTGCCGGCGTCATCCATGTTCAGCACCGCCACCGCCGCGAGGATGGTGTCGGGGCTGTAGAGGAAGATCGCGGCGGACACGGTGGTCATGGCCGAGACGAACAGGTAGCGCACGATGTCCAGCAGCGCCGGCAGGCAGATCGGCACGGTGACCCGCAGGTAATGCCGGTACAGCGGCGCCTTGAGCGACAGCGCGGCAGCTTCGAACTCGGCGTCGAGCTGGCGCAGCGCGGTGGTGGCGGTCATCTGCGCGGTGGTCAGATAGTGAGCAATGGTGCAGACGATCAGCAGGGTCATGGTCCCGTACAGCACGTGCAGCGGGTTGCCGGTCAGGTTGAAGAAGAAGACGTAACCCAGACCCAGCACCAGCCCCGGCACCGCCATCGGTACGAAACTGAGCATTCGCAGTGTCAGATTCAGCCCGCGCTGGCTGCGGGTCTTTTCCATCAGGTAGGCGCCGGTGAAGATCAGCACGCTGCCAATCAGCGCCGTGCCCAGCGCCATCTTCAAACTGTTGCCGTAGGCCAGCCAGCCACCGCCGGCAGTTTCGTTGAACTGATAGTGGTTGAGTGACAGCGACAGGTTGTACGGCCAGAATTTCACCAGCGACGAGAATACCGCCATACCGAACACCAGCAGCAACGCGGCGCTGATCAGCAGCACAACGCTGAAATAAAAGGCGTCGCGCTTCTTCGACGGTGCCGGTTTGAACACCTGGGCGCGACCGCTCATGGAGTCGCCGTGACGCCGACGCAGCCAGGCATCGACGCCAAAACTGAACAGCGCTGGCAGCAGCAGAACCATGCCGATCAACGCGCCGCGACCGAATTGCTGCTGGCCGACCACCGCTTTGTAGGCTTCCAGCGCCAGCACCTGATAGTCGCCACCGACCACCACCGGCACACCGAAATCGGTGATGGTCAGGGTGAACACCAGACAGAACGCGGCGAACACGGCCTGGCGGGTCGCCGGCCAGGTAATGCTACGAAAGGCCTTTGCCGGACTGGCACCCATGCTCGACGCGGCGTCGAACAATCGCGCATCCGCCAGCGACAGGGCTGACAGCAAAATCATCAAGGCGTGTGGGAAGGTGTAGATCACCTCACCCAGAACAATCCCCCAGAAACCGTAGATGTTGTCCGACAGCAGCCCGCGCAACAGGCCCTGATTGCCGAACAGATAGACCAGCGCAATCCCCGGCAGCATCGACGGCGCCATCAGCGGCAGCAGGGAAATCCCACGCCAGATGCCTTTGCCGGAAATCAACGTGCGCTGCAAGGCGTAGGCAAACAGGTAGGCCAGCGGTACGACGATCGCCGCGACGCTGAGGGAAACTTTCAGGCTGTTACCGAGCAACCAGTGGAAATTGTCGCTGGTCACCAACTCCTTGGCGGCGAGCCAGCCACCGCCCTGCCCGGCTTCGCTGCTGAAGCCGCGCCAGAAGATCGCCAGCAATGGCAACAGCACCGCCACACCGAGCAGCACCAGCAGCAGAAGTTTGCCGCCGAGGACGAAGATCCGGTCGCCGACCTCGGCCCCGGACATCTGCCGCGCCTGCTTTTGCGGTAGCGGCAGTGCGAGGTTGCTGTTCATCAGGCAAACACCTGCAGGCTGCGTGGCGGCAAGGCGACCATGATCTGCTGGGCGCCGAGGCGTGGCATGGCTTCCGGTGCCAGTTCGGCGAGCAAGGGGTGGCCGGGCAACTGATCGAGTTCGAAGCTCATGCGGCAGCGGTTGCCGAGGAAAGTGATCTCGCGAACCTTGGCCGGGAACAGGTTTTCCTCGTGTACCAGCGGATTGACGTTGATCGCTTCCGGGCGGCAGAACAGCCGGCCCGACGCACTGTGGACGCTGCCGTCGGCCAGGCGCAGGTTCATCCCGCCGACCTTGGCGTGGCTGTCGCTGCTGCGCTGGAATGGCAACCAGTTGCCTTGGCCGACGAACTCGGCCACGAACGGCGTGGCCGGGCGGTTGTAGATTTCCTGCGGGGTGGCGTACTGCTCGACCTTGCCGTTGTTCATCACGGCAATGCGGTCGGCCATCAGCATGGCCTCGTCCTGATTGTGGGTGACCATCAAGGTGGTGATGCCGAGGTTGCGTTGCAGTTGACGCAGCTCGGTGCACAGATGCTCGCGAACCCGGGCATCGAGGGCCGACATCGGTTCGTCGAGCAACAGCAGCGACGGCGCCGGTGCCAGAGCCCGGGCCAGTGCCACCCGTTGCTGCTGGCCGCCGGACAACTGGCCCGGGTACTTTTTCTCACTGCCGGTGAGGCCGACCAGTTCCAGCATCTGACCGACGCGACGGCGCACTTCATCGCGACCGCTGCCGGCGAGGCCGTAGGCAATGTTCGCTTCGACGGTCAGATTGGGAAACAGCGCGTAGGACTGGAACAGGATGCCGTAGTCGCGGGCCTGCGGCGCGAGGTGGGAAACATCGCGCTCGCCCAGGTACAGCTCGCCGCTGTCCTGCTTCTCCAGACCGGCGATGCAACGCAGCAACGTGGTCTTGCCGCAGCCCGACGGGCCGAGCAGGCACACCAGTTCACCGGCCGCGACATCGAGGGAGACGTTATCCAGCGCAGTGAATGCGCCGAAGCGCTTCTGCACGCCGCGCACTTTCATCGGTGCGCCGGGGTTGGTCAGGGCAGTTGCGATTGCAGGGTTCATGGACAGGCCTCATCAAGCAGATGAGACGAATCCTAGAGTTGTAATGCGTCGGTCATATGGCAACAAGGCAAAATCGACCGATAGTGGTATTCAGGGATTTTGGTTCCCCGCAGAGCGTGGGAACGATCATTACGATCAGGCCGGGGACATTTCCTGCGCCAGTCCGAGAAACGCTGCCGGCAAGCGGGCGTTCTTGCGTTCCTTGAGGCAGTAGAGGTATTCGGGAATCTGCGGCGCATTTTCGAGGGTCAGCACCCGCAACTGCGGATCGTGCGGCACTTCCTGACGTGCAATGATGCTGATGCCGATGTTGCGCAGCACCGCCTCGCGAATCGATTCGCGGCTGCCGATCTCCAGCAACGGGCCGAAACTGACGCCGGCGCTGGCCAGCAATTCTTCGGTGAGGCGACGGGTAGTTGAGCCGGATTCACGCATCAACAAGGTATGCCCGGCCAGCGCACTCAGCGTCACATGCTCGTGCGCCGCCAGCGGATGATTGCGATGCACCGCCAGCACCAGCGGATCGCTGCCTAGCACTCTACGGATCAGCCGCGCATCGTCGAGCAATTGAGACGAGGCCGCGACATCCACCCGATAATCCTCCAGCGCTTCGAGCACCTGCTGCGAGTTGCCGATTTCCACCGACACTTCTACCTGTGGCAAACGCTCGCGGAACGTCTTAACCAGATCAAGGATGTAATACGGCGCGGTGGCGGCAATGCGCAGCGTGCCCTGCACCTGGCCGCTGTTGCGCAGGAAGAACTCGATATCGGCTTCCTGCTGCAACAAGGCTTTGACCATCGGCAACAGTCGCGCACCTTCGTCGCTGACACTCAAGCGCCGGCCGCCACGGTAGAACAACTCCACCGAATACTGGCTTTCCAGATTGCGGATCTGAGTGGTCACGGTCGGTTGGCTGAGGCCGAGCTTTTTCGCCGCCAGCGTGATGCTGCCCAGGCGGGCCACCATGTAAAACGCTTTCAGCTCGGCACTCAGCACAACCGTCCCTCTTCCTCTATTTGCGCAACAGGCGCAAACCGTTGAACACCACCAGCAGGCTCACGCCCATGTCGGCAAACACCGCCATCCACATGGTGGCGAGCCCGGCGAAGGTTACCCCAAGAAAGATCGCTTTGATCACCAGCGCCAGCGCGATGTTCTGTTTGAGGATAGTGGCGGTATGGCGCGACAGGCTGATGAAGGCCGGAATCTTGCGCAGATCGTCGTCCATCAGGGCGACATCGGCGGTTTCGATCGCGGTGTCGGTGCCGGCCGCCGCCATCGCAAACCCGATCTCGGCCCGAGCCAGTGCCGGTGCGTCGTTGATGCCGTCGCCGACCATGCCGACTCGACGGCCCTGCGCGTACAGTTCTTCGATGGCTTGCAGTTTGTCGGTTGGCAGCAAGTCGCCCTTGGCCTGATCGATCCCGACCTGCGCCGCAATCGCCTGCGCGGTGTGGACGTTGTCGCCGGTGAGCATCAGGGTTTTCACGCCCAGTTCGTGCAGTTGGCGGATCGCTTCGCGGCTGGTTTCCTTGACCGTGTCGGCCACGGCGAACAATGCCAGCGGGCCGGAACGGTCGAGCAGCAACACCACGGACTTGCCCTGTTTCTCCAGCGCGAACAGCTTTTCTTCCAGCTGCGGCGAGCACAGGCCCAGTTCTTCGACCAGACGATGGTTGCCCAAGTGGTAGACCTGACCGTTGACCTCGCCTTTTACCCCACGACCGGCCAGCGCTTCGAAGTTATCCACAACCAGAGCCGCGAACCCTTTATCCACAGCCGCATTGGCGATGGCCAGCGACACCGGGTGATCGGAACGCCCGGCCAGCGCGGCGGCAATCGCCGGGGCCGTGGCGTCGGCGGTCGGCTCGAGGGACAGGTAATCGGTCTGCACCGGTTTGCCGTGGGTGAGGGTGCCGGTCTTGTCGAGGGCCAGATAGTCGAGCTTGAAACCGCCCTCCAGGTACACGCCACCCTTGACCAGAATGCCTTTGCGCGCCGCAGCCGCGAGGCCGCTGACGATGGTCACCGGGGTGGAAATCACCAGTGCGCAAGGGCACGCGACCACTAGCAGCACCAAGGCGCGGTAGATCCAGTCGAACCACGCGGCGCCCATGAACAGCGGCGGGATGATCGCCACGGCCAGCGCCAGGACGAAGACCACCGGGGTGTAGATTTTCGAAAACTGATCGACGAAGCGCTGAGTCGGCGCTCGCGCGCCTTGCGCCTGTTCCACGGCGTGGATGATCCGCGCCAGAGTCGAATTGTTCGCCGCTGCCGTTACCGCGTATTCCAGCGAACCGGCCTGGTTGATGGTGCCCGCAAAGACCTTGTCGCCGACGGTTTTCTCCACCGGCAGGCTCTCACCGGTAATCGGCGCTTGATCGATAGTCGAACTGCCACTGACGACTTCACCGTCCAGCGCAATGCGCTCACCGGGTTTAACCCGCACGCGGGCGCCGAGATCGATGCTTTTGACGTCCAGTTCGACCCAGTTACCGTCCGCCTGCAACACCGTCGCCTGCTCCGGCGTCATCTGCATCAGGCCGCTGATGGCGTTGCGTGCGCGATCCAGCGAGCGCGCTTCGATCAGCTCGGCCACGGTGAACAGGAACATCACCATCGCCGCTTCCGGCCACTGGCCGATCAACACGGCGCCGGTCACGGCGATGCTCATCAAGGCGTTGATGTTGAGGTTGCGGTTCTTCAGGGCGATCCAGCCCTTCTTGTAGGTGGTGAGGCCGCCGCTGAGGATGGAAATCAGCGCAATGATCGCCACCACCCAGGTCGGGGCGGCGCTGGTGAAGTGGATCACTTCGGCAGCGAGCGCACCGACGCCGGACAGCGCCAGCGGCCACCAGTGTTTTTTCACCGGCGCCGTCGTTGGCGCTTCGACGCCCGCCTCCAGCGGCTCGGCCTGCATGCCCAGGGATTTGATCGCGTCGATGATCGGCGCGGTGTCCGGCAGATTGTGTGTCACACCGAGCACGCGGTTGATCAGGTTGAATTCCAGTTGCTGGATCCCGGCCAGTTTGCCGAGCTTGTTCTGGATCAGCGTCTGCTCCGTCGGGCAGTCCATCGCCTCGATGCGGAAGCTGCTCAGCCGGGCGTCAGCGCTTTTTGCCTCGCTCAGTTTCACCAGTGACGGCGCGGTGGCTTTCGACGAGCAGCACGAGTCTTCACTCGAATGAACCGGCGCAGGCGCAACGGTTTTCGACCCGCAGCAGGAGTCGCCGGCGTGGGCATGTTTATGCACAGGCTGCAGTTTGTGACTGTGATCGTGCCCGTCGCCGGGCTTGTGGGTGTGCAGGGAATCGCTCATTGGTCGCGTCCATGAAGGTGCCTGTTGCCAAGTAAAGACCCTGTAGCCACTATAGGGTCAAGCACCCTTTTGGAGATTGCCGTCATGAAGATCGGAGAACTGGCGAAACAAACCGATTGCGCCGTGGAAACCATTCGCTACTACGAACGCGAAAACCTGCTGCCGGAACCGGCCCGCAGCGACGGCAACTACCGCGTCTACACTCAGGCCCACGCCGAGCGCCTGACCTTCATCCGCAACTGCCGCACCCTCGACATGACCCTCGAAGAAATCCGCAGCCTGCTCGCCTTGCGCGACAGCCCGCAGGATCAGTGCGAAAGCGTGAATGCGCTGATCGACGAGCACATCCAGCATGTCAAGGCGCGGATCGATGGCTTACTGGCGTTGCAGACGCAATTGCTCGACCTGCGCCAGCGCTGTGGCGAAGGGCCGGAGGCGGATCAGTGCGGGATCCTGCAACGGCTGGAGGTGAGTGGCGGGGTTGTGGCAACCGAAGTCGAACATTCCCATGTGGGCAGAAGCCACGGCCACTAACGATTGACGCTCGTTCCCATGCTCCGCGTGGGAACGATCCTGCCGACTAGACCGCCATCGGCGCGGTCATCGGCGCATGGTGCTCGTAGCCTTCCAGCGAAAAATCACTCGGCTCAACCAGCTCCAGCCACTCCGGCTGATAAACACCGGTCTTGGCAAACTCCGGCACGCGATCCGAAATCTTCAGTTTCGGCATGGCGAACGGCTCGCGCTTGAGCTGTTCGTTGAGCATGTCCAGGTGGTTTTCGTAGACGTGGGCGTCACCGATGAAATAGGTGAACCAGCGCGGCGTGTAGCCGGTCAGGCGACCGATCAGGCTCAGCAGCGCGGCGCCTTCGGTGAGGTTGAACGGCGTGCCCAGGCCCAGGTCGTTGGAGCGGATGTAGAGGGTCAGAGAAATTTCCTTGGTCTCGACATTCGGGTGGAACTGGTACAGCAGATGGCACGGCGGCAGGGCCATTTCATCGAGCTGGGCGCAGTTCCAGCCGTGGAACAGGATGCGGCGGCTGCCCGGGTCCTTGATGATCGTGTCGACGCACTGGCGCACTTGATCGATGGCTTTGTACAAGACCACATAGGCCTGGCCGTCTTCTTCGCCTTGGGCAATCTGCTTGTAGCCGTTGCTCAGGGTTTGTTCGATGGCGGCGGTGTTGCTCAACGGGATCTGCTTGTACGCCGGCCATTTGCGCCATTGCACGCCGTAGATTTCGCCGAGGTCGTCTTCGCCCTGACGGAACGGATTGGCGAGCCACTGGGCGTTTTCGTTGGCGTTCTGATCCCAGACCTTGCAGCCCAGCGCACGGAATTCGGCGGCGTTGTTCACGCCACGCAGAAAGCCGCACATCTCGCCGATGGCCGATTTGAAGGCCATCTTGCGGGTGGTGATCGCCGGGAAACCTTCCTGCAGATCGAAGCGCAGCATGGCGCCCGGAAAGCTGATGGTGTTCACGCCGGTACGGTTGGCCTGTTTGGTGCCGTTGTTGATGACGTGTGACACCAGATCGAGATATTGCTTCATGAGTTACCTGTGTCCTTGAGCCCCGGCAAACGTCGCCGGGGTTCGAATATTTAAGCTGTCGGTGCAACCGGCGCCGCCGGGGCGCGGTGGTAGGCCAGCCAGATCAGGAACAGCCCGCCGATGATCATCGGTACGCAGAGTACCTGACCCATGGTCAGCCAGTTCCAGGCCAGGTAGCCCAGTTGCGCGTCCGGCACGCGGACGAATTCGACGATGAAACGGAAGATGCCATAAAACAGCGCGAACATGCCGGAGACCGCCATGGTTGGCCGTGGCTTGCGCGAGAACAGCCAGAGGATCAGGAACAGCGCCACGCCTTCCAGTGCGAACTGATACAGCTGCGACGGGTGACGCGGCAGTTGCGCCGGGTCGCTGAACGGCGGGAACACCATGGCCCACGGCACGTCGGTGGCCTTGCCCCACAGCTCGGCATTGATGAAGTTGCCGATACGCCCGGCACCCAGACCGATCGGCACCATCGGCGCCACGAAGTCCATCAGCTGGAAGAACGACTTGCCGTTACGCTTGCCGAACCACAACGCGGCCAGCATCACGCCGATGAAACCGCCGTGGAACGACATGCCGCCCTTCCACACTTCGAAAATCAGCGTCGGGTTGGCCAGGTAAGCGCTCAGGTCGTAGAACAACACATAGCCCAGACGCCCGCCGACAATCACACCCATCGACAGCCAGAACACCAGGTCGGACAGCTTTTCCTTGGTCCAGGTCGGGTCGAAACGGTTGAGCCGGCGCGATGCCAGCAGCCACGCGCCGCCGATGCCGACCAGGTACATCAGGCCGTACCAGTGGATTTTCAGCGGACCGATGGCCAGGGCCACCGGATCGATCTGCGGGTAAGGCAGCATTGCGACTCCTCGTTAGCATTCAAATCTTCAAAAATTCCCGGGCGACGCTGTCACCTCAGGATTAAGCCAGGATTGCGACCTGCCAAAACACACGGCTCAGAACAGAAAGCTCAGGCCCACGCAAAACAGCAAAGCCGCGAACAGCCGTTTCAGCAACTTCGGCGACAACCTGTGCGCCAGCCGCGCGCCGAGCCGGGCGAACACCATGCTCGTCAGGGCAATGCCCAAAAGCGCCGGCAAGTACACAAAACCGAGACTATGGGCCGGCAGCAACGGATCATGCCAGCCCAGAATCATGAAACTTATTGCACTGGCCACAGCAATCGGCAGACCGCAGGCCGACGAGGTCGCCACCGCCTGCTGCATCGGCACGCTGCGCCAGGTCAGGAACGGCACGGTCAGCGAGCCGCCGCCAATCCCGAAAATCGCCGATGCCCAGCCGATCACACTGCCGGCCACGGTCAGACCGAGTTTACCCGGCACCGTTCGGCTGGCCTTGGGTTTGACGTCCAGCGCCAGCTGCGCCGCGATCACCAGGGCGAACACACCGATGATCTTTTGCAGGTTGGGCCCGGAGATCGCTTCGGCGGTCAGCGCTCCGAAACCCGCGCCGAGCAGAATGCCAACGGTCATCCACTTGAAGATCGGCCAGCGCACCGCGCCGCGTCGATGATGCTCGCGCACCGCGTTGACCGACGTGAAGATGATCGTCGCCAGGGACGTGCCGACCGCCAGATGGGTCAGGATCGACGGATCGAAGCCCTGCAAGGTGAAACTGAACACCAGCACCGGGACGATGATGATCCCGCCGCCCACCCCGAACAGCCCGGCCAGTACGCCCGCACAGGCGCCCAGCGCCAGATAGAGCAGAAATTCCATGACTGCCTCCCAAGGCGCGTCCCCAAAACCGGAGCGGCATGGTAACGGATGGATACCCTTCGGCTCCACTGGCGATGGATGCACGGACGATGTCTGCGTAGAGTGGGCAAAAAACACACAAGGACCACCTTATGTGCCTGATTGTTTTCGCCTGGCGGCCGGGGCATGCCCAGCCGCTGATCGTCGCGGCCAACCGTGACGAGTTCTACGCCCGGCCCAGCCTGCCGCTGGCCCAGTGGCCCGAGTCGCCGCATGTTCATGCCGGTCGCGATCTTGAGGCCGGGGGCACCTGGCTCGGTCTGGGCGCCAACGGTCGTTTTGCGGCGCTGACCAACATTCGCGATCCGCATCAGCCGCCGGCCCGGCGCTCCCGGGGTGAACTGGTGGCGGGTTTTCTGACCGGAAACCTGTCGATCGATGACTATTTGTCCGACGTTGTCGCCCGTTCGCCGGACTATGCCGGCTTCAACCTGCTGCTGGGCAATGCCAACGAGCTGTGGCACTTCAATGCGCGGTCTTCGGAACCGGTGATGTTGCAGCCCGGGGTCTATGGTCTGTCCAACGCCGGGCTGGATACACCGTGGCCGAAACTGCTCAAGGCCAAGGCGGCATTGAGTGCGGTGCTGGATGATCCGCAGCCCGAGCGGTTGTTGGCATTGTTGGGGGATGCGCAAACGGCGCCGTTTGCCGAGCTGCCGGATACCGGCGTGGGGCTGGCGACCGAGTCGTTGTTGTCGAGTGTGTTTATTGCCAGCCAGAGTTACGGGACGCGGGCGAGTACGGCGTTGATCGTGCAGGCGGACGGGACGCGGCGGATGGTGGAGCGCAGTTTCGGGCCGTATGGCGGGCACTTGGGGGAAGTGGAGATCAAAATTTAAAAGCTACCCTCACCCCAGCCCTCTCCCGGAGGGAGAGGGGGCCGACCGAGGTGTCTTGAGCCTTACATCGACCTGAAAGATCGAGTCGATTATGGATTCAATACAACTCGTTCAAGTCGATGCATATCTGCAACATCCCGCGATCAGTCCCCTCTCCCTGCGGGAGAGGGTTAGGGTGAGGGTAAGCTTTTGATCTCAGGCTTTTGACTTCAGACCTTGACCGCCGCCGGATTGACCATCTTCGCCAACCCAAGATTCTTCAACGCCAGTTGCAGCGAGCTGTGGATCACCTGCGGGTTGTCGATGGTCATCAGTTCCGCCAGCAGATCCTTGGCCTTGCTCAGGTTGATCTGACGCAGCATCCATTTCACCTTCGGCAGGTTGGTGGCGTTCATCGACAGGCTGTCGAAACCCATCGCCATCAACAGCACCGCTGCCGCCGGGTCACCGGCCATCTCGCCGCAGATACTCACCGGTTTGCCTTCGGCATGGGCGTCGCGCACTACGGTTTGCAGGGCTTGCAGCACCGCGGGGTGCAGGTAGTCGTAGAGATCGGCCACCCGCGGGTTGTTGCGGTCCACCGCCAGCAGGTACTGGGTCAGGTCGTTGGAGCCGACCGACAGGAAGTCCACCATCCGCGCCAGCTCTTTGGTCTGGTAGACCGCCGCAGGAATTTCGATCATCACGCCTACCGGCGGCATCGGCACGTCGGTGCCTTCGTCGCGCACTTCGCCCCAGGCCCGGTGAATCAGGTGCAGCGCCTCTTCGAGCTCGTGGATGCCGGAGATCATCGGCAGCAGGATCCGCAGGTTGTTCAGGCCTTCGCTGGCCTTGAGCATCGCACGGGTCTGCACCAGGAAGATTTCCGGGTGGTCGAGAGTGACGCGGATCCCGCGCCAGCCGAGGAACGGGTTGTCTTCCTTGATCGGGAAGTACGACAGCGACTTGTCGCCGCCGATGTCCAGGCTGCGCATGGTCACCGGTTGCGGATGGAACGCGGCGAGCTGCTCGCGGTAGATCGCCAGTTGTTCCTTCTCGCTCGGGAAGCGCTGGTTGATCATGAACGGCACTTCGGTGCGGTACAGACCGACACCTTCGGCGCCGCGCTTCTGCGCTCGCGCCACGTCCGCCAGCAGGCCGGTGTTGACCCACAGTGGCATGCGGTGGCCGTCCAGGGTCACACACGGCAGGTCGCGCAGGGTATCGAGCCCCAGCGCCAGTTGCTTCTCTTCCTCCACCACCTCGGTGAACTGCTTGCGCAGCACTTCGCTGGGGTTGGTGTAAACCTCGCCCCGTGTGCCGTCGACGATCATTTCGATGCCGTCGACCTTGGCGTACGGCAGATCGACCAGACCCATTACAGTCGGGATACCCATGGCCCGGGCCAGGATCGCGACGTGGGAGTTGCCCGAACCGAGTACCGACACCAGACCGACCAGCGTGCCTTCCGGCACCTCGCCGAGCATCGCCGGCGTCAGTTCTTCGCTGACCAGAATGGTTTTTTCCGGGTAAACCAGGTTCTGCTGACGCTCTTCCTGCAAGTAGGCGAGCAGGCGTCGGCCCAGGTCCTTGACGTCCGACGCCCGCTCACGCAGGTACTCGTCGTCCATCAAATCGAAACGGTTGACGTGATCGGTCACGACCTGACGCAACGCGCCCTGGGCCCACTGGCCGGTCTTGATCACGTTGGTGATTTCGCTGCCCAGCGAGGCATCGTCGAGCATCATCAGGTAGACGTCGAACAGCGCACGCTCTTCCGGGCGCAGCTGGGTCGCCAGTTTGGCCGACAACGCACGCATGTCGGCGCGCACGCCTTCGATGGCGGTCTTGAACAGCGCCAGTTCGGCGTCGATGTCGGTGATGGTCTTGTCCGGCACCACGTCCAGATCCGCCGGTGGCAGCATGACCACCGCGGTACCGACCGCTGCGCCCGGCGAACCCGGGACGCCGACGAACTTGGCTTCCTGGATGCCCTTGCCCTGACGGCCCAGGCCACGGATGGAACCGGTGGCCTCGGCGTGGGCGATTACGCCCGCGAGCTGCGCGCTCATGGTCACGAGGAAGGCTTCTTCACCTTCATCGAACTGGCGGCGTTCTTTCTGCTGGATGACCAACACGCCGACGACGCGGCGGTGGTGAATGATCGGCGCCCCGAGGAACGAGGCGTAGCGCTCCTCGCCGGTTTCGGCAAAGTAGCGGTAGCGCGGGTGATCCGCGGCGTTTTCGAGGTTCAGGGGTTCTTCACGCGTGCCGACCAGGCCGACCAGACCTTCGTTGGGTGCCATGCTGACCTTGCCGATCGAGCGCTTGTTCAAGCCCTCGGTGGCCATCAGCACGAAGCGGTTGGTCTCCGGATCAAGCAGGTAGACCGAGCAGACCTGGCTGCCCATGGCCTCTTTGACGCGCAACACAATAATCCCCAACGCCGCCTTGAGATCCTTGGCGGAGTTAACTTCCTGGACGATCTTGCGCAGCGTATTGAGCATGGCTCGGGGTCGAACTCCGTCGTCAGTCGCGCGCTAAAAGGCGCGGGGCAAGCTCTTTGAGAGCGCGGCGATACACTTCGCGCTTGAATGTCACCACCTGGCCCAACGGATACCAATAACTGACCCAGCGCCAGCCATCGAACTCCGGTTTACCGGTCAAATCCATCCGCACCCGCTGCTCGTTGGAGATCAGGCGCAGGAGAAACCATTTCTGTTTCTGGCCGATGCACAGCGGTTGGCTGTGGGTTCGCACCAGACGTTGCGGCAAACGATAGCGCAACCAGCCCCGGGTGCAGGCCAGTATTTCAACATCTTCGCGTTCCAGGCCAACTTCTTCGTTCAGCTCGCGGTACAAGGCGTCTTCCGGCGTCTCCTCGGGATTGATTCCCCCTTGTGGAAACTGCCAGGCATCTTGATTGATACGGCGAGCCCATAGCACCTGGCCGGCGTCATTCGTCAGAATGATCCCGACATTAGGGCGGAAACCATCGGGGTCGATCACGGCAACAACCTCGCAAACGCATGTCGCCGCATTGTTCCACAAAGGTTGTGAAGGCGGCAACGAGGGTTCCGAGCTTATGTGCACTCTTGTGAAAAGACCGTATTCTTGTGGCCTTTTTACTGACTTTTCAGCGGGTAACTGCAATGCGCCTGGCTTTATTCGATTTGGACAACACCCTTCTGGGCGGCGACAGCGATCACGCCTGGGGCGATTATCTGTGCGAACGCGGCTTCCTCGACCCGATCGCGTACAAAGCGCGCAACGACGAGTTCTATCAGGATTACCTGGCCGGCAAACTGGATAACGCTGCCTACCTGAACTTCTGCCTGGAAATCCTCGGCCGCACCGAGATGGCCGTGCTTGAGCAGTGGCACAACGATTACATGCGCGACTGCATCGAGCCGATCATGCTGCCGAAAGCGCTTGAGTTGCTGAAAAAGCACCGCGACGCCGGCGACAAACTGGTGATCATCACCGCCACCAACCGCTTCGTCACCGCACCGATCGCCGTGCGCCTGGGCGTCGAAACCCTGATCGCTACCGAGTGCGAGATGCAGGACGGTCGCTACACCGGGCGCAGCACCGATGTGCCGTGCTTCCGCGAAGGCAAGGTGACACGCCTGAACCGCTGGCTGGAAGAAACCGGGCATTCGCTGGAAGGCAGCTATTTCTACAGCGACTCGATGAATGACCTGCCGCTGCTGGAGCAGGTGGCGAATCCGGTGGCGGTCGACCCGGATCCGAACCTGCGGGCCGAAGCCGAGAAACGTGGCTGGCCCGTCATAAGCCTTCGCGGCTGATACCGCCATCGCTGGCAAGGCCAGCTCCCACAAAGAATTTGTGAACGCGTCAGATCAATGTGGGAGCGAGCCTGCTCGCGAACGGGGTCGACGCGGTCCCAAGCCTTAAACCGGCTTCGCCCCCATCAACGCCGCAATGGCCAGAAATCCGACGCCGCTGACAATGGCCAGCGCCAGATTGAATTTCCGGTTGCCGACCCCGCTGGTCCATAGCCGATTAAGCCGAACAAGCAGCCAGACCGCGCTGAATGTGGCCACGGCATAGATCACGCTAGACCCCAGAATCCAGAACTGTCCCAACGGCCAGCCAATCAGGTGCACCAACCACCAGCCGGTGAAAGGCATGCTGAGCACGCCGATCAGCATCAGACACCAGACGAACAACCAGGGTCGCTGCATCGTGCTGGCCGGCCCCTCGCTGCGATTACGCCAGGAAACAGCGGCGAGCCCCAGCCCGCTCGCCAGTATCACCACGGTCGCCGCGACGTGAAGGACTTTCAGGGTGGTCAGGGTTTCCATGAATTTCTCTTTCCTTGTGCCATACCCATCAGCGTAGCCGTTCAGCCAAGAAACAGCTGATAGGCCGGGTTGTCGCTTTCGTCCCAGTACGGGTAGCCGATTTCCTCAAGGGCTGCGGGCACCAGATGACGTTCGTCGTGGGGCACTTGCAGGCCTGCGACCACACGGCCATCCGCCGCACCGTGGTTGCGGTAGTGGAACATCGAGATGTTCCAGCGACCGCCGAGCTTGTTGAGGAAGTTGAACAGCGCGCCCGGACGCTCCGGGAACTCGAAGCGCAGCACCACTTCATCGACCACGTGCGCCGCGCGACCGCCGACCATGTGACGGATGTGCAGCTTGGCCAGTTCGTTGTCGGTCAGGTCGAGCACCGGGAACCCCTGTTCGGTCAGGCTCGCCAGCAGTGCGCTACGCGGGTCGTTGTCCGGGTGGGTCTGCACGCCGACAAAGATGTGCGCTTCGCTGCCATTGTTGTAGCGGTAGTTGAATTCAGTGATCTGGCGCTTGCCGATGGCCTCGCAGAAGGCCTTGAAGCTGCCGGCCTTCTCGGGGATGGTCACGGCGATGATCGCTTCGCGGCCTTCACCCAGTTCGGCGCGCTCGGCGACGTGGCGCAAGCGGTCGAAGTTGACGTTGGCCCCGGAGTCGATGGCCACGAAGGTCTGGCCGCTGACGCCGCGCTGCTCGACGTACTTCTTGATCCCGGCCACGCCCAGGGCGCCGGCCGGCTCGGTGATCGAACGGGTGTCGTCGTAGATGTCCTTGATCGCCGCGCAGATTTCGTCGGTGCTGACGGTGATCACTTCGTCGACGTAATCCTTGCAGATGTCGAAGGTGTGCTGGCCGATCTGCGCCACCGCCACGCCGTCGGCGAAGATGCCTACAGTCGGCAGCACCACGCGTTCGCCCGCCGCCATCGCCGCTTGCAGGCAGTTGGAGTCATCGGGCTCGACGCCGATGACCTTGATGTCCGGCCGCAGGTATTTCACGTACGCCGCGATGCCGGCGATCAGACCGCCGCCGCCCACCGGAACGAAGATCGCATCCAGCGGCTGCGGGTGCTGGCGCAGGATTTCCATCGCCACGGTGCCCTGCCCGGCAATGGTGTGCGGATCGTCGTACGGGTGGATGTAGACGTAGCCTTTTTCATCGACCAGTTTCAGCGAGTAGGCCAGGGCTTCCGGGAAGGAATCGCCGTGCAGCACCACCTTGCCGCCACGGGAGCGCACGCCTTCGACCTTGATCTCCGGGGTGGTCTTGGGCATCACGATGGTCGCTTTCACGCCCAGCACTTTCGCCGCCAGGGCCAGGCCTTGCGCATGGTTGCCCGCCGACGCGGTGACCACGCCGCGAGCGCGCTCTTCGTCGCTCAACTGGGTCAGCTTGTTGTAGGCGCCGCGAATCTTGAACGAGAACACCGGCTGCAAGTCTTCGCGCTTGAGCCAGATGTCGTTGCCCAGCCGCTCGGAGAGCTGGCGGGCGTTCTGCAGCGGGGTTTCTACGGCAACGTCATAAACGCGCGAGGTGAGGATCTTCTTGACGTACTGTTCGAGCATCGGAAAGCATCACTGGCGATTGGGCGGGACCAGCGAGTCTAACCCGGCTTTCGGCCGGACGACCACACGAATGCAGAGGTTTTAGCCCGGCTTGAGGCTATAATGCCGGCCTTTCCGTTCTTACCTTGCCCGCTTCCGGAGCCCGCATGACCCAGGATCAACTCAAACAGGCCGTGGCCCAGGCCGCCGTCGACTTCATCCTTCCGAAACTCGACGACAAGAGCATCGTCGGCGTCGGCACCGGCTCCACCGCCAACTGCTTCATCGACGCCCTGGCCCAGCACAAAGGCGCGTTCGACGGCGCGGTCGCGAGCTCCGAAGCCACCGCCGCGCGCCTCAAGGGCCACGGGATTCCGGTGTATGAGCTGAACACCGTGAGCAACCTGGAGTTCTACGTCGACGGCGCCGATGAAAGCGACGAGCACCTGAACCTGATCAAGGGCGGCGGCGCAGCCCTGACCCGCGAGAAGATCGTCGCGGCTGTGGCCCAGACATTCATCTGCATCGCCGACGCCAGCAAACTGGTGCCGGTGCTGGGCGCGTTCCCGCTGCCGGTGGAAGTGATCCCGATGGCCCGCAGCCACGTGGCCCGCCAGTTGGTGAAGCTGGGCGGCGACCCGGTCTACCGCGAAGGCGTGCTGACCGACAACGGCAACATCATCCTCGACGTGCACAACCTGCAGATCACCGACCCGGTAGAGCTGGAAGCGCAGATCAACGCGATCGTCGGCGTGGTCACCAACGGTTTGTTCGCGGCGCGTCCGGCGGATCTGCTGTTGCTGGGTACCAGCGAAGGTGTGAAGACCCTGAAGGCTGAGTAACCTCAGGCTGCCTGCAAATTCGCGGGCAGACGACTAAACCCGTGGGAGCGAGCCTGCTCGCGAAAGCGCCAATTCAGCCAACATCTTCATTGGCTGACGCGACGCCATCGCGAGCAGGCTCGCTCCCACAGTGTTTTGCGGCGCGAATTATTTCTGCGCAGGCTTCCTGAAGACATAAAACAGATTCGGCTCGCTCACCAGATACAACGTCCCGTCGTCATCCATCGCGATACCTTCCGCCTGCGGCACGGTTTTCTTCAGGCCCTGCCGGCCACCGCTCAACGACATGGTGCTCAACGGGCGCCCGTCCACATCCAGTTCCAGAATCAGCCGTGACTCGTCGGACAGCGCCAGTAAATGGCCGCTGCGCTCGTCGTATTGCAGGCTCGACAGATCGCGCACGAACATCCCGGCATCGCGCTTGGGATTGTTGATCACGTGTACCGCGTAGGATTTTTCCGGATTGAAGTGCGGGAAACCGTGCACTTCATAGATCAGCATCGGATCCCGTTCCTTGGCCACGAACAGGCGCTTGCCCACCGAGTCGTAAGCCAGGCCTTCAAAGCCCTTGTTGCCGCTCATGTGCACACCGAGGGTCATTTGCTCGGCGTCCGCTGCATCGAGGAACGTGGTGCCGTGTTCCAGATGGATCTTGATCAGGCGTTGCTGGCGTTCATCGGTGATCACGTAGGTGTCGGCGCTGATGAACTCCACCGCCTCCGGATCACCGAAGCCGATCAAGGCGACACGGCGCAGGATCGTGCCATCCAGCGACAGCTCGACCAGTTCGGCATTCTTGTTGGTCACGGTGAACAGGCTCTTGCGCACCGGATCGTAGGTCAGCGCCGAGACATCGTCGTTCAGCCCGCCGATGACCTTCGCTTCAATCTCCACCCGGTATTGATCCAGCCCGATGGCCTCGCTGCTCATCGGCTGCCATAGCGTATGCAGGTTGAACCAGGCACGCTCGAACAGGCGCATGTATTGGCCGATCGCAATCAACGCGATCAGGGCAATCACCGACAGGATGATGAACAGAGGCTTGGGACGGGCAAGTCGACGCATTCGGGCAGGCTCGGAGTCAAAACAGGCGGATGAAATATCACGCCTGTCTGAACTGAAGCTTAATGGCCACTTGCCTCAGGCCACAACTGCACAGATCTGCAATTGCTGCAGGAGTCGTTACTTCTGCTTTTCGAAGCGGTAGAACAGGTTCGGCTCGCTGACCATGTACAGCGTGCCCGCCTCGTCCATGGTCACGCCTTCGGCGCGGGGAATGGTTTTCTTCAAGCCGTTGAAACCGCCGAGCAGGGTCATGAAGCTGACCTGCTCGCCCTTCTCGTCCAGCTCCAACAGTAAATGCGAATCGGCGGACAACACCAGGGTGTGGCCGGTGCGCGGGTCGATCGACAGAGCCGAAAGGTTGCGCAGGTCCAGTTCGTCGCTGTCGAGTTTCTGCTTGTCGCCCTTGAGCGTCTGGCTGCCGTCGCTTTTCCAGGTGAACAGCGCAGGCGGACGCTCTTCGCCCAGTAGCAGTTGCTGGTTGCGGGCGTCCCAGGTGATGGCTTCAAAAGCCTTGTTCTGGTCTTTCGACGGCCCCAAGTCGTATTTCGGGAAATCGTCGCGCTTGAGTTCGCGGGTCTCGGCATCGACCTTGACGATGGAGAGCAGGTGCTCGCGCTCATCGACAATCGCCATCAAGCCGTTTTCCATCACCGTCAGGCCTTCGGGATTGCTCCAGCCCACCAGCGGCATCTTGCGCAGCACGTCACCCTGCAGGGTCAGCTCGACCAGGAACGGATTCTTGCCCATCACCGAAAACAGGGTTTTGGTCTGCGGGTTATAGGACAGGTCCGAAGCTTCGTCCTTTTCCATCCCCGGCAGCAGCTTGGCGTCGATCACCACGCGGTAGTCCGGAAGCCAGACGCTTTCCTGTTTCTCGGCCGGGCTTTCAAAACGCTCCAGCACCCACAACAGGCCACGGTCATCCCAATGCATGGCAAACGCCAGCCCGTACGCAGCGACGGCTGCCAACACAATCCAGGAATACCAGCGCAGGGCGAAGCGCGAACGGCGGGCGGGTTTGAGCTGAGTTTGAGATGACATCAAAGGACGCGTTCCGAAAATTCAGGCTACGGGTAATAGCACAAAGAGGCCGGCTCAGACGCCAGAATGACCGGAATTATCCGGACAGAATGTGAAAAAAACGGCAAATGGCCGGAATGCCCTGCGTCTTTGCAGGTCGCATCACAAAACGAAAACGGGAGACTGCAGACTTGAGAGCTGAGCTCAAATCTGCAATCTCCCGCTCGGGAACGCGATATACGGATCAGCGGACGCTGCTGGTGAAGCGACTGGCGCCCGGCAGCTCCAGCACGATCTCATCACCAACGTTCAGCGGGCCGACGCCCACCGGCGTGCCGGTCAGGATCACGTCACCGGCCTGCAGCGAAAAGCAGCCGGCCATGTGCTGGATCATCGGCACGATCGGATTGAGCATCGCGCTGCTGTTGCCGTCCTGGCGCACTTCGCCGTTGATGGTCAGGCGGATGCCGATGTCGGTCAGGTCGGCGAAAGTGCTGCCGACCACGAACGGCGCAATCACCGCCGCGCCGTCGAACGACTTGGCGATTTCCCACGGCAGGCCCTTGGACTTGAGCTCGGCCTGCTTGTCGCGCAGGGTCAGGTCCAGCGCCGGGGCGAAACCGGAGATCGCGTCCAGCACTTCTTCACGGCTCGGCTTGGTCGACAGCGGCTTGCCGATCAACACGGCGATTTCCGCCTCGTAATGCACGGAGCCACGCTCGGTCGGAATGCTGAAACCGCCTTCCAGCGGCACCACGCAACTGCCCGGCTTGATGAACAGCAACGGCTCGGTAGGCACCGGGTTGTCCAGTTCCTTGGCGTGTTCGGCGTAGTTACGCCCGATGCACACCACTTTCCCCAGCGGAAAATGAATCCGCGTACCGTCGACATACTGGTGCTGATAGCTCATTACCGACTCCTGCCTTCATTGATTCATCAGGGATTGCCAATCAAACCGCGAAGATCTTGCCCGGGTTCATGATGCCGTTCGGGTCGAACACCGCCTTGACCGCTTTCATGTATTCGATTTCCACCGGTGAGCGGCTGTAGGTCAAGTAGTCGCGCTTGGTCATGCCCACGCCGTGTTCGGCGGAAATCGAGCCGTTGTACTTCTCGACGGTTTCGAACACCCACTTGTTGACGGTGGCGCACTTGGCGAAAAACTCGTCCTTGCTCAGGTTGTCCGGCTTGAGGATGTTCAGGTGCAAGTTGCCGTCGCCGATATGGCCGAACCAGACGATTTCGAAATCCGGATAGTGTTCGCCGACGATCGCGTCGATTTCCTGCAGGAAAGCCGGGACTTTCGAGACGGTGACCGAGATGTCGTTCTTGTACGGCGTCCAGTGGGAGATGGTTTCGGAGATGTACTCGCGCAGCTTCCACAGGTTCTGCAACTGGGTTTCGCTCTGGCTCATGACACCGTCCAGCACCCAGCCCTGTTCCACGCAATGCTCGAAGGTTTCCAATGCAGTGTTGGCCACTTCTTCGGTGGTCGCCTCGAATTCCAGCAAGGCATAGAAGGGGCAATCGGTTTCGAACGGCGCCGGGACATCGCCACGCCCCATGACTTTGGCCAGAGCCTTGTCGGAGAAAAATTCGAACGCAGTCAGGTCGAGGCGGCCCTGAAAGGCGTGCAGCACCGGCATGATCGAATCGAAATCGGCGGTGCCGAGGACCATCGCAGTCAGGTTTTTCGGCGAACGATCCAGGCGCATGGTGGCCTCGACCACAAAACCGAGAGTGCCTTCAGCGCCGATGAACAGCTGGCGCAGGTCATAACCGGTGGCGTTCTTGATCAGGTCCTTGTTCAGTTCCAGCACATCGCCCTTGCCGGTCACCACTTTCATGCCCGCCACCCAGTTGCGGGTCATCCCATAACGAATGACCTTGATCCCGCCGGCATTGGTGCCGATATTGCCGCCAATCTGGCTGGAACCGGCCGAAGCGAAGTCCACCGGGTAGTACAAGTCATGTTCTTCGGCGGCGTTCTGCAATTGCTCGGTGACCACGCCCGGCTGACAGACGGCGGTGCGGTCGGTCAGGTTGATATCCAGAATCTGATTCATGTAGTCGAACGACACGACCACTTCGCCATTGGCGGCCACGGCCGCGGCGGAAAGTCCGGTACGCCCGCCCGACGGCACCAGCGCCACTTTATGTTCGTTGGCCCAGCGGACGACGGCCTGCACCTGCTCGATGGTCTTGGGGAACACGATGGCGCTGGGCGCCGGGGCGAAGTGCTTGGTCCAGTCCTTGCCGTAAGCGTTCAGGGAGTCGGCATCGGTCAGGACTTTGCCAGGATCGACCAGGGTCTTCAGTTCATCAATCAGGGCAGGATTGGTCATCGACGGAACTCTCGAACAATTCATGGTCATCCTGAGAACGCTTCACGTCGCAGGAATGAGTGTTTAGCGGGGTGGCTATGCTAGCATACCGACCCCGCAGGCCAGTGCCCAAGGCCGGTTCTGCGGTGACGGCTTTCTTGTCGTCCAGGTCAATGTCTGTTGACCATTTCCTGCCATTTTTCTCCGGGATACAGGTTTACGCAGATGAGCAAGACTTCTCTCGATAAGAGCAAGATCAAGTTCCTTCTTCTCGAAGGCGTCCACCAATCGGCTGTCGACGTCCTCAAGGCGGCGGGCTACACCAGCATCGAATACCTGACAGGCTCCCTGCCGGAAGCCCAGCTCAAGGAAAAGATCGCTGACGCTCACTTCATCGGCATTCGTTCGCGCACCCAGCTGACCGAAGAGATCTTCGATCACGCGAAGAAGCTGGTCGCGGTCGGCTGTTTCTGCATCGGCACCAACCAGGTTGACCTGGAAGCGGCCCGCGAGCGCGGCATCGCCGTGTTCAACGCGCCGTACTCCAATACCCGCTCCGTGGCCGAGCTGGTGCTGGCCGAAGCGATCCTGCTGCTGCGCGGCATCCCTGAGAAAAACGCTTCCTGCCACCGTGGCGGCTGGATCAAGTCCGCAGCCAACTCTTTCGAGATCCGTGGCAAGAAACTGGGCATCGTCGGCTACGGCTCCATCGGTACTCAGCTGTCGGTCCTGGCTGAAGGTCTGGGCATGCAGGTGTTCTTCTACGACACCGTGACCAAGCTGCCACTGGGTAATGCCACCCAAGTCGGCAACCTGCACGAGCTGCTGGGCATGTCCGACATCGTCACCCTGCACGTTCCGGAAACCGCTGCGACCCAGTGGATGATCGGCGAGAAGGAAATCCGCGCCATCAAGAAGGGCGGCATCCTGATCAACGCTGCACGCGGCACCGTGGTCGAGCTGGATCACCTGGCTGCTGCGATCAAGGACAAGCACCTGATCGGCGCCGCCATCGACGTGTTCCCGGTCGAGCCGCGCTCCAACGACGAGGAGTTCGAAAGCCCGCTGCGTGGCCTGGATAACGTGATCCTGACCCCGCACATCGGCGGTTCCACCGCTGAAGCGCAGGCCAACATCGGTCTGGAAGTGGCAGAAAAACTGGTCAAGTACAGCGACAACGGTACTTCGGTATCGTCGGTGAACTTCCCGGAAGTGGCCCTGCCGGCTCACCCTGGCAAGCACCGCCTGCTGCACATCCACGAGAACATCCCGGGTGTGATGAGCGAGATCAACAAGGTCTTCGCCGAAAACGGCATCAACATCTCCGGTCAGTTCCTGCAGACCAACGAGAAGGTCGGCTACGTGGTGATCGACGTCGACGCCGAGTACTCGGAGCTGGCGCAAGAGAAGCTGCAACACGTCAACGGCACCATCCGTAGCCGCGTGTTGTTCTGATCCGACGCTGAGCGACAAAAAAGGGAGCCTTCGGGCTCCCTTTTTCATGCACGCGAAAACGTCATTCGACGTTGACGGTGATCTTCTTCGACACGATCGGTGGATCGAACGCCATGTGGCCGCTGTCACCCAGCTCCAGCTGCAGGGTGTGCTTGCCCGGCGCGAGCTTGATGTCGGCCTGGGTCTGCGCCTTGCCGAAGTGCATGTGGTTGGCGTCGGTCGGCACGACGGAGCCGGCCGGAACGATTTCCTTGGCATCGATCAGCAGATGGTGATGACCGGTGTTCTTGGTGACATCACCGGCCGGTGCCAGCGCGATGTCCTTTACACCGAACTTGACCGTGAAGGTCTGCGAAACCGTGGCTCCGTCCTCGGGAGAAACGATGAACACTTCGGCGCCCTTCGGTGCCGGTGTGGCCGCACTGGCCAGTACCGAAACACCCATCAGCACACCGGCCAACGCTGCACGTGACATAAAGCTTTTCATTTTCTTCTCCAGTTTTTCCGTAAAATCCGCACGGTCATGACAACTTCATGACCATTCGTTGTCGAAGGCACTCGACAACCATAGCAAAGCGAGCCTGGAAAACAGGCCGATATCGATTTCAAAGGAGTGACCATGCGTTTTCTGCCTGGCCTGATCTGCCTGCTTCCCCTTCTGAGCCCTCTGGCTCACGCCGAACTGATTGATGACGTCTACGACCGTGGCGAGTTGCGCATAGCCCTTGAGGCTAATACACCGCCCTTCAATTTCAAGGACGGCGACACGCTCACGGGGTTCGAGGTCGAGCTTGGGCAACTGCTGGCCAACGAACTGGATGTGCGCGCCGACTTCATCGTCACTGACGAAGCCGATCTGCTCCAGGGCGTTGAAAGCGGCAAGTACGACGTCGCGCTCAACCACATAGCACTGACACCCGAGCTCAAGGATCGTTTCGACGTGAGCGAGCCTTACACGCAGGTCAATGCGCAGTTGCTGGCGAAAAAGGACGAGCAACCTCGGCCGATGGTGCTGGTGCAGACGCTGACCGAGGAGAAACCGAAGGTCGGGCCGCCGGTGGATCTGGCGATTCCGTTTCAGAAGGGCAACCCGGCGTTTCACGCGAGTCTGGAAAATGCCTTGCAGCGGATCAGGGCGGATGGGCGGCTGGAGGCGTTGTCGAAGAAGTGGTTGAGTGTGCAGGCTACGGAAAACTGAAGTGAACGTGACTAGTCGAGCAAGCTGAGGGCCTGTGCGGCTTGCGGCAGTTCGAGTTCGCTGAAGACCTGCACCCCATGGCGCTTCAGCAACGCGGCGGTAACGCCCTCGCCACTCACCTTCACCCCACTGAACGTCCCGTCATAGGTCAACAGATTCCCGCACGAAGGGCTGTTGGCCTTGAGCACCGCCACCCGAATCCCGTGCTTCTGCACAAGCGCCAGCGCCTGCCGCGCACCATCCAGAAACTGCGCACTGACGTCTTCGCCCTCGGTGGTGATCACCGAGGCGAGTCCGTCCAGCACTTCGCTGCCCTGCCCGCCCGGAATCTCTGCCGCTGCCCGTGGCGTCGGCAAACCACCGGCGACTTCCGGGCACAGCGGCACTACCCGGCCTTCGCTGATCCACTGCTCCAGCAGATCGAACGGCCCGCTGGCTCCACCGTCATAACGCACGCGATGGCCAAGCAGGCAGCGGCTCACAAGAATCCTGTGCATCTCAGAACGGCTCGTTGCCACGGCGGCGGAACCAGCCTGTCAGCGACAGCCGCTCGCGATTGGCCGGCAACACTTCATGAGGGACTTCGCCGGAGAGAAACACCACCAGACACCCGCCTGTAGGCTGTACGTCGTGAACACGCTCATTCTCCAGGTACATGCGCAGTTGCCCGCCATCCTCCGGCAGCCAGCCGTCATTGAGGTAGATCACCGCCGAGACCATGCGCCGGTCATCGTCGCGGAAACGGTCGACGTGCTTGCGGTAGAACGCACCCGGCGGGTACAGGGCGAAGTGGCACTCGAAGTCTTCAAGCCCGAGGAACAGGCCCCGGTTGAGCGCTTCGCGCAAGCTGTCCATCAGGTTCAGGTAGCGGTCACTGGCCTCGGCCTGACCGGGGTCGATCCACTGAATATGGTCGCCACGAATCCCCTCGCGGATCTCCGAAAACGGGCCACGTCCGACCCCCGCCGGCGCCAGTTCACCTTCGGCGTCACGTTTGCGGCACTCGGCCGCCAGTGCGCGGGTCAAATCCGCAGGCAGGAAAATGTTCTGCTGCGACCAGCCGCGCTCGGCCAGGTCGTCGACGATACGTAACAGCAGCGGGTGATCAGAGGATATTTGCATGGCGCGCATAGTATGCCTGCGGCAAGAAATCCGACAGAGCCACGCGGCGGCTTGATACGAATTCTCGACAAGTACTGGCACCGCACGGAGAATAGTCGGCTGCCGACAGGAGTCCTTATGCGCCGTTTGCTTTTTTCACTGTTGATGTTCTGCGTTTTGCCCGCCTGGGCGGACGGCCACGACCAGTTGTATAAGGTCGCCGGCTGGCCAGAACAACGCGCGCATTTCAACGACGCCCTGAGTGCCGCGCAGCAGCGTTACCAGAACAGCCTGCCGCCGGCGGTGTTTCAGGCGCTGGTGAACAACAGCAACCAGCGCTTCGCCCCTCAGGCCGTGGATCAACGCGCCGAAGCGCAGCTGCGCAAGAACCTCGCCGATCCGAAACCGGCCCTGTCGTTCTTTCAGTCACCGCTGGGCAAGAAGATCGTCGCCGCCGAACTGCTGGCGACCCGTCGCGATCAATTGGCAAAGAACGCCAAGGGCCTGCCGAAGATGCCGGCCAGCGACAGTCGCCTGCTGATCATCGGCCACCTCGCCCAGGCCCTGCCCGCCCGTGAAGCCGGTGCCGAAGTCAGCCTGGCGATTGCCGGCGTGGCGGCGGACAGCCTGAGCTCGATGATCCCCGGCCTGCTCGGCGGCGGTCAGGCCCAAGGCATGTTGAACGGTCAACGCCAGCGCCTGATGGATCAGATCGGCGCCGACCTGAACAACACGCTGCTGTACGTCTATCGCGACCTGTCGGATGAAGAACTGGAAGAGTTCGCGACCTTTGCCGAATCCACCGAAGGCAAAGCCTACTATCAGGCCGCGCTGGCCGCGATTCGCGCCGGGCTGGCCGTCGGCCAGAGCACCTCGAACCTCAGTCAGTGATCTAGGGGTTGCGGCCCTTGATCCGCTTGCTCAGGAACTCGAAATACTCCTCGCGCATTTCCGCCGTCTCGTTGGCCAGGTGATGCCGCGCCTCGGCCAGCAACAGAATCTGCGGCCGGTCGAACTTCCACTTCATCACTTGCAGGTTGTGCTGCCAGTCCACGGTCATGTCCGCCTGGCCCTGAACGATCAGTGGCCGGCGTGGACTTTTCTTCGCGTATTCGACCCGGTTGATCCAGCGTGACAACGCCCCGACCCAGGCAGTCGGCAAGCGTTTGGGCTGCAACGGATCGGCCTGCAGGAACGGCAGGAAATCCGGATCGTTGGAGTTCTCGCTGAAACGTCGGGCGATGCCCCTGACAAAGGGCCGCAGCAGGTAATAACTGAACTGCGACCAGCCCCAGGCACGCGGACGCACCAACGGCGCCAGCAGAATCAACTGCCCCTGCGCCGGGCTGTTTTCACCATGATTGAGCACGTGATCGACAATGATCGCCCCGCCGGTGCTTTGCCCGCACAAGTGCCACGGCTGCGGCAGGGCAATCGAGCGCGCCTCGGCGAACAGGCCTTGCAGCGCATCCTGATACTCGGAGAAGTCGCGGATGCTCGCCCGCTCGCCGCTGGACAGACCATGCCCCGGCAGATCGCAGGCAATCACCGCGAAGCCCTGATCCAGCGCCCACTCGATCACATGCCGGTAAAGACCGGTGTGATCATAAAAACCGTGCACCAGGAACAGCGTGGCCCTGGCGGTTTCTGCCGGCCACCAGCAATGACTGACCAGTTGATAGCCATCGATGTCGAACCGGCCCATCCCACGCCAGACATCGCGCTCCGGAAAGTCAGTCTTGTAGAACCGCTGATACGCCTTCGCCTCCTCGGACAACGGCTGCCACTCGGCCAAAGGCTTGAGGCTCGCACGCAGATGATCGGGATCGAAGGCAACAGACATGGGCAATTCCAGAACGGTAAACGGACTTTATCGGCCTGCGATATTCATCTGTCGCGGCAAGCATGGCAAGCTAGCGCGCCTCTGAGGATCGAAAACCATGCGTTCGCCCTACCGCACCGCACTGTTTGCCAGCCTGCTCGCCATCGTGTGTGCCGGCGTGCTGTGGGCCGCGTACGACTGGTTTCAGGGCCGCTACTTGCGGGCGTTCAGCGAACACACCGCTGTGTTTTCCGGCGACCCGTTGCGCCTGCCCGACGACCTCGCCGGCCCCGGCAATATCCGTCTGGTGCACTTCTGGGATCCCGCCTGCCCGTGCAACGTCGGCAATCAACAGCACCTGAGCGAGATGGTCGAACAGTTCGGCCCCAAGGGCGTGGAATTATTCGCGGTGCAGAAGGCCGGCAGCCACGGCCAGTTGCCCGCCACCCTCAGCAATCTCAAAACCATCACGGTCCTGCCCGGCTCCGAACAGATTCCCGCCAGCCCGGCCGTGGCGATCTGGGACCGCAGCGGCAGACTGGCGTACTTCGGCCCCTACAGCGAAGGCCTGACGTGCAACTCCAGCAACAGTTTTATCGAACCGATCCTGCAAGCCTTGAGTGATGATCGTCCGGTCAATGCGACTCATACGCTGGCGGTCGGTTGTTACTGCCCGTGGCCGGCCGAGACGAAGTAAGGCATTCCGGACATTTCAAGGACGGCGATGCGCAGCACACGAGGCGTGTGCTAATTGTTTGCAGCCCGCACGGGCGGCAACCCCGAATGCACAAGGAGTCACCATGAAACGCGTCTTCACCGTTCTTGCCTTGCTCATCGTTGTCCTGCTCGCCGCCGGCGGGTGGTATGTCTACAGCAAGCAACCGACGCGTCAGGGCCAGGTGGAGTTGCGCAACCTGCAAGGCTCGGTGACCGTGCGTTATGACGAGCGCGGTGTGCCGCACATCCGTGCCGAAAACGAGACCGACCTCTACCGCGCCCTCGGATATGTGCACGCCCAGGATCGCCTGTTTCAGATGGAAGCCATGCGCCGTCTGGCCCGGGGCGAACTGGCCGAAGTGCTCGGGCCGAAACTGCTCGACACCGACAAGCTGTTCCGCAGCCTGCGCATCCGCGAGCGGGCCGCCAGTTACGTGGCCGGCCTCGACAAGCAGTCACCGGCGTGGAAGGCCCTGCAAGCCTATCTGGACGGCATCAATCAATATCAGGACTCGCACGCCGCCCCTGTCGAGTTCGACGTGCTGGGCATCCCCAAGCGGCCGTTCACCGCCGAGGACAGCATCAGCGTCGCCGGCTACATGGCCTACAGCTTTGCCGCCGCGTTTCGCACCGAACCGTTGCTGACCTACGTGCGCGATCAACTGGGCGCCGATTACCTCAACGTCTTCGACCTCGACTGGCAGCCCAAGGGCGTGCTCGCCAAAGGTCACGCCAGCAGCGCACCGGCCCTCGCCGCCGAAGACTGGAAAGACCTGAACACCCTCGCCCGCGTCAGCGAACAGGCATTGATCGACAACGGTCTGCCGCAGTTCGAAGGCAGCAACGCCTGGGTGATCGCCGGCAGCCACAGCAAGAGCACCAAGCCGTTGCTGGCGGGCGATCCGCACATTCGTTTTTCGGTGCCGTCGGTGTGGTACGAGGCGCAGCTGTCGGCGCCGGGTTTTGAACTCTACGGCCATCATCAGGCGCTGGTGCCGTTTGCGTTTCTCGGCCACAACCTGGATTTCGGCTGGAGCCTGACCATGTTTCAGAACGATGATCTGGACCTGATCGCCGAGAAGGTCAATCCGGACAACCCGGATCAGGTCTGGTATCGCGGCCAGTGGACCGACATGGTCAAGACCGAGCAGCAGATCGCCGTGAAAGGCCAGACGCCGGTGACCATAACCCTGCGCCAGTCGCCCCACGGGCCGATCGTCAACGACGCCCTCGGTACAGCCGCAGGGAAAACTCCGATTGCGATGTGGTGGGCGTTCCTCGAAACACCGAACCCGATCCTCGAAGGTTTCTACCAGCTTAACCGCGCCGACACCTTGGCCAAGGCTCGTGCCGCAGCCGCCAAGGTGCAGGCGCCGGGGCTGAACATCGTTTATGCCAACGCCAAGGGCGATATCGCCTGGTGGGCCTCGGCGCTATTGCCCAAGCGGCCGGCCGGGGTGAAGCCTGGCTTCATTCTCGACGGCAACAGCAATCAGGCGGACAAGGACGGCTACTTCCCGTTCAGCGCCAACCCGCAGGAGGAGAACCCGGCGCGGGGCTATATCGTCTCGGCCAACTTCCAGCCCGTGTCGCCGACCGGCATGGAGATTCCCGGTTACTACAACCTCGCCGACCGTGGCCAGCAGCTCAACCGCCAGCTCGCCGACAAGAGCGTGAAGTGGGACAACGAGGCCAACCAGAAACTGCAACTGGGCACCACCACCGGTTATGGCCCGCGTCTGCTGGCGCCGTTGCTGCCGGTACTGCGTGAAGTGGCGGGCAATCCCGCCGAGCAGAAGCTGATCGAACAATTGGCCCAATGGCAAGGCGACTATCCGCTGGATTCGGTCAGTGCGACGGTGTTCAACCAGTTCCTCTACGACCTCGCCTACGCGACAATGCGCGATGAGCTGGGCAATGATTTCTTCGAAACCCTGCTGTCGACCCGAGTGATCGATGCAGCCCTTCCTAGGCTCGCGGCGAATGCTGATTCACCGTGGTGGGACAACCGCAGCACGCCGAACAAGGAGACCCGCGTCGACACCGTGCGCGCCGCGTGGCAAGCGAGCATGGCGCACCTGAAGTCGACCCTCGGCGACGACGCTTCCGGCTGGCAATGGGGCAAGGCGCACACGCTCACCCATGGTCATCCGCTGGGTCAGCAGAAACCGCTGGACCGCATTTTCAACGTCGGTCCGTTCGCCGCACCGGGCTCACATGAAGTGCCGAACAACCTCTCGGCGAAGATCGGCCCCGCGCCGTGGCCGGTGACCTACGGCCCGTCGACCCGTCGGCTGGTGGACTTCGCCGACCCGGCTCACAGCCTGACCATCAACCCGGTCGGCCAGAGCGGCGTGCCGTTCGACAGTCACTATGACGATCAGGCGGAAGCGTATGTGGACGGGATGTATGTGCAGGCGCATTTCAGTGAGGAAGAGGTGACGGCGAATACGCGGAGTACGCTGAAGCTGCTGCCAAAGCGGGCTGAGCCATAAAAGCCGCCCTCACCCCAGCCCTCTCCCCGAGGGAGAGGGAGCCAACCGAGGTGTCTTGCGTCATACATCGACCTGAAAGATCGGAGTCGATTATGGATTCACAGCAGATCGTTCAGGTCGGCGTATCTCTCCAATATCCCCCAATCGGCCCCCTCTCCCTCGGGGAGAGGGCTGGGGTGAGGGGGTAGCGGTCTCAAGCCAACCTCGGCTCAAAGCATCGCCGCAAAATTCAACCGAAACTGCTGCGGCGTCACCCCCAGCCGCCGGTTGAACACGCTGCGCATGTGTTGCGCATCGCGAAACCCGCACTGATAGGCCACGGTCTTCAGCGGCGCCGTGGTGCTTTCAAGCATCACCCGCGCCGCATCCACCCGCGCCCGCTCGACGAATTCCGCCGGGGTGACCTTCGCTTCGCGGGCAAACACCCGAGAGAAATTTCGCGCACTCATGTTCGCCGCGTTCGCCAGATCGGCGATGGTCAGGTCGCCCGTGAGATTGGCCAGCACATACAGCTGCACCATCGCCACCGCTGACGTCGGTTCGGCATGAGGCGTAAGGAACGGGCTGAACTGCGACTGCCCGCCCGAGCGCTGGGTGAACACCACCAGCCGCTTGGCCACGCTCAGCGCCACCTCGGCCCCGTGATCTCGCGCCAGCAGGTACAGCGACAGATCGATCCCCGCCGTCACCCCCGCCGAGGTGTAGAGCTGGCCGTCCTCGACATACAACCGATCAGCCTCGACCCGGCTCGACGGGCACAACTGCGCCAGCGCCTCGGCGTCGTTCCAGTGGGTGGTGACCGTACGCCCGTCCAGCAATCCTGCACGGGCGAGCATGAACGCGCCGTTGCAGATCGAGCCGAATCGCCGCGCCCGTCCACAGGCCTCGCGCAGCCAGACATCGAACGCCTCGCCGAAATCCAGGAACGGCAACTGCGGCCCACCCGCCACCAGCAGCAAATCGTAAACCTGCAACGCTTCGCTGAAATGCCGATGCGCACTCAGGGTCAGCCCGTTGGAACACGCCATCGACCCGCGCTCGACACCGATCACGTCGAGCCGGTAATGATCCTCCGGCGCCAGGAAGCGGTTGGCCTCGGCGAACACATCCATCGGCCCGCTGACGTCCAGCGCCTGCACGCCGGGGAACACCACGATGGCGACGGTTCTGTTCATGGCGATGTCGGCTCCCGGGGAATGGCGGATCAGCGCCAACCCTAGCCAATCCTCGCCGCAGAAGCGAGCTGGCACGATTTGCAGGTGGAATGGCAAGGATCGCAGCCATGGATCGATTGTCCGGTTTTGCCCCCGGGAACAGACTTTCCCCATCAGCGCCGCGACGGCGTTTTCGACGAGGAAGCTCAACATGACCACGACCATCGCCGGTATCCGGATCCCCGACAGCGCCCTCGCCCGGGCCACCACCGAGTACATCCGCGACATCGAATCCGACCTGCTTTACCACCACTCGCGCCGGGTATTTCTGTTCGGCGCCTTGAGCGGTGAGCGCCAGCAACTGGCCTACGATCCGGAACTGCTGTACGTCGGCGCGATGTTCCACGACCTGGGTCTGGTCGAAGGTCACCGCAGCGATGACGAGCGCTTCGAAGTCGATGGCGCCAACGCAGCCGCCGCGTTTCTCAAGCCGTACGGGTTGAGCGATGACGACATCGAGCAGGTCTGGTTGTCGATCGCCCTGCACACCACGCCGGGGGTGCCGAAGCATCTGCGCCCGACCGTGGCGCTGGTGACCGCAGGCGTCGAGATGGACGTGCTGGGCATGGACTACGCGGCGTTCACCACGGTGCAGCGCGAGGCGGTGGTGCATGCGCATCCACGGGGCGAAGGTTTCAAGGAGTGCATCATCTGCGCGTTCGCCGATGGCTTGCGTCATCGCCCGCAGACGACGTTCGGCAATGTGAAGACCGATGTGTTGAAGGATCAAGCGCCGGGATTCAAGCCGATGAACTTCGTCGAAGTGATTCGCCAGTCGCCCTGGGTTTCCTGACGGGCATAAAAAAACCTCGCGACCGTTATCGGTCGCGAGGTTTTTTTGTACCGGGAGGCTTACGCCGCTTCCGGCGTCGGCGCCCGGCGCACGTCCGGTTGCTTCCACGAATCCGCAGCGCCTTCTTCGATGGCCTGCTGAATCGCTTTCTTGCGAGCTTCTTCGGCACGGCGGCTGAAGAACCAGACCAGGAAGGTCACCAGCGACACCGCCAGCAGAATCAGACTGGCCACGGCGTTGATCTCAGGCTTCACGCCCAGACGCACCGCCGAGAACACTTCCATCGGCAGGGTCGTCGAACCCGGGCCGGAGACGAAGCTCGCCAATACCAGGTCGTCCAGCGACAGCGCGAACGACATCATGCCGCCCGCTGCCAGCGACGGCGCGATCATCGGGATGGTGATCAGGAAGAACACCTTCCACGGACGCGCGCCGAGGTCCATCGCCGCTTCTTCGATCGACAGGTCCAGCTCGCGCAGACGCGCCGACACCACGACCGCCACATACGCCGCGCAGAACGTGGTGTGAGCGATCCAGATGGTGACGATGCCCCGCTCCTGCGGCCAGCCGATCATCTGCGCCATCGCCACGAACAGCAGCAACAGTGACAGACCGGTAATCACCTCAGGCATGACCAGCGGCGCGGTCACCAGGCCGCCGAACAGCGTGCGGCCCTTGAAACGGGTGATGCGGGTCAGCACGAAGGCTGCCAGCGTACCCAGCGCCACGGCGGCAATCGCGGTGTAGCAGGCGATTTCCAGCGAGCGCACCACCGAGCCCATCAGTTGCGAGTTGTCGAGCAGGCCGACGTACCACTTCACCGACCAGCCGCCCCACACCGTTACCAGTTTCGAGGCGTTGAACGAGTAGATCACCAGAATCAGCATCGGCAGATAGATGAACAACAGGCCGAGCACCAGCATCAGGCTGGAGAAACGGAAGCGCTTCATTCTTTACCCTCCATTTCCTTGGCCTGACTGCGGTTGAACAGGATGATCGGCACGATCAGGATCGCCAGCATCACGACCGCCAGGGCGGACGCCACCGGCCAGTCACGGTTGTTGAAGAACTCTTGCCAGAGCACTTTACCGATCATCAGGGTTTCCGGACCGCCCAGCAGTTCCGGGATCACGAACTCGCCCACCACCGGGATGAACACCAGCATGCAGCCGGCGATAATGCCGTTCTTGGACAGCGGCACGGTGATTTTCCAGAAGCTGTTGAAGGTGCTCGAACCCAGGTCGGAAGCGGCCTCCAGCAGGCTGGTGTCGTGCTTCACCAGGTTGGCGTACAGCGGCAGAATCATGAACGGCAGGTACGAGTAGACGACGCCGATGTACACCGCCAGGTTGGTGTTGAGGATCTGCAGCGGCTCGTCGATCAAGCCCATGCTCATCAGGAAACCGTTGAGCAGGCCGTTGTTGCTGAGGATGCCCATCCAGGCATAGACGCGGATCAGGATCGCGGTCCAGGTCGGCATCATGATCAGCAGCACCAGCACCGTTTGCAGCTCTTTGCGGGCGCTGGCGATGGCGTAGGCCATCGGGTAACCGATCAACAGGCACAGCAGCGTGCTGAAAAACGCCATCTTCAGCGAGCCGAGGTAGGCGGCGATGTACAGTTCGTCGTCGCCGAGCATTGCGTAGTTGCCCAGGTTCAGCAGCAGTTGCAGCTTCTGCTCGGCGTAGGTGTAGATCTCGGTGTACGGCGGGATGGCCACGTCCGCTTCGGCGAAGCTGATCTTCAAAACGATGAAGAACGGCAGCATGAAGAACAGGAACAGCCAGATGAACGGAACCCCGATGACCAACTGGCGGCCACCGGGAATTATTCGATTGAGCCGGCGTTTGAATTTGCGCATGTTCATGAGCGAAGTACCACGCCGCTGTCGTCTTCCCACCACACGTAAACCTGATCGCCCCAGGTCGGACGTGCGCCACGGCGTTCGGCGTTGGCCACGAACGACTGCACCAGCTTGCCGCTCGGCAATTCGACGTAGAACACCGAGTGACCGCCGAGGTAGGCGATGTCATGCACCTTGCCGCTCGACCAGTTGTATTCGCAGGTCGGCTGGTCGGCGGTGACCAGCAGTTTTTCCGGACGGATCGCGTAGGTCACGGACTTGTCCTGCACCGAGGTGCTGATGCCGTGGCCGACGTAGATCTGCCGGTCGAGGTCCTTGCAGGTGATGGTCGCGTGGCCTTCGGCGTCGTCGATCACTTCGCCTTCGAAGATGTTCACGTTGCCGATGAATTCGCAGACCAGACGGCTGGTCGGGGTTTCGTAGATGTCGATCGGGCTGCCGATCTGGGCGATCCAGCCCAGGTGCATGATCGCGATGCGCTCGGCCATGGTCATGGCCTCTTCCTGGTCGTGGGTCACCATCACGCAGGTCACGCCTACGCGCTCGATGATCTCAACCAGCTCGAGCTGCATCTGCGAACGCAGTTTCTTGTCCAGTGCGCCCATCGGCTCGTCGAGCAGCAACAGCTTCGGCCGCTTGGCCAGAGAACGCGCCAGCGCCACACGCTGACGCTGGCCGCCGGACAATTGGTGCGGCTTGCGCTTGGCGTACTGGCTCATCTGCACCAGCTTGAGCATCTCGGCCACACGGGCGTCGATCTCGGCCTTGGGAATCTTGTCCTGTTGCAGGCCGAACGCGATGTTCTGCGCCACGGTCATGTGCGGGAACAGGGCGTAGGACTGGAACATCATGTTGATCGGTCGCTCGTACGGCGGCATGTCGGTGATGTCGACGCCGTCGAGGAAAATGCGCCCCTCCGTGGGCCGTTCAAACCCTGCCAGCATCCGCAACAGAGTGGATTTGCCCGATCCCGAACCGCCGAGCAGGGCGAAGATCTCGCCCTTCTTGATTTCCAGGGACACATCGTCCACGGCAACCGTCTCGTCGAACTTCTTCGTGACCCGGTCGATTTTGACCAGCACCTGTTTCGGTGTCTGGTCGCCCTCGAGGGCTTTCTTATAGGCGCCGGAGGCAACTGCCATTTACAAAACTCCCAGAAAAAAAGAGTGCAGTTCGCCCACGCAAGACGAACCCAGGATAGTTTGTACGTTGAAGCTATTTACCCGACTTGACCTTGGTCCAGCTGCGGGTCATCAAACGCTGAATGTTCGGCGGCAACTCGATCGACACATAGGTCTTGTCGAGCACGGCCTGCGGTGGATAAACCGACTCGTCGGTGCGGATGGACTGCTCCATCAGCTTGTCCGAACCCGGGTTGGGGTTGGCGTAACCGACGTAATCACTGACCTGGGCGATCACCTCAGGTTTCAGCAAATAGTTGATGAAGGCGTGGGCCTCTTTGACGTTGGCCGAATCCTTCGGAATCGCCAGCATGTCGAACCACAGCGCGCCGCCCTCTTTCGGGATCGAGTAGGCGATGTTCACGCCCTTCTTGGCTTCTTCGGCGCGATTCTTGGCCTGGAAGATGTCGCCGGAGAAACCGATGGCCACGCAGATGTCGCCGTTGGCCAGATCGCCGATGTATTTCGAGGAATGGAAGTAGGTCACGTAAGGACGCACCGCCAGCAACTTGGCCGTGGCCCTCTCGTAATCCTTGGGATTGGTGCTGTTGGCGTTCAGGCCCATGTAGTTGAGCACGGTCGGCATCATTTCATCGGCCGAATCGAGGAACGCCACGCCGCAGCTGTGCAGCTTCTTGATGTTCTCCGGCTCGAACAGCACGCTCCAGGAATCGATCTTGTCGACGCCGAGCACGGCCTTCACTTTATCGACGTTGTAGCCGATGCCGTTGGTGCCCCACAGGTACGGCACCGCGTACAGGTTGCCCGGATCGTTCTGTTCCAGGCGCTTGAGCAGCACCGGATCGAGGTTGGAATAGTTCGGCAGTTGCGCCTTGTCGAGCTTCTGGAACGCGCCCGCCTTGATCTGCTTGCCGAGGAAGTGGTTCGACGGCACGACCACGTCGTAACCGGTACGCCCGGCGAGCAGTTTGCCTTCCAGGGTTTCGTTGGAATCGAACACGTCGTAGACCGGTTTGATCCCGGTTTCTTTCTGGAAATCGGCCAGAGTGGTCTCGCCGATGTAATCCGACCAGTTATAAATATGCACAGTACCGGCGGCTTGGGCACCGACAGCGAACGTCAGGCCGGCAGCGGCCAGCAGGGCATTGCGCAAAGAAGAAAAAATAGGCAAGTGGAGGTCCTCTAATTTAGTTGGGCCCAAGTTGCCCCGTGCTGCATGACAGTCACGGTTGCCCGGCAACAAAACCGGCGCGCAACTTACCTTCGAAAAACCGTTCCAGCAAAACTTTCTGTCATTTAATTGCACCACTGACCGCCCAGATGAAGGCGACGGCCAGCGGTGACTGCTTCAAACCGGCTTATTTACCGGATTTGATCTTGGTCCAGCTGCGAGTGATCAGGCGCAGGGTAGGTGCGTCCAGATCGCTGATCGCATAGAGCTGCTTCTTCACTTCAGCCGAAGGGTAGATGCTCGGATCGCTGGTGATTTCCTTGTCCACCAGGGCGGTGGCCGCCTTGTTGCCGTTCGGGAAACGCACGGCGTTGGTGATTTCGGCCATCACTTTCGGCTCGAGCAGGTAGTTCATGAACTTGTAGGCGGCTTCGACGTTTTCGGCATCCTTGGGAATGGCGACCATGTCGTAGAAAGTACCGGCACCTTCTTTCGGAATGGTGTAGGCCAGTTTGACCTTGTCACCGGCTTCCTTGGCGCGGGTCTTGGATTGTTCCAGGTCACCCGAGTAGCCGACCGCCACGCAGATGTTGCCGTTGGCCAGGTCCGAGATGTACTTCGAGGAGTGGAAGTAAGCCACCGAAGGACGGATCTTGAGGAACAGGTCTTCGGCGGCTTTCAGGTCAGCCTTGTCCTTGCTGTTGGTGGGCTTGCCCAGATAGTGCAGAGCCGCGGGAATCATTTCGGTCGGCGCGTCGAGGAAGCTCACACCGCAGCTTTTCAGCTTCTCGATGTTTTCAGGCTTGAACACGATGTCCCAGGAATCGATCTTGTCGATGCCCAGTGCAGCCTTGACCTTGGCCGGGTTGTAGCCGATGCCGATCGAACCCCACATGTACGGGAACGCGTGCTTGTTGCCCGGGTCGCTGGCGTCGCCAACGGCCTTGAGCAGGTCTTCGTCGAGGTTCTTCCAGTTCGTCAGCTTGGACTTGTCCAGTTCCTGATAAACGCCGGCCTTGATCTGCTTGGCCAGGAAGTTGTTGGAAGGCACCACGATGTCGTAACCGGATTTGCCGGCCAGCAGCTTGGCTTCCAGGGTTTCGTTGCTGTCGAAAACGTCATAGACGACCTTGATGCCCGTCTCTTTTTCGAAATTGGCAACCGTGTCCGGCGCGATGTAGTCGGACCAGTTGTAAACGTGCAACACCTTGTCGTCCGCCTGAACCGCACCCGCCATCACGCCCATCAGGGACATGGCGAGCAGAGTCTTGCCAGCGAGCTTTTTGCCTAATGCCTTCATGCGTTAATGCTCCAAATTTTTCTTTTTTGAACCACTTTGTTCAGCGGCCGAACCCGGACAACTGGAACCGCGGCTAGTCTGGCAAGATCCGAGGCGGTCTTTCAAGAAAAGACCAGCCTTTCTGACAGCTCCGAGCGACAGCGCAACAGCTCCATCGCTCAGAGCCTAGCACTTAGCCCTGCAACGCACTCAGGGTCAGGTCCAGGCACTTGCGTGCCTTTGTCACCAGCTCGTCGATCTCCGCCTTGCTGATCACCAGCGGCGGCGCGATGATCATGGTGTCGCCCACGGCACGCATGATCAGCCCGTTGTCGAAGCAGAACTGGCGGCAGATCATGCCCACACCCTTGCCTTCGTAACGCTTGCGAGTGGCCTTGTCCTGCACCAGCTCGATGGCCCCCAGCAGACCGACTCCGCGCACTTCACCCACCAACGGGTGATCGTTCAGTTCGCGCAGACGTTTCTGCAAATACGGTGCCGTTTCTTCATGGGCGCGTTCGATGATTTTTTCTTCGCGCAGAATCCGGATGTTTTCCAGCCCCACCGCCGCCGCCACTGGGTGACCGGAGTAGGTGAAGCCGTGGTTGAAATCGCCGCCCTCGTTGAGCACCGCCACCACTTCGTCGCGCACGATCAGGCCACCCATCGGGATGTAGCCGGACGTCAGGCCTTTGGCGATGGTCATCATGTGTGGCTTGAGGTCGTAGAAATCGCTGCCGAACCACTGGCCGGTACGGCCGAAACCGCAGATCACTTCATCGGCCACGAACAGGATGTCGTACTTGGCGAGGATTTCCTTGATGCGCGGCCAGTAGGTGTCTGGCGGAATGATCACGCCGCCGGCGCCCTGGATCGGCTCGGCAATAAAGGCACCGACGTTGTCCACGCCGACTTCCAGAATCTTTTCTTCCAGCTGATTGGCCGCCCAGATCCCGAACTCTTCCGGGGTCATGTCGCCGCCTTCGGCGAACCAGTACGGCTGGGCGATGTGGACGATGCCCGGAATCGGCAGGTCGCCCTGTTCGTGCATGTAGGTCATGCCGCCCAGGCTTGCGCCGGCCACGGTGGAACCGTGGTAGCCGTTCTTGCGGCTGATGATGACTTTCTTGTTCGGCTGGCCCTTGATCGCCCAGTAGTGGCGAACCATGCGCAGCATGGTGTCGTTGCCTTCGGAACCGGAGCCGGTGAAGAACACGTGGTTCATGCCTTCTGGCGCCACGTCGGCGATGGCCTTGGCCAGTTCCAGCGCCGGCGGGTGCGCGGTCTGGAAGAACAGGTTGTAGTAAGGCAGTTCGCGCATCTGTTTGGCGGCAGCATCCGCCAGCTCATCGCGTCCATAACCGATCGCCACACACCACAGACCCGCCATGCCGTCGAGGATCTTGTTGCCCTCGCTGTCCCACAGGTACACGCCCTTGGCGTTGGTGATGATCCGTGGACCCTTTTCTTTCAGCTGCTTGAAGTCGCTGAACGGGGCCAGGTGGTGATCGCTGCTGAGGGCTTGCCACTCACGGGTTTGCGGGTTGTTGCTGGTCATGCCAATTCTCCTTGTTATCGGTGAAGGCGCGGCGGCTGGCCACCGCGCCCGGCGTATCAGACGGCGAAGAGCAGGTACTCACGCTCCCAGGAACTGATCACGCGCTTGAAGTTTTCATGCTCGGCCCGCTTCACCGCGACGTAGCCGGTGATGAAGGTCTTGCCCAGGTATTTCTCGATGGTCGCGCTGTTTTCCATGCGCTCCAGGGCGTCCTCGATGGTCAGCGGCAGGCGCAGGTTGCGGCGCTCGTAACCACGGCCCACGACCGGCGCGCTCGGGTTGATCCCTTCGACCATGCCGATGTAGCCGCAGAGCAGGCTCGCGGCAATCGCCAGGTACGGGTTGGCGTCGGCGCCCGGCAGGCGGTTTTCCACCCGGCGGTTCTGCGGGCCGGCATCCGGGACGCGCAGGCCCACGGTGCGGTTTTCTTCGCCCCACTCAACGTTCACCGGTGCCGAGGTGTCCGGCAGGAAGCGGCGGAACGAGTTGACGTTCGGTGCGAATAGCGGCAGCAATTCCGGGATCAGTTTCTGCAGGCCACCGATGTGGTGCAGGAACAGCTGGCTCATGGTCCCGTCGTCATTGGAGAACACGTTCTTGCCAGTCTCGATGTCGATGATGCTCTGGTGCAGGTGCATCGCACTGCCCGGCTCGCCGGTCATCGGCTTGGCCATGAAGGTCGCGGCCACGTTGTGCTTGAGGGCGGCCTCGCGCATGGTGCGTTTGAACACCAGAATCTGGTCGGCCAGGGACAGGGCATCGCCGTGACGGAAGTTGATTTCCATCTGCGCCGTGCCGTCCTCATGGATCAGCGTGTCGAGGTCCAGCTCCTGCAATTCGCACCAGTCGTAGACGTCTTCGAACAGCGGATCGAATTCGTTCGCCGCTTCGATGGAGAACGACTGGCGACCGATCTCCGGACGCCCGGAACGGCCAACTGGCGGCTGCAACGGATAGTCAGGGTCGTCGCTGCGCTTGGTCAGGTAGAACTCCATTTCCGGCGCAACGATCGGCTGCCAGCCCTTGTCGGCATAGAGTTTCAGGACTTTCTTGAGGACGTTGCGCGGCGACAGCTCGATCGGGTTGCCTTGCTTGTCGTAGGTGTCGTGGATCACCTGGGCGGTCGGCTCGATGGCCCATGGCACCAGGTACACGGCGTTCTGGTCGGGACGGCAGATCATGTCGATGTCGGCCGGGTCGAGCAGTTCGTAATAGATGTCGTCTTCGACGTAGTCGCCGGTCACGGTCTGCAACAGAACGCTCTCTGGCAGGCGCATGCCTTTTTCGGCGATGAACTTGTTGGTCGGCGAGATCTTGCCCCGGGTGATGCCGGTCAAGTCGCCGATCATGCATTCGACTTCTGTGATCTTGTGGTCTTTCAACCAATCGGTGAGCTGGTCGAGGTTGTTACTCATAAATGCCTCTGGGCTGAGTCTCCTGACAGATGTCAGGCAATGTTTGACGCACCAGGCGTCGCGTTAAAGGGCCTTGCTTGCGCGCAGTGCCGGCTTACGCCCGGCACCGCGCATAGACAATGAAGGAGGAGCTTACCTGCCCTTTACGCTGGCGTTGCATTTCCTGTGCACATCCCGGGCGTGCAGAATCACGGGCACGGCGACGGACGCGGTGCAGGCCGGGAGCAGGAAAGAGATCTATATTGAAAGGAGAACCGCTAAAGAGGATGCCCTCGCACACGTCCAGAATATCGGACGCTGGCGCTCGATCTGCCATGGGCTGGGAGATCGCTGGCACGTTGCAGGCCTTGCTGGCCGCGCTGCGGACGGACGTGTCGCCACTGATGTGATAAGCATGCAGACCGGACTGCAAAGAGCAGTCGGTGACGCCGATTAACGGCAGGCGAGACATGAAGCACCCCGGTATTATTGCTGTTATGGGTTTGATCCGAGCTTAGCCTTGTTCATTTTTTTACACAACACCCCCGTAAAAAATACAACACGGCCTGCTCAAGCCTGCGGGTGGCGCGTCCTTCACGGATAAAAAAATGCCCCAAAGTGCCCCATAAATGCCCTCGTGGCGCTTTTTCAGGGCAGAAAAGGCCTCGCTTGACTTCGGCAGGCCGTTCGGGTTGACTGAAACCAGAAAAGATCAATGATTGATATTTTTAACAACAAAGGTGTTGCATCATGTCGGTACCCCCGCGTGCCGTTCAGCTTAACGAAGCGAACGCGTTCCTTAAGGAACATCCTGAGGTTCTGTACGTTGACCTTCTGATTGCGGATATGAATGGTGTGGTGCGCGGCAAGCGCATCGAACGCACCAGCCTCCACAAGGTTTACGAGAAAGGCATCAACCTGCCGGCCTCTCTATTTGCTCTGGATATCAATGGTTCGACGGTGGAAAGCACCGGCCTGGGCCTGGACATCGGCGACGCCGACCGTATCTGCTATCCAATCCCCGATACCCTGTGCAACGAGCCATGGCAGAAGCGCCCGACCGCGCAACTGTTGATGACCATGCACGAACTCGAAGGTGACCCTTTCTTCGCCGACCCGCGCGAAGTGCTCCGTCAAGTTGTTGCAAAGTTTGACGAGCTGGGCTTGACCATCTGCGCCGCGTTCGAACTCGAGTTCTACCTGATCGACCAGGAAAACGTGAACGGCCGCCCTCAGCCGCCACGCTCGCCGATCTCCGGCAAACGCCCGCATTCGACCCAGGTTTACCTGATCGACGACCTCGACGAATACGTCGACTGCCTCCAGGACATTCTGGAAGGCGCCAAAGAGCAAGGCATCCCGGCCGACGCCATCGTCAAGGAAAGCGCCCCGGCGCAGTTCGAAGTGAACCTGCACCACGTCGCCGACCCGATCAAGGCGTGCGACTACGCGGTCCTGCTCAAGCGTCTGATCAAGAACATCGCCTACGACCATGAAATGGACACCACTTTCATGGCCAAGCCGTACCCGGGCCAGGCAGGCAACGGTCTGCACGTCCACATTTCGGTTCTCGACAAAGAAGGCAAAAACATTTTTGCCAGCGAGGATCCCGAGCAGAACGCCGCGCTGCGTCACGCGATCGGCGGTGTGCTCGAGACCCTGCCCGCGCAGATGGCTTTCCTCTGCCCGAACGTCAACTCCTACCGCCGTTTCGGCGCACAGTTCTACGTGCCGAACTCGCCGAGCTGGGGCCTGGACAACCGCACCGTGGCCCTGCGCGTACCGACCGGCTCCGCCGACGCGGTCCGCCTGGAACACCGCGTTGCCGGCGCCGACGCCAACCCGTACCTGCTGATGGCTTCGGTCCTGGCGGGCGTGCACCACGGCCTGACCAACAAGATCGAGCCACCGGCTCCGACCGAAGGCAACAGCTACGAGCAGAACGAGCAGAGCCTGCCGAACAACCTGCGCGATGCCCTGCGCGAGCTGGACGACAGCGAAGTGATGGCCAAGTACATCGATCCGAAATACATCGATATCTTCGTCGCCTGCAAAGAGAGCGAGCTGGAGGAGTTCGAACACTCCATCTCCGACCTCGAGTACAACTGGTACCTGCACACCGTTTAAGCGGACTGCAGCAAAGGAAAACGCCGTTGGCTTCTCAGCCAGCGGCGTTTTTTTATTGGCCTCTGTGGCAGACATTCAAGCTCTGCGTACAATGCCCGCTGCCCCGCAGGAGACTTTCATGACGCGTCCCGCCCCCGTCCGCAAACCCCGTGCCCGCAGTCAGGCACGGATCGATTCGATACTCGACGCCGCGCGCACGCTGCTGGCCGCCGAGGGCGTGGCGAGCCTGTCGATCTACAGCGTTGCCGAGCGCGCACAGATTCCGCCCTCCTCGGTCTACCACTTCTTCGCCAGCGTCCCGGCGCTGCTCGAAGCCCTGACGGCCGATGTACACGCAGCCTTCCGCGCCTGCCTGCAAGCGCCGATCGATCACGATGCCCTGCGCGACTGGCGTGACCTGTCGCGGCTGGTCGAGGAGCGGATGCTGGAGATCTACGGCGAGGATGCCGCCGCCCGCCAGCTGATCCTCGCGCAGCACGGCCTCACCGAAGTCACTCAGGCCGACCGCCAGCACGACCTCGAACTCGGCGACCTGATGCACAAGCTGTTCGACCATCACTTCGAACTGCCGCGACTGCCGGATGACGTCGACGTGTTCGCGCTGGCCATGGAACTGGGCGACCGCGTCTATGCCCGTTCGGTGCAGCAGCACGGACAGATCACCCCGCGCATGGCCGAGGAAGGCATGCGGGTGTTCGATGCCTATATCGGGCTGTATCTGCCGCCCTATCTGCCCAAGCGGGTTCTCTAGCGCGGCACGCGACAGGCACAAAAAACCCCGAAGGGCTCACACCCTTCGGGGTTGTTTTTGTCCCACGCCCTTACAACTTGGCGATGGACACCTCGGTGGATTTCACGAAGGCGATCACTTCGCTGCCGACCTCCAGTTCCAGCTCCTTGACCGAACGGGTGGTGATCACCGACGTGACGATGCCGGAAGCGGTCTGCACGTCGATTTCCGACAGCACGTCGCCGAGAACGATCTCCTTGATCGCGCCTTTGAACTGGTTGCGTACGTTGATGGCTTTGATAGTCATGGCATTGATTCCTGTCGTTTGCTTGAGTTATTGAGCCCAACGCAGTTGCGTAGGCAAGGGTGAAACGGGTTCCGGCGCCGGCGGTTCGCCGGGCAGGGACAACACACGGTTGAGCACTTCGGTTTCCAGCGCCGCCAGGCGATGGGAGCCACGCACCCGAGGGCGCGGCAGCTCCACTTGCAGGTCGAGACCGACTTCGCCGTCCTCGATCAGAATCACCCGGTCGGCAATCGCCACCGCTTCGCTGACGTCGTGGGTCACCAGCAGCACGGTGAAACCATGCTGTTGCCAGAGACGCTCGATCAGTTGCTGCATCTCGATCCGGGTCAGCGCATCCAGCGCGCCCAGCGGCTCGTCGAGCAGCAACAGACGCGGTTGATGGATCAGCGCCCGGGCCAACGCCACACGCTGCTTCTGCCCGCCGGACAATGCCGCCGGCCATTCATTGGCGCGATCGGCGAGGCCGACTGCATCCAGCGCCTGCAAGGCTTGCGGACGCCAGTCGCCCTTGAGACCGAGACCGACGTTGTCGATGATCTTTTTCCACGGCAGCAGCCGCGCTTCCTGGAACATCAACCGGGTGTCATCCCGCGCATCGCTAAGCGGTGCAGCCCCGGCCAGCAAATCGCCGCCGGTGGGTTGATCGAGACCGGCGAGCAGGCGCAGCAAAGTACTTTTGCCGCATCCGCTGCGCCCGACCACAGCGACGAATTGCCCCGCCGGAATGTGCAGATCGATGTCACGCAGCACTTGCCGCGAGCCGAAGGTCTTTTGCAGGTTGCGCACCGCCAGCGGAATCCCGCGCAGCAGGCGTGGAGGTTGTTGAGCGGTCATGCCGCACCTCCTTTCGCCACTTGATACGCCGGATGCCAGCGCAGCCACACACGCTCAAGGCCACGGGCCGCGAGGTCGGCCAGCTTGCCGAGCACCGCGTACAGCAGAATCGCCAGCACCACCACGTCGGTCTGCAGGAACTCGCGGGCGTTCATCGCCAGGTAACCGATGCCGGAGCTGGCAGAGATGGTTTCCGCCACGATCAGGGTCAGCCACATGAAGCCCAGAGCGAAACGCACGCCGACCAGAATCGAAGGCAACGCACCCGGCAGAATCACCTGCCAGAACAGGCTGAAACCGGACAGGCCATAACTACGCGCCATCTCAACCAACGCCGGGTCGACGTTGCGGATGCCGTGATAGGTGTTGAGGTAGATCGGGAACAGCGTGCCCAATGCCACCAGGAAAATCTTCGCCGACTCATCGATGCCGAACCACAGGATCACCAGCGGAATCAGCGCCAGGTGCGGCACGTTGCGGATCATCTGCACCGAGCTGTCGAGCAGGCGTTCGCCCCACTTCGACAGGCCGGTGATGAAGCCCAGCACCAGACCGATGCTGCCACCGATGGTGAAGCCCAGCGCGGCGCGCCAGCCGCTGATCGCCAGGTGCGTCCAGATTTCGCCGCTGCGCACCAGGCTCACGCCGGCTTCGATCACCGCCACCGGCGCCGGCAGAATCCGTGTCGACAACCAGCCTGCCGACACCGACAACTGCCACACCGCCAGCAACAACACCGGCAACGCCCAGGGCGCGAGGCTGTGGATAAATTTCTTCATGGCAGCGCCTCAGCTCTGGGACGCGGCTTTGGGGAGAATGTCGTTGGCCACCATCTCGCCGAACGGGCTGACGTAACCTGCGCTTTTCGGCAGTTCCGGACGCTCGACGTCAAGGTGCGGGAACAGCAGCTCGGCCACCCGATACGATTCTTCGAGGTGTGGATAACCGGAGAAGATGAAGGTATCGATGCCCAGATCCGCGTATTCCTTCACGCGCGCCGCCACGGTCGGGCCATCGCCGACCAGCGCCGTACCGGCACCGCCGCGCACCAGGCCGACGCCGGCCCACAGGTTCGGGCTGACTTCGAGGTTGTCGCGGCTGCCACCGTGCAGCGCAGCCATGCGTTGCTGGCCGACCGAATCGAACCGCGCCAGCGAAGCCTGGGCACGTTTGATGGTGTCGTCGTCCAGATGCGAGATCAGGCGATCCGCCGCCTGCCAGGCTTCAGCGTTGGTTTCCCGCACGATCACATGCAGACGAATGCCGAAGCGTACGGTGCGCCCGAGCTTGGCTGCTTTGGCGCGAACCTGTTCGATCTTTTCCGCCACTGCCGCCGGCGGCTCGCCCCAGGTCAAGACCATTTCCACTTGTTCGGCGGCCAGATCCTGCGCCGCTTCCGACGAACCGCCGAAATACAGCGGCGGACGCGGCTGCTGGATCGGCGGATAGAGCAATTTGGCGCCCTTCACACTGATGTGCTCGCCGTCGTAATCCACGGTTTCGCCTTCCAGCACCCGACGCCAGATCCGGGTGAATTCCACCGAGGCCTGATAGCGCGCTTCGTGATCGAGGAACAGACCGTCGCCGGCCAACTCTTCCGGATCGCCACCGGTTACCAGGTTGAACAGCGCACGACCGCCGGACAGGCGATCCAGCGTTGCCGCCTGACGCGCCGCCACCGTCGGGGAAATGATCCCGGGGCGCAGTGCGACCAGAAACTTCAGACGCTGGGTCACCGGGATCAGCGATGCCGCCACCAGCCACGAGTCCTCGCAGGAGCGGCCGGTGGGAATCAGCACGCCGCCAAAACCCAGTCGATCCGCCGCTTGCGCGACCTGTTGCAGATAGCCGTGGTCGACGGCGCGGGCGCCTTCGGCGGTGCCAAGGTAATGGCCGTCGCCGTGGGTAGGCAGGAACCAGAAGATGTTGAGGCTCATGGAGTGGTCTCCTTGGGGATTCGATTTACTGGGCTTGGGTGACCGAGCTTTGGGCCACAGCGGCCGGTGGGGTCCAGATCACGTCCTTGATGCTCAACGGCTTGGGAATCAACTTGAGCTGGTAGAAGGTGTCGGCGATTTTCTGTTGTGCGGCGACCACTTCCGGGGTCAGGAACAACGCGCCGTAGCCCTGGCGTTTCACCGAGGTCAGGGTGATGTCTGCCGGCAGGCCGAGCAGCGGCGACACCTGTTGGGTCACGTCTTCCGGGTTGGCCTTGGACCACTCGCCGACGGCGCGCACTTCTTCCACGAGGGTCTTGATCACCTCTGGATTTTTCTGTGCGTAGGGTTTGGTCGCCAGGTAGAACTGGTGGTTGTCGACGATGCCTTTGCCGTCACGCAGCGTGTGCGCTTGCAGCTGTTTCTCGGCGGCGGCCTGGTACGGGTCCCAGATGACCCAGGCGTCGACGCTGCCACGTTCGAACGCGGCGCGGGCATCGGCCGGCGGCAGGAATACGGTTTGAATGTCGGTGTACTTGAGGCCGGCGTCTTCCAGCGCACGCACCAGCAGGTAGTGAACGTTGGAGCCTTTGTTCAGGGCGACTTTCTTGCCCTTGAGATCCGCCACCGATTTGATCGGCGAGTCTTTCGGCACGAGGATCGCTTCGCTGTTCGGCGCTGGTGGCTCGTAAGCGACGTAGAGCAGATCGGCACCGGCAGCCTGGGCGAAAACCGGCGGGGTTTCGCCAGTGACGCCGAAGTCGATCGAGCCGACGTTCAGGCCTTCCAGCAGTTGCGGGCCGCCGGGGAATTCAGTCCATTGCACGTCGACGCCTTGGGCGGCGAGACGCTTTTCCAGCGTGCCTTTGGCTTTGAGCAGCACCAGCGTGCCGTATTTCTGATAACCGATCCGTAGCGTCTCGGCTTGAGCTTGAGTGATGGCGCCGAAGGACACAGCCGCAGCAAACAGAGCGACCAGACCACGACGCAAAAATACAGTGCGCATAGCGCTCTCCTTTTTGCTGTTGGGTTTTGGCTGCACCTGCTTGGCCGTTGGCGGCTGAGTAAGGTGAGTACTTCAAGTTTCGGTGTGGTTCAAATGCTCCAGCGAGCACTCAACAAACGTTCGTTCAACAGCCCCGGCTCCAGCGGCTTCGGCCGGCGGGCCATGGCGCTGACAAACTGGTCCAGCGCTTCATGCAACCGCTGCTCCAGCGCCGGCGCCAACTGCGCCTGGGCACTGCCTTCGCCGTAGGCGATCTGGCTGTCCTCGGCAAAAATCCCTTGCAGCATTTCCTGGGCCTTCAACGCCGACAGCACAGGCTTGAGGGCGTAATCGACCACCAGCATGTGGGCGATGCTGCCGCCGGTGGCCATCGGCAAAACGATCTTGTGGTTCAGCGCACGCTCGGGCAGCAGATCCAGCACGGTCTTCAGGGCGCCGGAAAACGACGCCTTGTACACCGGCGTGGCGATCAGCAGGCCATCGGCGTTTTCAATCTGTTGCAGCAGGTCGAGCACCTTCGGGCTGTCGAAGCGGGCGTGGAGCAGGTCTTCGGCCGGGAAGTCCCGCACCTGATAACTCACCACTTCCACCCCTTGCTGCTGCAACCAGCGTTGCGAGCGCTCCAGCAACACCCCGGAGCGGGAACGTTGACTGGGACTGCCACCGAGTGAGACGACCAGCATTCAGACGATTCCTTGCGCGTTACAGGCGATTCGCGGGTTGCGATCTCGCTTCGATGTCAGTGACCTTACCAGTTGATTCATATATCCATAAATCATATTTATTCATTTGGTTATTCTTTATGGAGATATGCATTTCATTTTCTTGCGGCAAAAAAACAGGCCGTCAAAGCGGCCTGAAACCCTGCATCGTGGTTACAAATTGGATGCGCGCGGCGCATTCGACGCCGCCATCGCCAGCAGGCTGGCTCCCACATGGAATGCCCACTTGTGGGAGCCAGCCTGCTGGCGATTGGACTTTATTTGTTCGGCTGTGGGGTGAGGCGCAGGTACGGTTTCACCGCGCGATAGCCCTTCGGAAAGCGCTGCTTGATTTCGTCTTCGTCCTTGAGCGACGGCACGATCACCACTTCTTCACCGTCCTGCCAGTTGGCCGGGGTGGCCACCTTGTAGTTGTCGGTGAGCTGCAGCGAATCGATCACCCGCAGGATCTCGTGGAAGTTGCGCCCGGTGCTCGCCGGGTAGGTGATGGTCAGGCGGATCTTCTTGTTCGGATCGATCACGAACAGCGAACGCACGGTCAGGGTGTCGTTGGCGTTCGGGTGGATCAGATCGTACAGATCGGACACCTTGCGATCGGCATCGGCCAGGATCGGGAAGTTGACGATGGTGTTCTGGGTTTCGTTGATGTCCTCGATCCACTTGTGGTGCGAGTCCACCGGGTCGACCGACAGGGCAATGGCTTTCACGCCGCGCTTGCTGAACTCGTCCTTGAGCTTGGCAGTGAAGCCCAGCTCGGTGGTGCAGACCGGGGTGAAGTCCGCCGGGTGGGAAAACAGCACGCCCCAGCTATCGCCCAGCCATTCGTGGAAACGAATCTTGCCGGCGCTGGAATCCTGTTCGAAATCGGGGGCGATATCGCCAAGTCTGAGGCTCATGGTGCGGCTCCTGATGAGTGGTTGGAGACCTCAACTGTAGCTCGGGATTCGATCTTCTGAAAAAGAATAAATAACTAGATATTTATATCTTTATAGAATATTAAACATCTGTTCACTGGACGTCCCGCAGCATCGCGACGAACATCGCCCTCAAGGTTCGAGAAGGCCTTGAGTTGCTGTAAAGAGGGGAACATCGGGAAAGGCTTACGGGGGTGAGCCGGACCCGAAAACGCAAAAGCCCCGTCCGGCGCGATGCCGGACGGGGCTTTTTTTACATCAGGCTTTTTACATCAGTACAGGAGCGCGCTATTACAGCAGCGGGATCGAGTAGCTGACGATCAGACGGTTTTCGTCCTGGTCGCGTTGACCCGGAATGTCGTTGCGCCAAGTAGCGTTTTTCCACATCAAGCCCAGATTCTTCAGCGGACCTTCTGGAACGACGTAACCAACGGTCAGGTCGCGTTCCCACTCGGAGCGGCCAGTGGCGTTGACACTGACCTGGTTGAAACCGACGCGGCCGGTGGTGTCGATATTATCGCCACGCAGGTAAACCACACCGGCGGTCAGGCCAGGCAGGCCGACTTTGGCGAAATCATACGAGTAGCGAGCCTGCCAGGTACGCTCGCCAGCACGACCGAACTTCTGGATTTGCATGTCAGTGATGGTGTAGTTCGAAGAACCGTCACCCTGGTTCAGCCACGGGAAGTCGCTGTTGCCGTTGCTGACCTGATAACCGCCACCGAAGGTGTGACCTGCAACGGTGTACAGGAACAGACCGCTGTACAGGTTGTTGTCGACTTTACCTTTGGTGATGCCAGTGCCGTAGTCACCGGAGGTGTAGTAGTTGGCATCGGTGCCATTTTTACCGTCGTCACGGCTGTTGAAGTAACGGAGATCAGACTTCAACACGCCCGGGCCGATTGCCCAGTTGTGCACCAGACCCAGGAAGTGTTGCTTGTAGAACTGGTCCAGATTGCCGTAGTAGTACTGGGCAGTGAGGTCTTTGGTGATTTTGTAGTCACCGCCAGCATAGATGAACTTGTTGCTGTCACGGCCATTCGCAGTACGACCGTTGGCGCCAGCGATCGACAGTTCTTCGTTGTTGCTGGAGTTACGACCTTTGACGTGCTCGATCTGACCGCCAACGAGGGTCAGGTCCTTGATGTCGCCCGAAGTGATCTGACCACCTTGGAAAGTTTGCGGCAGCAGACGACCATCGTTTGTAACGATAACCGGGTTTTTAGGCTGCAGAGTACCCAGCTTCAGTTCGGTCTGGGAGATCTTGGCCTTGGCAGTCAGACCCAGGCTGGAGAAGTTATCAACCGCTTCGCCATTGGATTTGCTCGGGAAAACAGTGCCGCCGTAGGAGCCGTAGTTGGTCGCTGTCGCCGGGGAAGCGCCGTTAGTGCCACCACCCGAGTCCAGACGCACGCCCAGCAGGCCGATGGCGTCGATACCGAAGCCTACGGTGCCTTGGGTGTAACCGGAGATGAAGCGCAGATCGAAGCCTTGGCCCCATTCTTCCTGCTTGCTTTGAACGCCTGCACGCTTGTTGGCAGGAGCGTTGACGTCGCCATCGCGGTTGTCAGTGTTGATGTAGAAGTTACGCAGCCCCAAGGTGGCCTTGCTGTCTTCGATGAAACCGGCGGCGCCTGCCTGCTGCGCCAAAACCCCTACGGCCACGGCCAGGGCCAAGGTGGACTTGTTCATGTTTCGCTCCTCTCGTTTCTAATTCTTGTGTTCCTGGTCCGGGGTCTGATGCCCCTGGATCCTAAGATGCGCGATTAGCGCCAGACCGTGACTGACAAGTCAATCGTAACCTTGTATGTCTACGACCAAGGTCTAATCGCAGTGATTTGGTCCCTGCAGGGTAAAGACTTCCTGATAAACCCAAAAAGAATTTATTAATTCTTTTTGATACCTTTCAGCTATATGGCCAGCTATTTGCCATCCTCACCGGATACAGCGTATCGGCGACTAAGCTCATTACTAAATGGTATTTGTTAGCCTTTTTTTAGATCGATTAGCTTTGACGCAACCCCGATTCGTCAAACCCTATCGAAAAGGCGACGCCATGATGGCCAAACGCGCACTATCTAGTCAATTTGTTACAGTTTGTGTGTCGGCGCTGATTTCTTTTTCAGCCCATGCCGCCAACCTCACCGTCGGCTACCAGACCGGTATCGACCCGAGCAAAGTCCCCCAGGCCGACGGCGTGTACGAGAAGGCCATCGGCGAGAAAATCGACTGGCGCCGGTTCAACAGCGGCCCGGAAGTTGTGACAGCCATCGCCTCCGGCGATGTGCAGATCGGCAACCTCGGCTCCAGCCCGCTGGCGGCCGCTGCTTCGCGCAATCTGCCGATCGTGGCCTTTATCGTCTCGGCGCAGATCAATGCCGCCGAAGCACTGGTGGTGCGTAACGGCAGCGGTATCAACAAGCCCGAAGACCTGATCGGCAAGACCATCGCCACCCCGTTCGTTTCCACCTCCCACTACAGCCTGCTCGGTGCGCTCAAGCACTGGGGCCTGGACACCTCGAAAGTCAAAGTGGTGAACCTGCAACCCGCAGAAATCGCGGCAGCCTGGAAGCGTGGCGACATCGACGGTGCCTTTGTCTGGTCGCCGGCGCTGGGTGAAATCCGCAAGACCGGCAAGACCCTGACCGATGCCGCGCAGGTCGGCCAGTGGGGCGCGCCGACCTTCGAAGTCTGGGTCGCGCGCAAGGACTTTGCCGAGAAGCATCCTGAAGTCGTGGCCAAGTTCGCCAAGGTGACTCTGGACTCGTTCGCGGATTACGCCGCCCATAAAGACAGCTGGACAGCCGACTCGGTGCCTGTACAAAAAATCGCCAAACTGACCGGTGCCAATGCTGCCGACGTACCGGAATTGCTCGCGGGTTCGGCCTTCCCGGACGCCCAGGCGCAACAGACCACGGCGCTGCTGGACGGCGGCACGGCGAGGGCGATTGGTGAGACGGCGAAATTCTTGAAGGAACAGGGCAAGGTCGAAAGTGTTCTGCCTGACTACTCGCCGTATGTCAGTGCGAAGTTTGTAGCCGAATAAACGCTATCGCGAGCAAGCTCGCTCCCTCACAGGCTCAGTGAACCTTTGTGGGAGCGGCCCTGCTCGCGATGAGGGCGTCACATCACAGAGACTTTTCGAAGATCTTCGAATTGCGCTGATAGTTATAAAGAGAAGCCCGAGCTGCCGGCAGGCGCTCGACGCTGCTCGGTTCGAAACCGCGCTCGCGGAACCAGTGGGCAGTGCGGGTGGTGAGGACGAACAGAGTCTTCAAACCCTGCGCCCGGGCACGGGTCTCGATGCGTTCGAGCAATTCGTCGCCGCGACCGCCATGGCGATACTCGGGATTCACCGCCAGGCACGCCAGCTCGCCGGCATCCGAATCGGCAATCTGATACAGCGCCGCACAGGCGATGATCATCCCTTCACGCTCGACCACGCTGAACTGCTCGATTTCGCGTTCCAGCACTTCGCGCGAGCGACGCACCAGAATGCCCTGCTCTTCCAGCGGGCTGATCAGATCGAGCAAACCGCCGACGTCTTCGATCGCCGCCTCGCGCACCAGTTCGAATTGCTCCTGGGCCACCAGCGTACCGCCACCGTCACGGGTGAACAGTTCAGTCAGCAGCGCACCATCCTCGGCATAACTGACGATATGGCTGCGCGCCACACCGCCACGGCAGGCTTCAGCGGCGGCATCCAGCAGTTCCGCCTGATAGTTGCTGCCCAGACGCTGCAAATGCGCCGGCACCTGCTGCGGACGCAGCTCGCGCACCAGTTTGCCGTTTTCGTCGATCAGACCGAGGTCGGCACCGAACAGCAGCAGCTTGTCGGCGCCCAGATCGATGGCGGCGCGGGTGGCGACGTCTTCGCAGGCCAGGTTGAAGATTTCACCGGTCGGCGAATAACCCAGCGGAGACAGCAGCACGATGGAGCGCTCGTCGAGCAGGCGGTTGATGCCTTTGCGGTCGACCCGGCGCACTTCGCCGGTGTGGTGGTAGTCGACGCCTTCCAGCACGCCGATCGGCCGCGCCGTAACAAGGTTGCCGCTGGCCACCCGCAGGCGCGAGCCCTGCATCGGCGAGGAAGCCATGTCCATCGACAGCCGCGCTTCGATAGCGATGCGCAACTGGCCGACCGCGTCGATCACGCACTCCAGCGTCGCGGCATCGGTGATGCGCATGCCGTGGTGGTAATGCGGGGTCAGGCCGCGGGCGGCAAGGCGGGTTTCGATCTGCGGACGGGAACCATGAACCAGCACCAGCCGCACGCCGAGGCTGTGCAGCAGCACGATGTCATGGACGATGTTGCCGAAATTCGGATGCTCCACGCCGTCGCCCGGAAGCATGACAACGAAGGTGCAATCGCGGTGAGCATTGATATAAGGAGACGCGTGGCGAAGCCAATTGACGTATTCGGGCATGAACCTGGGCCTGTAATAAATAGCAGCCGGAAAAAGGGCAGAACGGAAAACGCACAGCGGGCTGATGGTTATCGTCGGAACAGGCTTGGCGACACGCGCGCTCTCCTCATGAATACGGGTGGGTGTGTGGGCAATTTATACAGCTTTGAGACAGTAATGTTCGATCAACTGCCGCAATAGATGCACGGTAGGCTGCAAACGTGACATTTCGAGGTACTCGTCCGGCTGGTGCGCACAGGCGATGTCGCCAGGGCCGAGCACGATGGTTTCGCAGCCAAGGCGCTGAAGATAAGGCGCTTCGGTGCCGAACGCTACCGCTTCGGCCGTATGGCCGGTGAGTTTTTCGGCAATTCGCACCAGTTCCGCGTCTTCGGCCTGCTCGAACGGCGGCACTTCGGGAAACAGCGGCGCGTAATCGATTTTCACCTGATGGCGTTCGGCGACCGGGTTGAGTTTGCGCAGAATCTCGCTGCGCAAGAGCTTGGGGTCCATTCCCGGCAACGGCCGCAGGTCGAACTCCAGCGAACACTGACCGCAGATGCGGTTGGGGTTGTCGCCACCGTGGATGCAGCCGAAGTTCATGGTCGGCTGCGGCACGCTGAACTGCGGGTTGTTGAATTCGCGCTGCCACAGCAGGCGCAGGCCGCGCAGTTCGCCGATGGCATCGTGCATCGCTTCGAGGGCGCTGTGCCCCAGGCGCGGATCCGACGAATGGCCGCTCTGCCCAAGGATATCGATGCGCTCCATCATGATGCCTTTGTGCATGCGGATTGGTTTGAGCCCGGTCGGCTCGCCGATCACCGCAGCCCGGCCCAGCGGTCGCCCCGCTTCGGCCAGCGCACGGGCACCGGACATCGAGCTTTCTTCATCGCAGGTGGCGAGGATCAGCAGCGGTTGTTTGAACGGCTGATCGAGCAGCGGTTGCACGGCTTCGATGATCAGGGCGAAAAAGCCCTTCATGTCGCAGCTGCCGAGGCCGACCCAGCGGCCGTCGACTTCGGTGAGTTTCAGCGGGTCGGTTTTCCACAGCGCATCGTCGTACGGCACCGTGTCGCTGTGCCCGGCCAGCACCAGCCCGCCGGGGCCGCTGCCAAAACTGGCGAGCAGGTTGAATTTTCCGGAGCTGACCTGCTGGATGTCGCAGCTGAAACCGAGGTCGCCGAGCCAGCCCGCGAGCAGATCGATCACCGCCCGGTTGGACTGATCGAGCCGCGGCTGAGTGCAACTGACCGACGGCGCGGCGATCAGTGCAGCGAACTGGTCTTGCATGGACGGCAAAGGCATCGCTGACTCCAACTCCCGGATTGAGGTTCATCATAGAACCATCCGGCGCCGAGAATAAACCGCCGCAAAGCGTAGGAAGGTTCAGTCCTGTACACTGCACGGCCTTGGCAGCCACACATTCCCCCGGCTGCGCTCCCGATCCTGGATTTTCCGGCCATGCAGAAAGAAACCGAAATCAAACTCCGCGTCAGCCGCGAAACCCTCGCCGCCCTGCGCGAGCACCCTCTCCTGAAAAAACGCAACAAAAGTGGCTGGGAACGCCGTGAGTTGATGAATCAGTACTTCGACACGCCTGAGCGTGACCTGGCCCGGGCCAAGGTTGCCCTGCGCCTGCGCAAGGACGGCGAAGAGGTGATTCAGACCCTCAAGACCCGTGGCCAGAGCGTTGCCGGTCTGTCCGAGCGTAACGAGTACGACTGGAACCTGCCCAAAGCCAAGCTCGACGTGAAGAAACTCGACGGCGAATGCTGGCCCGAGTCCCTCGCCGAGCTGGACAAGAAAACCCTGAAGCCGATCTTCACCACCGATTTCGTCCGCGAGCGCGCCGAAATCGCCTGGGGCCGTGGCAAGACCAAAGTGGTCATTGAAGCTGCGCTGGACCTGGGCCACGTGGTGGTCGGCAAGCAGAAAGAAGAAATCTGCGAGCTGGAACTGGAATTGCGCGAAGGCGAACCTGCCGCGCTGCTGGAACTGGCCGCCGAGCTGGCCGAAACCCTGGCCCTGATGCCGTGCGACATCAGCAAGGCCGAGCGCGGCTACCGCCTGTACGACGCCAACAGCTACTCGCTTAGCCTGCCGGCGCCGGCCATTACCGCTGAAACCCCGCTGGACGACGCCTTCGCCGCCCTGGCCTGGCACTTGCTCGGCAGCAGTCAGCGTCTGGCCGAACAGTATCGTTTCAACGGCCACTGGCGCCTGTTGCAGGACTGGGTCGAGAACCTCGCGGAAATGCGTGCCCTGCTGAGCAGCCTCGGCCAGGCCGCACCGCGTCCGTCGACCCACGACTTGCGCGTGGCGCTGGATGCCCTGCTGGAAGACTGGCGCCCGCTGGTGCAGGTCGGCATCGAAGACGAAGACGTGCGCAAAGCCGCACCGGAGCAGTTCCTCGAAGAACTGGAAGATCCGCGCTGGGGCCTGTTCTCGCTGAACGCTTCGCGCTGGTTGCTGGCCCGCACCTGGGCGGCTGACCGCAACACCCGTGGCAATCGCCAGGGTGCCGCGCAGTTGCAAAGCTGGCTGCCGCGCCTGCTGGGCGAAGAAGCCACTTCGCTGCAATTGCAGCGTTATCAGCAGCAGCCGGAAGATCTGGCCGAGCAACTGCCGCGCATTGAACGCATACAGGTCTGGCTGCACCACGCGCGCAACGTGCTGGACATCCCGGAAATGGATCGGCTGTACGGCGAGCTGAACAAACTGGCGCAACTGGCCAACGAGCCGACCATCACCGACGAACTGCTCGATGCGCGCAAGCATCAGGCGATTGCGGTGTACCAGAATCGCGCCTGGAAAATGCTGCTGCGCATGTAACACCGGCGAAAGATCGTTCCCACGTCGAGGCGTCGAACCGCCTGCGTGGGAATGCAGCCCGGGACGCTCCGCGTCCCAAAGCGGACGCAGAGCGTCCATTGAGGCATTCCCACGCGGAGCGTGGGAACGATCATCCCCTGCGTGATCAGCGCAGTACCGGCAAACTGGTCGTGGACTTGATCTCCGACAGCGCCACAATCGAGTTCACTTCCTGAATCCCCGGCACCAGTGACAGCTTCTCGAAGAAGAACCGCTCATAAGCCTCGATGTCCGCCGCGACAATCCGCAACAGAAAATCCACCGCTCCCATCAGCACGTAACACTCCAGAACTTCGGGAAAACCGCGAATCGCCTCGGTGAATTCGGTGAAGTTCGAACGGCCGTGGGCGTTGAGTTTGATCTCGGCAAAGATCTGCGTGTTCAGACCGATCTTCTTGCGATCGAGCAAAGTCACCTGGCCACGAATGATCCCCTCCTCCTTCATCCGCTGAATCCGTCGCCAGCACGGCGATTGCGACAGCCCCACCTGCTCGGCGATCTGTGCGCTGGACAAGGAAGCGTCCTCTTGCAGCAGGGCGAGAATGCGCCGGTCGTAGCTGTCCAGCTCGCTGTGCATAAATAATCCTCAAAAGAAGCCAATAGCGAATTGATTCCACCAATCAACCGCCTGATCAGCTCATCTTAGACAAGAAATGCCCGGCATCGGATGTAAAAATTCCTCCACTGATTCCGGAGACCTCCCATGCCACACCTCGAAGCCGTCAACACCCCTGCGCCCCGTGCCGATGTGTGGAACGCCAGCAACGCCCATTGCCTCGCGCAGTACCAGATCCTGGCCGAGGCCGAGCCGGATTTGCTGGTGCGGGTCCTGAACCTGTTCGCCTTGCAGTGCCTCACCCCGGAACAGGTCAATGTCCAGCGGCTGGACGATCTGCTGTCGATCGACATCGTCATGAGCGGCCTGAGCTGGCACCGCGCCCAGGTGATCGCGGAAAAACTTCGTAACCTGATCAGCATCTGCTCGGTGAACCTGCAAAACCCCGACGCGGCGTGGGATGCACCGGCGCAGGCGGCCGGCTGACAAGAACCGAAACGTCTTCGTCGGGTAGTGGCCCAACGGTCGGCAGGGCCACGACTATCCTTTGCGCACTGTCGTTCAAAAGGAGCCCGCATGTCCGTTCAACTCGCCACTCAGGACCGCTGGCTGGATCTCAATGAGGTACTGCGTGAACTGGTCGCCCAAGGGTTCATCTGCCAGGACTCGGCCGAGCAGGCGCTGAATGCCCGGCGCCGGCATGCCGCCCACGGCCAGAAGCACCCCCTGGAATTCATCGCCAGCCAGCAACTGGACGACCTCAGCCGTCCGGGCAAACACCTCGACCTGGAAAGCCTGACCCTGTGGCTGGCGCAGCAGGCCGGCCAGCCGTACCTGCGGATCGATCCGCTGAAGATCAACGTCGCGGCCATCACGCCGCTGATGTCCTATGCCTTTGCCCAGCGCCACAAGATTCTCGCGGTGTCGGTCGACCGCGACGCGGTGACCGTGGCCAGCGCCCAGCCCTATGTCAGCGGCTGGGAGGCGGACCTGACTCACGTCCTGAAACTGCCGATCAAACGGGTGGTGGCCAACCCGGCGGACATCCAGCGTTTCAGCGTCGAATTCTTCCGCCTCGCCAAATCGGTCAGCGGCGCCAGCAATGCCGATGCGCAGAGCGGCAACCTCGGCAACTTCGAACAACTGCTCAACCTCGGCGCCAGCGATCAGGAACCGGACGCCAACGACGCGCACATCGTCAACATCGTCGACTGGCTGTTCCAGTACGCCTTCCAGCAGCGGGCGAGCGACATCCACATCGAACCCCGGCGCGATCAAGGCACCGTTCGCTTTCGCATCGACGGCGTGCTGCACAACGTCTATCAATTTCCGCCGCAGGTGACGATGGCCATTGTCAGCCGCCTGAAAAGCCTTGGCCGGATGAACGTCGCCGAGAAGCGCAAACCCCAGGACGGCCGCGTCAAGACCAAAACCCCGGACGGCGGTGAGGTCGAGTTGCGCCTGTCGACCCTGCCCACCGCGTTCGGCGAAAAAATGGTGATGCGGATCTTCGACCCGGAAGTGCTGCTCAAGGATTTCGATCAGCTGGGGTTTTCCACCGAAGACCTGAGGCGCTGGCAGGACATGACCCGCCAGCCCAACGGCATCATCCTGGTCACCGGCCCGACCGGCTCCGGCAAGACCACGACGCTGTACACCACACTGAAAAAACTGGCGACTCCGGAGGTCAACCTCTGCACCATCGAGGACCCGATCGAGATGGTCGAGCCGGCCTTCAACCAGATGCAGGTCCAGCACAACATCGACCTGACGTTCGCCGCCGGCGTGCGCGCGCTGATGCGGCAGGACCCGGACATCATCATGATCGGCGAGATCCGTGACCTGGAGACCGCCGAAATGGCGATCCAGGCGGCGTTGACCGGGCACCTGGTGCTCTCGACCCTGCACACCAACGATGCGCCGAGCGCCATCAGCCGTCTGCTGGAACTCGGCGTGCCGCATTACCTGATCAAGGCCACCGTGCTCGGCGTGATGGCGCAACGATTGGTGCGAACACTGTGCCCGCACTGCAAGGCGCCGCTGACTCTTGATGAAGAAGACTGGCAAACCCTGACCCGGCCGTGGCAGGCGCCGCTGCCGGGCAATGCGCAACGGGCCATCGGTTGCCTGGAGTGTCGCGACACCGGTTATCACGGGCGCGCCGGGGTCTACGAAATCATGCAACTGACCGACAGCCTCAAGGCCTTGATCAGCCCCGACACCGACCTCACCGCGATCCGCCGACAGGCGTTCAAGGAAGGCATGCGCAGCCTGCGATTGTCCGGCGCGCAGAAAGTTGCTGCGGGGCTGACAACCCTTGAGGAAGTGCTGCGGGTGACGCCACAGAGCGAGCAGAAATAGCCGCTCACGGAACCGGATCGGGGAAACGGCGATCCAACCGGTTATTCAACACCAGTGGAGTCACCCAACATGCGTCTCAAACTTGCTGTCGCCACCCTTGCCCTGCTGTCTCTGCCCGTCGGTTCGGCAATGGCCGACAGCTTTTGGCGTAACGTCATTTCGTCCGGTGCCACCACCGGCTCGACCTACCTGACCTTCAAGGATCACAAACTGATCGTTGCCGCCCAGGACGATGCCGGCAGCTTCGTCGCCAGCGACGGCGGTATCCGTGGCCCGTACCTGGAAGCCGCGATGCAGAAAGTCCGCGCCGACAACCCGGGCCTGCAGGCAACGGACATGGAACTGGCGAACGCGATTCTGGCGAAGAACGCCGTGGCGTCGGAATAACCTTCCGGACAGACAAAAATGCCGCTCACACGAGCGGCATTTTTTTGCCCGCTGTTCAGCGGTAATCGTCCACTGGCACGCAGGCGCAGAACAGGTTGCGGTCGCCGTAGACGTTATCGACCCGGTTCACTGCCGGCCAATATTTGTGCGCTTTGGTGTGCGCATCCGGCGTGATGCCCTGCTCGATGCTGTACGGCCGCTCCCACACGCCGGTGATATCGGCCAGGGTATGCGGCGCCCGTTTGAGCGGGTTGTCCTCGGCCGGCCAGTTGCCGTTCTGCACCTCGGTGATTTCTGCGCGGATGCTCAGCATCGCGCCGATGAAACGATCCAGTTCGGCCTTGGACTCGCTCTCGGTCGGCTCGACCATCAAGGTGCCCGGCACCGGGAACGACATGGTCGGCGCGTGGAAGCCGTAATCCATCAGGCGCTTGGCGACGTCTTCTTCGCTGATGCCGGTCTGCGCTTTCAGCGGCCGCAGATCCAGAATGCACTCGTGGGCCACCCGATCATTGCGCCCGGTGTAGAGCACCGGAAAGGCACCGGACAGGTGCTGCGCCAGGTAATTCGCCGCGAGGATCGCCACCTCGCTGGCATCCGCCAATTGCGGCCCCATCATCGCGATGTACATCCAGCTGATCGGCAGAATGCTTGCGCTGCCCCACGGTGCGGCGCTGACCGCTCCGTTCTGCGGTTGCGGCCCGTCGATCGGTATCACCGGATGATTGGCGACGAACGGCGCCAAATGCGCGCGAATACCGATAGGCCCCATGCCCGGCCCGCCTCCGCCGTGGGGAATGCAGAAGGTCTTGTGCAGGTTCATGTGTGACACGTCGGCGCCGATGTCCGCCGGCCGCGCCAGCCCGACCTGGGCATTGAGGTTGGCGCCGTCCATATACACCTGACCGCCATGCTTGTGGATAACTTCGCAGATTTCGCTGATGCCTTCCTCGTACACACCATGAGTCGACGGGTAGGTCGCCATCAGGCACGACAACTTGCCCCCGGCCTCGGACGCCTTGGCTTTCAAGTCCTCCAGATCGACGTTGCCGGCGTCGTCACACTCGACAATCACCACGCGCATCCCGGCCATCTGCGCCGAGGCCGGGTTGGTGCCGTGGGCCGAAGAAGGAATCAGGCAGATATCCCGTCCACCCTGCTGGCGGCTCTCGTGATATTTGCGGATTGCCAGCAGCCCGGCGTACTCGCCCTGGGCGCCGGAGTTGGGCTGCATGCAGATTGCATCGAACCCGGTAATTGCGCACAGCCAGCGCTCCAGTTCCTCGATCATCAGCGTGTAACCAACGGCCTGCTCCCGGGGCACGAACGGGTGCAGGTTGGCGAATTGCGGCCAGGTGATCGGGATCATCTCGCTGGTGGCGTTGAGTTTCATGGTGCAGGAGCCCAGCGGGATCATCGACTGGTTGAGCGCCAGATCCTTGCTCTCCAGCTGCTTGAGGTAGCGCAGCATCTCGGTTTCGCTGTGGTGGGCGTTGAACACCGGGTGGCGCAGGTAAGGCGTGCTGCGCTGCAGCGTCTCGGGAATGCCGGAAGCCAGCGGTTCTCCGTCGAGATCATCGACGCTCAACCCGTGATCAGCGCCCAGCAGCACATCGAACAGTCTGGCCACGGTGTTTTCATCACAGGTCTCGTCGAGGCTCAGACCGAGTTGGCCACGACCGAGGATGCGCAGGTTGATCTGCGCGGCCTGGGCGCTTTCGATGATCGCGGTTTGCGCGCCGCCCACGTCCAGCGTGAGGGTGTCGAAGAAATATTGGTTGAGGCGCTGGATGCCGTGGCGTTCAAGCCCGGCGGCGAGAATGCAGGTCAGCCGGTGCAGCCGCTGGGCGATTCGTTTCAACCCTTCCGGGCCGTGATAGACCGCGTAGAAACTGGCGATGTTGGCCAGCAACACCTGGGCGGTGCAGATGTTCGAATTGGCCTTCTCCCGGCGAATGTGCTGTTCGCGGGTTTGCAGGGCCATACGCAGCGCGACATTGCCGCGGGCATCTTTCGACACACCGATGATCCGGCCGGGAATCGCCCGTTTGTATTCTTCGCGACTGGCGAAAAACGCCGCGTGCGGGCCGCCGTAACCCATCGGCACGCCGAAGCGCTGGGATGAACCGAACACCACGTCGGCACCCAGTTCGCCCGGCGGGGTCAGCAGCAACAGACTGAGCAGATCGGCCGCCACGCAGGCCAGCGCCTGCTGCGCGTGCAGGTGATCGATCAGTGGCCGCAGGTCGCGGACTTCGCCGTGGGTGTCGGGGTATTGCAGCAGTGCGCCGAACACCTGGTGCTGCTTCAAGTTGTCCACAGCGTCGACGATCAGCTCGAAGCCGAAGCCTTCGGCGCGGGTCTGCACCACGGAAATGGTTTGTGGATGACAGTTTTCGTCGACGAAGAACAGATTGCTTTTCGACTTCGCCACGCGCTTGGCCAGGGCCATGGCTTCCGCCGCAGCGGTGGCTTCATCGAGCAGCGAAGCATTGGCCAGTTCAAGGCCGGTGAGGTCGATGGTCAGTTGCTGAAAGTTGAGCAACGCTTCGAGCCGGCCTTGGGCGATTTCCGGTTGGTAAGGCGTGTAGGCGGTGTACCAGCCGGGATTTTCCAGCACGTTGCGCAGGATGACGGTCGGGGTCAGGGTGCCGTGGTAGCCCATGCCGATCAGGCTGGTCCAGACCTGGTTCTGCTCGGCATAACCGCGCAGCTTTGCCAGCGCCGCCTGTTCGTCCAGCGCCGGCGGCAGGTCCAGCTCGCGGTTGAGGCGAATGCCCGGCGGCACGGTCTGTTCGATCAGTTCGACCCGGCTGCCGAGGCCGAGGCTGTCGAGCATCGCCTGCTGCTCGGCGGCATCGGGGCCGAGGTGGCGGCGCAGAAAGGCATGGGGGTCGCGTAACTGGCTCAAGGATGGCAACTGGGACATGACGGGCTCTCTCTTGGCTGGCGGCTCGGCGTCAATGCAACACGGTCAAACCAGCATAGCAGCCACCCCGACGGCAAAAGTCCCGGGCAGAAAAAAGCCCCGACGGGTCGGGGCTTTGGGGTCTGGCCTGCAGCTTATTCGCCGATGGCAGCCTTGTAGCCGGCAGCGTCGAGCAGCTTGTCCAGCTCGGCCTTGTCGCTTGGCTTGAGCTTGAAGATCCAGGCACCGTAAGGATCAGAGTTCAGCAGCTCCGGCGAGCCGCTCAGCTCTTCGTTGACGGCAATCACTTCACCGCTGATCGGAGCGTAGATATCGGAAGCGGCTTTCACCGACTCAACGACACCGGCCTGGTCTTCGGCAGCGAAAACCTTACCCACTTCGGTCAGTTCAACGAACACCACATCACCCAACGCTTCCTGGGCGTGATCGCTGATGCCCACGGTGACGGAGCCGTCGGCTTCCAGACGCGCCCATTCATGACTTTCGGCAAAACGCAGTTCAGCTGGGATGTTGCTCATGCTCGGTGTCCTCAAGAAATTGTCAGCGGTCGTGCCCGCCGGAAAAGGTTTAGATCAAGGTTTTGCCGTGACGGACAAAGGTCGGTTTGACCACGCGTACCGGATACCACTTGCCACGGATTTCCACTTCGGCGCGGTCGGCAGTCGCCATCGGTACACGCGCCAGGGCAATCGACTTGCTAAGCGTAGGAGAGAAACTACCACTGGTGATCTCCCCTTCGCCAACATCAGCGATACGAACCACCTGATGGGCCCGCAAAACCCCGCGTTCCTCAAGCACCAGGCCGACCAGTTTGTGCTGCACGCCGGCGGTTTTTTCCGCTTCCAGCGCGTCGCGACCGATGAAGCGGCGCGTGGCCGGTTCCCAGGCGATACTCCAGGCCATGTTCGAGGCCAGTGGCGAAACGTCCTGGTGGATGTCCTGACCGTAGAGGTTCATGCCGGCTTCGACCCGCAGTGTGTCGCGGGCACCGAGGCCGATGGGGGAAATGCCGGCGCCCACCAGATCGTTGAAGAAGCCGGGGGCCTGATCGGCTGGCAGGGCGATTTCCAGACCGTCCTCACCGGTGTAACCCGTGCGCGCGATGAACCAGTCGCCGTCGATGTGACCTTCGAAAGGCTTGAGCATCTGGATCAGGTTGGCGCGGGACTGGGTCACCAGTTCGGCAATCTTGTGCCGGGCATGGGGGCCTTGAATGGCGAGCATCGCCAGCTCGGAGCGTTCGTGCATATGCACATCGAAGCTGCCCAGCTGTGCCTGCATCCAGGCCAGGTCCTGATCGCGGGTGGAGGCGTTGACCACCAGACGATAACCGTCTTCGAGGCGGTAGACGATCATGTCGTCGACGATGCCGCCGCGCTCGTTGAGCATGGTGCTGTACAACGCACGGCCTGGGCTGTGCAGGCGTTCGACATCATTGGCCAGCAGATGCTGGAGCCAGGCCTTGGCCTGGGGGCCGGTGACATCGATCACGGTCATGTGGGAAACATCGAACACCCCGCAATCGCGGCGCACCTGATGGTGTTCCTCGACCTGCGAGCCGTAATGCAGGGGCATGTCCCAACCGCCAAAATCGACCATCTTCGCGCCGAGGGCGAGATGCAGGTCATACAGAGGCGTACGCTGTCCCATGGGTTTCTCCTTCCGGGCGTGGCGAAGGTGCGGAGCGCTGCTGCACGGATCGGAAAGCCCTGTAAAAAAGGGCTTTCAGCCGATTTCAGCGACAGGGTCTGTCAGACGGACCGCACCGAATGCCGCGCATTGTAGCCGCATGATTCAGGACTGACGACTAAGTGTTTCTGTGCGCCGAGCGCCGGATCAAACCGATAACCGGCAACAGACCGACCAATACCAGGGTCAGCGCCGGCAACGACGCCCTCGCCCATTCGCCTTCGCTGGTCATTTCGAAGATCCGCACCGCCAGCGTGTCCCAGCCAAACGGGCGCATCAGCAGGGTTGCGGGCATTTCCTTGAGCACATCGACGAACACCAGCAACGCGGCGCTGAGCGTGCCGGGCAGCAACAGCGGCAGATACACTTTGAAAAACAGTCGCGGCCCGCTGACGCCCAGGCTACGTGCCGCTTCAGGCAAAGATGGCCGTATACGCGCCAGACTGCTTTCCAGCGGACCATAGGCCACCGCCACGAACCGCACCAGATACGCCAACAGCAACGCCGCCAGACTGCCCAGCAGCAGCGGTTTGCCCGCACCGCCAAGCCAGCCGGACAGCGGAATCACCAGCTCCCGATCCAGATAACTGAACGCGAGCATGATCGACACCGCCAGCACCGAACCCGGCAAGGCATAACCGAGATTGGCCAGACCGACCGCAGAATTGATCGCCCGGGTAGGCGCCAGACGCCGGGCGAAGGCCAGCAACATCGCCACGCTGACCGTGATCAACGCCGCCATGCCGCCCAGATACAACGTGTGGAGAATCAGCCCGGCGTAGCGCTCATCCAGATCAAATCGCCCGCGCTGCCAGAACCAGACCACCAGTTGCAGCACCGGAATGACAAACGCACAGGCGAACACCAGACCGCACCAACCGGTCGCCGCCCAGGCCTTGGGCCCGCGCAGGTGATACAGCGCCTTGACCCGTGGTCGCTCGTTACTCGCCCGATTGGCGCCGCGCGCGCGACGTTCGCCGTACAGCACCAGCATCACCACCAGCAGCAACAGGCTGGCCAGTTGCGCAGCACTAGGCAGGCTGAAGAAGCCGTACCAGGTCTTGTAGATCGCGGTGGTGAAGGTGTCGAAATTGAACACCGACACCGCGCCGAAATCCGCCAGGGTTTCCATCAGTGCCAGCGCCACGCCGGCACCGATGGCCGGCCGCGCCATCGGCAATGCCACACGCCAGAATGCTTGCCACGGCGACTGCCCGAGCACCCGCGCGGCTTCCATCAGTCCTTTGCCTTGCGCCAGGAACGCGGTGCGCGCCAGCAGGTAGACGTAGGGATAAAACACCAGCACCAGCACCAGAATCACCCCGCCGGTGGAGCGCACTCGCGGCAGGCGCAGGCCGGTGCCGAACCATTCGCGCAGCAGGGTTTGCACGGGGCCCGCGAAGTCCAGCAGGCCGACGAACACGAACGCCAGCACGTAGGCCGGGATTGCGAATGGCAGCATCAGCGCCCAGTCGAGCCAGCGGCGGCCGGGGAATTCGCAGAGGCTGGTGAGCCAGGCGAGGCTTACGCCGATCAGCGTTACACCGATGCCTACGCCGAGGACCAGCGTCAGTGTGTTGCCCAGCAGACGCGGCATCTGGGTTTCCCACAGGTGCGACCAGATCTGGTGGTCGATGGTTTGCCATGAGAGCAGGAGCACGCTGAGGGGGAGCAGCACCAACGCGGCGATGGCGAAGACGATGGGGTACCAGCGGCGTTGGGCGGGGTGGGCCAAGGAAACAGTCTCGTTCAAATGATTGTGCCCACGCTCTGCGTGGGCACACATTCTGTGACGCTCCGCGTCACGCTGTCGATGATGCGACGCAGAGCGTCGAGGGCTGCATTCCCCCGCAGAGCGTGGGAACGATCAAACAGTGCTGTCAGGAAAGACTCAATTCCAACCCGCCCGATCCATCATCCGGATCGCTTCAGCCTGGCGCTTGCCCGCCACTTCAACCGGCAACGTATCAGCCACGAACTGCCCCCACGCCGCCACTTCTTCCGAAGGCTTCACCGCCGGATTCGCCGGAAACTCCTGGTTCACGTCGGCAAAGATCTTCTGCGCTTCAGGCGTGGTCATCCACTCCACCAGTGCCTTGGCGGCTTCCGGATGCGGCGCATGTTTGGTCAGGCCGATGCCCGACAGGTTGACGTGCACACCGCGATCCGCCTGGTTCGGCCAGAACAGTTTTACCGGCAGCTCCGGCTTCTGCTTGTGCAGGCGTCCGTAGTAGTAGGTGTTGACGATGCCGACGTCACACTGACCGGCGTTGATCGCCTCCAGCACCGCAACGTCGTCGGAGAACACGTCAGTGGACAGGTTATTGACCCAGCCCTTGAGGATCTTCTCGGTCTTCTCGGCGCCGTGGACTTCGATCATGGTGGCGGTCAGCGACTGGTTGTAGACCTTCTTCGCCGTGCGCAGGCACAGGCGGCCTTCCCAGTTCTTGTCGGCCAGCGCTTCGTAGGTGGTCAGTTCGCCCGGTTTCACCCGTTCGGTGGAGTAGGCGATGGTCCGCGCGCGCAGGCTCAGGCCGGTCCAGGCGTGGCTGGACGAGCGATATTGCAGGGGAATGTTGGCGTCGATGGTTTTCGAGGTGAACGGCTGAAGAATGCCCATCTGCTCGGCCTGCCAGAGGTTGCCGGCATCGACGGTCAGCAGCAGGTCGGCGGTGGCGTTCTCGCCCTCGGCCTTGATCCGCTGCATCAGCGGCGCTTCCTTGTCGGTGATGAACTTGATCTTCACCCCGGTCTTGGCGGTGTAGGCATCGAACACTGGCTTGATCAGCTCATCGATACGCGAGGAGTAGACCACCACCTCGTCGGCGGCCTGGGCGGCAGTGCTGCCGATCAGGGTCAGGGCCAGTGCGGTCAGAACACGCTTGGATGCCAACATGGGAGCGGTCTCTCGGTCGGGAAAAGTGGCCCAAATGATAAGGACTCACATTTACGAGCTCAATCGAACACTTTCCCAAGGAGTTACCAGATGTTGCACGATACTCGTCAGGCCTTGGCGAGGGCCGGCAAGTCCCCGGTCAGCCCCAACGCTTCACGCACGAACAACGCCTTGGCCTCGGGCATCTGCTCGACGATTTTCAGCCCGGTATTACGCAACCAGCGCAGCGGCAACGGATCGGCCTGGAACAACCGCTCGAAGCCTTCCATCGCGGCCATCAGCGCCAGATTGTGCGGCATGCGCCGGCGCTCGTAGCGGCTCAGGACTTTCACGTCCGCCAGGCGTTCGCCGCGTTCGTTGGCTTGCAACAACACTTCGGCCAGCACCGCGGCATCGAGGAAGCCGAGATTCACGCCCTGCCCCGCCAACGGGTGAATGGTGTGTGCGGCATCGCCGATCAGTGCCAGCCCTTCTGCCACGTAGCGCTTGGCGTGGCGTTGACGCAGCGGCACGCACAGGCGTGAGTCGGCGCTGATGACGTCGCCAAGGCAACCTTCGAAAGCGCGTTCGAGTTCACGGCAGAAATCCGCCTCATCCAGCGCCATCAGCCGTTCGGCTTCGCTTGGCGTGGTCGACCAGACGATCGAGCACCAGTCCTGCTGACCGTCACGCTCCAGCGGCAAAAACGCCAGCGGCCCGTGATCGGTGAAGCGCTGCCACGCGGTCATGCGGTGCGGTTTGCTGCTGCGCACGCTGGTGACGATGGCGTGATGCAGATAATCCCACTCGCGAGTGGCAACGCCGGTCAGACGGCGCACAGCGGAGTTGGCACCGTCCGCCGCGATCACCAGCGGCGCACGCAAGGTGCGGCCATCGGCCAGGGTCAGCAGCCAGTCGTCACCGGAACGGCGCATCTGCTCCAGTCGCGCGTTGGCCAGCAGACCCATATCGCAATCGTGCAGACGGTCGAGCAAGGCATCCTGCACCACGCGGTTTTCGACGATATGGCCGAGCACATCGGCGTGCACGCTGCTGGCCGAGAAGTGGATCTGGCCGGTGCCGCTGCCGTCCCAGACGTGCATGTCGGTGTAAGGGCTGCTGCGTCGGTTGACGATGCCATCCCACACGCCGAGGCGATCGAGGATCCGCTGGCTGGCCGCCGACAGTGCGCTCACCCGTGGCTCGAACGGTGCGTCGCCATTGAAGGGTTTGACGCTCAACGGACTGCCGTCGAGCAGCAGCACTTCCAGCCCGCTGCCCTGCAACGCCAGCGCCAGGGCGCTGCCGACCATTCCGGCTCCGACAATCAGCACATCCGCGCGCATTTCCATGCTTTAAGCCTGTCTCGCTGGCGGCTTGAGCCGCACGTAAAGGGTTTTACCGACCCGCGCCACCAGATTGCCGGCGCCGTCATGAATGTCGACCTGCAACTGCGGCAGGTATTTCTCGCCACTGGCGGTCTGCCGACGGATCTCGTCGAGCAGGGTGTCGTCGATGTTGAACCGGGCGAACACCGGGCCTTTGCCCGGCGATATGAAATCAATGTCGGCGGCCTTGTCCCAGACGATGTACCGCGAGCCGAGGTTCTCCATGAGCATCAACATGAAGAACGGATCGACCATCGAATACAGACTGCCGCCGAACTGGGTGCCGACGTAATTGCGGTTGTACCAGCCCAGGCCCATCGAGACCTGAATGTCACGAAAGTCATCGCTGATGTGCTGCACCCGGACACCGGCGCCGAAGTACGGCGGGTAGAACGTCATGATCCAGCGCATCAGCCGCGCCTTGCCAAACCGTTTGATCAGCCACTCACGCATCCGGCCGCGTCCCCAGCCCCATGGCCTGACGGGCGAACCAGCGCTTGGCCGGCGGCAGCAGATCGAGGCCGAGCAGGCCGATGTTGCGCCCCAGCGACACCAGCGGCTGAGTGCTACCGAACAGGCGCGTGACCTGATCGGAGAAACCCACGGTGAGATCCTGATCGAGACGCTGACGCTCGCGATAGGCCTGCAACGTGGCGAAATCCCCCAGCGGTTTGTCGCTGGCCAGCAGCGCGGCGGCCAACGCATCGGCATCGCGCAGGGACAGGTTGAAACCCTGCCCGGCAATCGGGTGCAGGCTGTGGGCGGCGTTGCCGAGAACGGCCAGATGCGAGCGCACCTGCTCTTCGGCTTCCACCAGCGACAGCGGATACAGATGCCGCGCGCCAACTTGTTTCAACGTACCGAGACGGTAGCCGAACACACCTTGCAGCTCGCTGAGGAAATCACGCTCGCTCAGGTCGGCCAGCCGTTGCGCGTCCATGCCCAGTCGGGTCCAGACCAGCGCGCAGCGGTTTTCCGGCAGCGGCAGCAGCGCCATCGGGCCTTCGTCGGTGAAGCGCTCGAACGCCATGCCGTTGTGCGCTTCGCTCGGCGTGATGTTGGCGATCAGCGCGCTCTGGTTGTACGGGCGCTTGCGCACGTTGATGCCCAGCTGTTCGCGCAGACCGGAACGGCCGCCATCGGCGAGCACCGCCAGATCGCACTCGACCGTGGTTTCGTCGTTGAGGGTCAGGCGATAGCCGTCCGGCAACGGCTCCATGCGGGTGACTTCCGCCGGGCAGCGCCAGCTGATCACGTCTTTGTCGAGGTGCTGCCACAGACACTGGCCGAGCCAGGCGTTTTCCACGACATAGCCGAGCGCAGGGACGCCCTCTTCCATCGCCGAAAGTCGGGCGGTGGAGAAACGACCACGGTCGGATACATGAATCTGCTTGATCGGTTCGGCTCGGCGGGAGATTTCCTGCCACACGCCCAACCGCTGATAAATCTGCCGCGAGCCGAAGGACAGCGCCGAGGAGCGCGCGTCGTAGCTTGGTTGCCAGGTGTCACCCGGGGCGAACGGCTCGATCAGCACGATCTTCCAGCCACGGGCCTTGGCGCCGGCCTGCAAGGCCAACGCCAGACTGGCGCCGACCAGACCGCCACCGATGATTGCCAGATTGACCCGACTCATGCCGCGCAGGTCCGTGCTTGCGCCATCAGGGCTTCGATCTCGGCGACGGTTTTCGGCACGCCACCCGTCAGGATTTCACAACCGCTTTTGGTCACTACCACGTCATCCTCGATGCGCACGCCAATGCCGCGCCATTTCTTCGCTACGTTCTGATTGTCCGGGGCGATGTAGATGCCCGGCTCCACGGTCAGCGCCATGCCGACTTCCAGCACCCGCCATTCGCCGCCGACCTTGTACTCGCCGACGTCATGCACATCCATCCCGAGCCAGTGGCCGGCGCGATGCATGTAAAACGCCTTGTAGGCCTCGGAGGCGATCAACTCGTCGACTTCGCCCTGCAACAACCCGAGCTTCACCAGCCCGGTGGTGATGACCCGAACCGTGGCTTCGTGCGCCTGGTTCCAGTGCTTGTTCGGAGCGATTTCGGCGAATGCCGCTTCCTGCGAAGCCAGCACCAGTTCGTAGATCGCTTTCTGTTCAGCGGAAAACTTGCCGTTGACCGGCCAGGTGCGGGTGATGTCGCTGGCGTAGCAGTCGATCTCGCATCCGGCGTCGATCAGCACCAGGTCACCGTCCTTGAGCAACGCGTCATTCTGCTGGTAATGCAGGATGCAGCTGTTGCGCCCGGCGGCGACGATCGAGCCGTAGGCCGGCATCTTCGCCCCGCCCTTGCGAAACTCGTAATCGAGTTCGGCTTCGAGGCTGTACTCGTACAGCCCGGCACGGCTGGCCTGCATCGCCCGGATGTGGGCCTGGGCGGAAATCCGCGCGGCCTCGCGCATCACCTTCACTTCTGCCGCCGATTTATACAGGCGCATGTCGTGCAGCAGGTGATCCAGGGCAACGAATTCGTTCGGCGGCTGGGCGCCGAGGTGCGCCTTGGAGCGGATCACGTTGATCCAGTCCATCAGGTGGCGGTCGAATTCCGGGTTGCTGCCCATCGCCGAATACACCCGGTCGCGGCCTTCGATCAGGCCCGGCAGAATGTCGTCGATGTCGGTAATCGGGAAGGCGTCGTCGGCGCCGAAATCGCGGATCGCGCCTTCCTGGCCGGCGCGCAGGCCGTCCCAGAGTTCGCGCTCGGCGTTGCGTTCACGGCAGAACAGCACGTACTCGCCGTGTTCGCGACCGGGCATCAGGACGATGACCGCCTGTGGCTCGGGGAAACCGCTCAGGTACTGGAAATCGCTGTCCTGGCGATAGACATGCTCGACGTCACGGTTGCGGATGGCGACCGCGGCGGCAGGCAGGATCGCGATGCTGTTGGGTTCCATCTGCGCCATCAGCGCCTTGCGGCGCCGGGCGTATTCCGCTTTCGGGATATGGATCATGGGCAGATGGCTTTCCCTGGCACGCGATCAGTGCAGCGACGGCTTGGCCGCTGGCGGCACGTCGGCCTTTTTGGTTTCGGAGAACAGCAGCAGCGGAGCGACACGCAGGTACTCCATGACTTCCATATAGTCGCTTTCGCCGTCTTCGGATTCTTCCAGTGCGTCTTGCACCTGGGAGATCGCTGCCAAATCCTGCAACACTTCGGTGGCTTCGGTGCTCAGCATGCTGCTGTCGCGGCAGTTCAGGCCGAAACCGGTAAGGAAGCCCTGGCACCATTCGCCCAGTGCGGCGGCGCGCTCGGCCAGTGGCGCGTCATCGTTCGGCAGTAGCAGAACCACGGTGACGTCATCGCCGGTGAGTTCGCTCTTGACCATCTCCTGCAGACCGATCAGCGCGTTGCGGACGTTGTCCTGCGGCTCGCTTTCGAGCAGCTCGGCGGCATCGATCAGCCATTCTTCGGCAGTGAAGCCGGCGCCAGCGCAACTGCGGCCCAGCAACAGGCCGTGCAGTTCGGCAGGCGAAACGGAGTGACCGCTGGAGTTCAGCAGGGTGGCAAAGCCTTGGTACGGGGAATTCTGAATGGGCATGGGCAGCTAGGCGCCAGACGGCGCTATGTCTAGAATGAAGGCCTTGTATCCTACATCGACAGACTCGCCAAGACCATTAAAGGCTGTCCGCCAGCCAAACCCATCAGACCGAATCAGTGGACACAATGGAAGACACCGACCTGCAAGCGCTGATGGCCAGACTCGAACTGCTGATTACCCGAGTCGAGCAACTAAAGAGTCAAAATGCACTCTTACTTGCTCAGGAAAAGACCTGGCGCGAGGAACGCGCGCACCTCATTGAAAAAAACGAAATCGCCCGGCGTAAGGTCGAATCGATGATTTCGCGCCTCAAGGCCCTGGAGCAAGACTCATGAGTTCAAGCAATAGCGTTACCGTGCAGATCCTCGACAAAGAGTATTCGATCATCTGTCCCCAGGAAGAGCGCAGCAATCTGATCAGCGCCGCCCGCTACCTGGACGGCAAGATGCGCGAGATCCGCAGCAGCGGCAAAGTCATCGGCGCCGACCGCATCGCCGTGATGGCCGCGCTGAACATCACCCACGATCTCTTGCACAAAGAAGAGCGCCCGGACATCCAGGCCAGCGGTTCGACCCGTGAACAGGTGCGAGACTTGCTCGATCGTGTCGATCTGGTGCTGGCCGACGATCCGGACATCAGCAAGGGCTGATTCGCCAGGCCGCTTGAGTTATACTCGCCGCACTCCCTGGGGTGCTTGCCAGTTGACGATGTCCCTGAGCCGATTTGCACTACCCTGGGGGTTGCACGTTGGGCTGGTGTGCATGTCCGCCAGACGGAAAGCCTTAAAGCCTACTGCATCCTCCACCTTGAACTCTCGGGTTCAAGGGCTAAGTCGACAGCGGCTCATCCGGGGAGCCTGATTCGAATCCGATGCCGGTGAATGCCGGCATCGGATTTTTTATGCGTACGTTTTCGTCCCACCCTGCCGAAGCCGAACCATGACCGAACCCGCGTTGTTGCCCCGCCCCCAACTGCGCCGCCTGCTGCGCAAGGCCCGCCGCTCGCTGACGCGAAGCGAACAACGACAGGCCGCCGAAGGTCTGTACAAGCAACTGGCACAAGATCCGCACTTTCGCCGGGCCAAACACATTTCCCTGTACCTGCCCACCGACGGTGAAATCGACCCGCGCCTGTTGCTGCGCGCCGCCCAGCGTCGGGGCAAGAAAACCTACCTGCCGGTACTCAGTGCCTGGCCGCGGACCAAAATGGTCTTCCAGCAAATCCGCCCCGGCGAAAAGCTCAAACCCAACCGTTTCCGCATCCTCGAGCCGCGCGCCAATCTGGCCCATCAGCGCAAGGTCTGGGCACTGGATCTGGTGTTGTTGCCCCTGGTGGGATTCGACGATGTCGGCGGGCGCCTGGGCATGGGCGGCGGATTCTACGATCGCAGCCTGGCGTATCTGGCCCGACGCCAGAACTGGCGCAAGCCGACGCTGCTGGGCCTGGCCCATGAATGTCAGAAAGTCGAACGTCTCGCGCAAGCGAGCTGGGATGTACCGTTGCAGGGAACGGTGACGGACAAGGCGTGGTATTTCGCGAGATAGACGCCGCGCGGATCAGCGGCGTCGAAAAGGCAGTGTCAGCGCTTGAAAGCTGTCGACTGTTGTACTTGTTGCGCCACTTCAATCGGAGCATCGGCCTTGTTGGCCCACAGACTTTGCGCATAACCGGTGGTCACGACGCCCAGACCGAACAAAATTACCAAAGTCCACAGCAAATCCGGTTTGCGTTTCATCGATTGCCCCCCTCAAGGCACATCATCACGATGACAGCAGCGGTTTCCATTCGTAGGCCGTGCAGCAGCGTCAAGCTTTAAAGGCCGGCATTTTGCGACAACGTGAACCTCTGCGCAAATGCTGACGTCAACCGACCGTCGGTTTGTCATAAAATTGCCGGACAACCTGCCCAATGACCGCTTGAGGAGCACACACCATGGCCTACTGGCTGATGAAATCCGAGCCCGACGAGCTCTCGATCAAGGGCCTGGAAAAGCTCGGCAAGGCGCGCTGGGACGGGGTTCGCAACTATCAGGCACGCAATTTCCTGCGGGCCATGGCAGTGGGGGACCAGTTCTTTTTCTACCATTCCAGCTGCCCGGAGCCGGGGATTGCCGGAATCGGCAAAATAATCGAAGCCGCGTACCCGGATCCCACCGCACTGGAACCGGAAAGCCATTACTTCGATCCGAAAGCCACGCCGGAGAAAAACGCCTGGAGCGCGATTGATGTCGCCCACGTCGAAACGTTCAGCCGGGTCTTGAAGCTGGATTACCTGAAACAGCAGACCGCGCTGGCCGAGATGCCGCTGGTGCAAAAGGGTTCGCGACTGTCGGTGATGCCGGTGACGGCCGAGCAGTGGGCGGCGGTGATCGCGCTCAAACCCTGAGTCATTTGTCGCCTGACAAAATGCCATCGCTGGCAAGCCAGCGATGGGGACCGCCCGGACAACGAATGTCTTATTGAATGATCAGGTTGTTGAACAACAGATCTTCAACCACCGGCTTGCCGGTCTCGTCATTCATCACTTGCTGGGTCTGCTTCAAGGCTTCCTGACGCAGTTTTTCCTTGCCTTCGATGCTGCCCATCGCATCGGTGGTCTGCTGGGTGAACAGCGCCACCAGTTGATTGCGGATCAGCGGCTCGTTGGCCTTGACCAGTTTGGTCGCCTCTTCACCGGTCACCCGCAGTGCCACGTCGGCCTTGTAGACCTTGAGCTTCGGGGTGCCATCGAGCCCGTAGTTGCCCACAAACGGCGGGCTCAGGGTGATGTAGTTGACCTTCGGCGCCTCGCCTTCTTTGGCTTCTTCGGCCAGCGCTGCCACAGGCAGAGACAGGGCCAGCAACAACATGATCCACGCTTTCACAATTCGCTCCTTATCCGGTTTGCGGCCTAGCATAACGACCCGCCGCGCAAGCACAAGCTTATGGCGGACTATCAGGGCCGGGCATGCTCGTTGACCCGTTGACTGCCACACCTACACTTATCGGCCATCACTCCCAAAGGAATAGCCCTGATGAAAGCCGTGCTGTGCAAAGCCTTCGGCCCTGCCGAATCGCTGGTGCTGGAGGACGTCGCCAGTCCTGTCGCCAAAAAGAACGAAATCCTGCTGGACGTGCACGCCGCCGGGGTCAATTTCCCGGACACGCTGATCATCGAGGGCAAATACCAGTTCAAGCCGCCCTTCCCGTTCTCGCCGGGTGGCGAAGCTTCCGGTGTGGTCAGCGAAGTGGGTGAAAAGATCAGTCACCTGAAGGTCGGCGACCGGGTCATGGCCCTGACCGGCTGGGGCAGCTTCGCCGAGCAGGTCGCGGTCCCGGGCTATAACGTGCTGCCGATCCCGCCGTCGATGGATTTCAACACCGCCGCCGCCTTCAGCATGACCTACGGCACGTCGATGCACGCCCTCAAACAGCGCGGCAACCTGCAACCGGGTGAAACCCTGCTGGTGCTCGGTGCTTCTGGCGGTGTTGGCCTGGCCGCCGTGGAAATCGGCAAAGCCATGGGCGCCCGGGTGATCGCCGCTGCCAGCAGCGCGGAAAAACTCGCCGTGGCCAAGGCTGCCGGAGCCGACGAACTGATCAACTACAGCGAAACCAGCCTCAAGGACGAGATCAAGCGCCTGACCGACGGCCAGGGCGCCGACGTGATCTACGACCCGGTCGGCGGCGACCTGTTCGATCAAGCCATCCGCGCCATCGCCTGGAACGGCCGTCTGCTGGTGGTCGGTTTCGCCAGCGGCCGCATTCCCGAACTGCCGGTCAACCTCGCCCTGCTCAAGGGCGCCGCGGTACTCGGCGTGTTCTGGGGCTCCTTCGCCCAGCGCCAGCCGCAGGACAACGCGGCGAACTTCCAGCAACTGTTCGGCTGGTTTGCCGAGGGCAAGCTGAAGCCGCTGGTGTCACAGGTCTATCCGCTGGGCAATGCCGCGCAGGCGATCAATGATCTCGGGCAGCGCAAGGCTGTCGGGAAAGTCGTAGTGCAAGTGCGCTGAGCTGATCGGGCGATCCGGAATTGATGGCCACTTCCGGATCGCTCTTCAGAGCACTCCAGCCCTACATCAAACTGCGAATATCCTCCGGCAACAGGCTCATGTACGTCCGGACCGGGCTGCTACGGCAACTCCTTACAATCGATGGAATCCGCTTGTTCAGTCTGGCGATCATCGCCAGCCGCTGTTCGTCCGGCAGCTGCGCTTTGTGGAACACATTGGAAAGGTAGGCCCTGGTGTAAACGAACACCTTGGTATCGATCCATGATTGCTCCGCAATGTTGCCGAGGTATTCGTTCAAGGTGCGGCACTTCAAGGCTTTCAGTTGCTGGTTGATGTGGATGGGTTGATCCAGATCCAGCCTGAATACCATCGGTGCGAAGACCCGCGTCTGTGCCGGTTTGTCGCCCTCGACGATCCACGGTTTGAAACGCCATTGCTCGACAGCCGCCCTGACCGCTTCGATCAGCTCCGGATGGCTGCTTGGCGCAAAGCTGATCCGGTCGACTGAACCGTCGGCATGGACGGTGAACTCGGCGCCCACTTCACCGACCACGCCAGCCCTGAAAAGCCCTCGCGGATAGACCGGCCTCGGGTTGTTTTCCGGAATCAGCAGCACCTCTGACGCCCACGCACCTCCCGATGCCATCAGCAAAAACAGCAACACACACCACCGCATGAGCCCTCCCCCTTTACCGCTCGAATGCCCGATTGGCACCATCAAAAGGGTAGAGCCCGGCAGCCTGAAACAGAACGCCGCGCCTTCTGCATTGTTCGCAGGACATTTCCCAAACCTGCGCCCTACAAAGCCATGAAACCCGGCAGGAAGACGTCGAAGTAACATTTCCCACAGCGCCCCGCACTTATATCTGAGCGACATGTTCATAAAGGAACGCGCGACTTCCAACATTTCCGCTGTTTTGCCGATGGGAAGCGGTGCTATTTTCGGTAACGAAACTGTAACATTCGCATCCGCAGTCAAAACAAGAAATCTGGAGCTCTTGAATGTTTGCTTTCTTTCGTCCTGCCGCACATCAGGCTCCATTGCCTGAAGAAAAAATCGACAGCACCTACCGACGCCTGCGTTGGCAGATCTTCGCCGGCATCTTCTTTGGCTACGCGGGTTACTACCTGCTGCGCAAGAACTTCTCGCTGGCCATGCCGTACCTGATCGACGAAGGCTATAGCCGTGGTGATCTGGGTCTGGCGATGTCGGCCATCGCCATTGCCTACGGTCTGTCCAAGTTCCTCATGGGCCTGGTGTCCGACCGCTCCAACCCGCGTTACTTCCTGCCATTCGGCCTGCTGGTATCGGCCGGGGTGATGTTCATTTTCGGTTTCGCGCCTTGGGCAACCTCCAGCGTGACCATGATGTTTATCTTGCTGTTCATCAACGGTTGGGCCCAGGGCATGGGCTGGCCGCCGAGCGGACGCACGATGGTGCACTGGTGGTCGCAGAAGGAACGTGGCGGCGTGGTATCGGTGTGGAACGTGGCGCATAACGTCGGTGGTGGTTTGATCGGCCCGCTGTTCCTGATCGGCATGGGCCTGTTCAACGACTGGCACGCGGCGTTCTACGTCCCGGCTGCCGTGGCCCTGGCGGTAGCGGTGTTCGCCTTCGTGACCATGCGCGATACCCCGCAATCGGTCGGCCTGCCGCCGATCGAGAAGTACAAGAACGACTACCCGGAAGGCTACGACGCCAGCCACGAAGACGAATTCAGTGCCAAGGAAATCTTCGTCAAATACGTGCTGCGCAACAAAATGCTCTGGTACATCGCCATGGCCAACGTCTTCGTTTACCTGTTGCGCTACGGCGTGCTGGACTGGGCGCCGACCTACCTGAAGGAAGCCAAGGGTTTCACCGTGGATAAAACCTCGTGGGCCTATTTCTTCTACGAGTGGGCGGGGATTCCGGGCACGCTGCTGTGCGGCTGGATGTCGGACAAGATCTTCCGTGGCAACCGTGGCCTGACCGGCATGGTGTTCATGGCACTGGTGACCGTGGCGACGCTGGTGTACTGGCTGAACCCGGCCGGCAACCCGACCGTCGACATGATCGCGCTGTTCTCCATCGGCTTCCTGATCTACGGCCCGGTGATGCTGATCGGCCTGCAGGCGCTGGAACTGGCGCCGAAGAAAGCCGCCGGCACTGCCGCAGGCTTCACCGGTCTGTTCGGGTATCTGGGTGGTTCGGTCGCGGCCAGTGCAGCGATGGGCTACACCGTGGACCACTTCGGCTGGGATGGCGGTTTCGTGCTGCTGGTGGGCGCTTGCCTGCTGTCGATGGCCTTCCTGGCCCCGACCCTGTGGCACAAGCAAGTCGCCAGTCAGAGCCGCGAAGCAGTCGCCTGATCGGTCTTTGACTTACAGCGCTTGAGCCGCGCCTCCAGATTCCGGTCTGGCATGGCGTGGCTGCGCAGGGCGTGGGCGGTCTGCTCGACATAATCGCGAGTGGTGCCGTAACGCCCGCAAGCGCTTTCGAACACCTGGCTCAGCACATGATCCGGCAAGTTGCCGGCATAGCTGGGCAGGTGTCGCTCCAATACGAATCCCAAGGCCTGAACCTGGCTGCCATCTTCGAGTCGGCAGTTGAGCCAGTGTGGCCGATAGGACGGGAACGGCATCTCGCGCTTCCATAATGCATACAGCGCGCTGTCCAGATTGTCTTCCGGCAACCGGTAGGCGAAGCCGCTGCACGAGCCGCCACGATCCAGACCAAAGACCAGTCCCGGCATTTCCGGCGTGCCGCGATGCTCGTGGGACCACAAGTACAAGCCACGGTGATAGCCATGCACGCGCCCACGCACCCGCTCCACGGCTGTGCATTCCGGCCGCCAGATCAGCGAACCGTAGGCGAACAGCCACACCGGCCCGCCCTTGTGGCGCGCCATGGTCGATTGCATGGAAGCGAGAAGTTGTTCGTGCGTCAGCTGCGGCCCAAGATCGAGCCGCGGAGGGTAAGCCAGGTTCAGAAAAGCGTTTTCAATGGCGCTCATGGCGAATAGCGTTCAGCTCCCCGCGGGTGAAGAATTACTTAATAGAACGCACCGCTGTAACAATAAGGCACATATGTTTTAAGGCAATTTGAGTGCCATGGCACAGTTCTTAATTGATTGCCTGATTGATATATAACCTACCGGCATTTATGCAATTACATAAATACCGATCGGCTATATGAAGAGTTATAACGAACTCAGGCGCGGGGTGCGTAAGCAAACACATCCGCACGCATCTGATGAGCATCCATCCCTGCTTCGACCAACGCATCCAGCGTGCCGTAGACCATGGAGGGCGAGCCGCTGGCATAGACGTGCAGCGGTTTCAGATCAGGGAAATCCTCGCACACCGCCTCATGCAACATGCCACAGCGCCCTTCCCAGCCGCACTGGTCACTGACGACCTTGTGCAGGAACAGATTGGGCAACTTCAGCCATTCGTCCCAATGTTCGATTTCGTAGAAATCTTCCGGACGACGCACGCCCCAGTACAAGTGCACCGGATGCTTGAAGCCGCTGGCCCGGCAATGTTCGATCAGGCTATGGATCTGGCCCATGCCGGTGCCGGCGGCGATCAGCACCAGCGGCCCGTCCGGCAGTTCCGCCAGGTGGGTATCGCCGAATGGCAGTTCGACCCGCACCATCGGGTTGCGCGTGAGCTGATCGATCAGGTTCAGCGCACTGGATTCGCGCGCCAGCACATGGATTTCCAGATCGCGCCCGCCGTGGGGCGCCGAGGCCATGGAGAACGCCGACTTCTCGCCGTTCTCGCGCTCGATCATCAGATACTGGCCAGCGTGGTAGCGCGGCGGCTTGCCGGCTGGTGCCCGCAGGCGCACACGAAAGGTATCGCCACCGACGTCCCGGCATTCGATGACCTGACACGACAAGCTGCGCACAGGCAGTTCTCCCAGCGCGAGCACGCCATCCCACAGCACGATGCAGTCTTCCAGCGGCTCCGCTATGCAAGTGTAGAACTCACCGTGGTCGTGCACCTTGCCGGCCTGTTCGACCCGGCCTTCCACCAGCAGCGCCGCACACACATGGCAATTGCCGTTGCGGCAGCTTTGCGGGCATTCGTAGCCCAGGCGCCGCGCACCATCGAGAATCCGCTCTCCGGGCCGTATCTCGAGTACCGCTCCGGAGGGCTGCAGGGTTACACGCATCAATCTATTCCTAACTGATTCCAGATGGCATCGATCCGTTGGGTGACGGCGTCATCCTTGACGATGACGCGGCCCCACTCGCGAGTGGTTTCGCCCGGCCACTTATGGGTGGCGTCCAGGCCCATCTTCGAGCCGAGCCCCGACACCGGCGAGGCGAAGTCGAGGTAGTCGATCGGCGTGTTGTCGATCATCACCGTGTCGCGCTTGGGGTCCATGCGCGTGGTGATGGCCCAGATCACGTCGTTCCAGTCCCGCGCGTTGATGTCGTCGTCGGTGACGATAACGAACTTGGTGTACATGAACTGTCGCAAAAACGACCAGACACCCAGCATCACGCGCTTGGCATGCCCCGGATACGACTTCTTCATCGTCACCACGGCCATGCGGTACGAGCAGCCTTCCGGCGGCAGGTAGAAGTCGGTGATCTCCGGGAACTGCTTCTGCAGGATCGGTACGAACACTTCGTTCAGCGCCACGCCAAGAATCGCCGGCTCATCCGGCGGACGGCCAGTGTAGGTGCTGTGGTAGATCGGCTTGATCCGGTGGGTGATGCGCTCGACGGTGAACACCGGGAAGCTGTCGACTTCGTTGTAATAACCGGTGTGGTCGCCGTACGGGCCTTCATCGGCCATTTCGCCCGGATGGATCACGCCTTCAAGGATGATTTCTGCCGTGGCCGGCACTTGCAGGTCGTTGCCACGGCACTTCACCAGTTCCGTGCGGCTGTCGCGCAGCAGACCGGCGAAGGCGTATTCGGAGAGGCTGTCCGGCACCGGAGTAACGGCGCCGAGAATGGTCGCCGGATCCGCACCAAGGGCCACGGACACCGGGAACGGCTGACCCGGATGCTTCTCGCACCACTCTCGAAAGTCCAGCGCGCCGCCACGGTGGCTGAGCCAGCGCATGATGACCTTGTTGCGACCGATCACTTGCTGGCGGTAGATGCCGAGATTCTGCCGGTCCTTATTCGGGCCCTTGGTGACGGTCAGGCCCCAGGTGATCAGCGGCGCCACGTCGCCCGGCCAGCAGGTCTGTACCGGCAGCATCGCCAGATCGACGTCGTCGCCTTCGATGACCACTTCCTGGCACGGCGCGTCTTTGACGACTTTCGGCGCCATCGCGATGATCTTGCGGAAGATCGGCAGCTTCGACCACGCGTCCTTCAAGCCCTTCGGCGGCTCCGGTTCCTTGAGAAACGCCAGCAGCTTGCCGATTTCGCGCAGTTCGCTGACCGACTCGGCGCCCATGCCCATGGCCACCCGCTCGGGAGTACCGAACAGGTTGCCGAGCACCGGGATGTCATAACCGGTCGGTTTCTCGAACAGCAGCGCCGGGCCCTTGGCCCGCAGCGTGCGGTCGCACACCTCGGTCATTTCCAGCACCGGCGAGACGGGAATCTGGATGCGTTTCAACTCTCCGCGCTGCTCAAGCTGCTGCACGAAATCCCGAAGATCCTTGAATTTCATTGACGATGGCACCCTCAAAATAGGCGTACATCCTACCTGCTCTGTCGGCCGCTGGCAGCTATCGTGGCTCTGCAAACAGCAATCAGTGTCTCCCGGAAGGTCGGGGCAGCCGAACCGTGGCAAAAAAAATGGCGCCCTCCAGGGGCGCCATTTTTCTGAACCGACCAGCGATGTTACTTGCGTTTCATCGACAGGAAGAATTCGTCGTTGGTCTTGGTCGTTTTCAGCTTGTCGACCAGGAACTCGATGGCGGCAACTTCATCCATCGGGTGCAGTAGTTTGCGCAGGATCCACATACGCTGCAGTTCGTCGTCGGCGGTCAGCAGCTCTTCGCGACGGGTACCGGACTTGTTGATGTTGATGGCCGGGAACACACGCTTCTCGGCGATACGACGGTCCAGTGGCAGCTCCATGTTGCCGGTGCCCTTGAACTCTTCGTAGATCACTTCGTCCATCTTCGAGCCGGTTTCAACCAGCGCGGTGGCGATGATGGTCAGCGAGCCGCCTTCTTCGATGTTGCGCGCAGCGCCGAAGAAACGCTTCGGTTTCTCCAGGGCGTGGGCATCGACACCACCGGTCAGCACCTTGCCGGAGCTCGGGATCACGGTGTTGTAGGCACGGGCCAGACGGGTGATGGAGTCGAGCAGGATCACCACGTCCTTCTTGTGTTCTACCAGGCGCTTGGCCTTCTCGATCACCATTTCAGCCACTTGCACGTGACGGGTCGGCGGCTCGTCGAAGGTCGAGGCAACCACTTCGCCGCGCACGGTGCGCTGCATTTCGGTCACTTCTTCCGGACGTTCGTCGATCAACAGCACGATCAGGTGAACTTCAGGGTTGTTACGGGCGATGTTCGCTGCGATGTTCTGCAGCATGATCGTTTTACCGGCTTTCGGCGGTGCAACGATCAGACCGCGCTGGCCTTTGCCGATCGGGGCGCACAGGTCGATCACACGACCGGTCAGGTCTTCGGTGGAACCGTTGCCGGCTTCCATCTTCATGCGCACGGTCGGGAACAGCGGGGTCAGGTTCTCGAAGAGAATCTTGTTCTTCGCGTTCTCAGGACGATCAAAGTTGATCGTGTCGACCTTGAGCAGGGCGAAATAACGCTCGCCTTCCTTCGGCGGGCGGATCTTGCCAACGATGGTGTCACCGGTGCGCAAGTTGAAACGGCGGATCTGGCTCGGCGAGACGTAGATGTCGTCAGGGCCGGCGAGGTAGGAAGCGTCAGCGGAGCGCAGGAAGCCGAAGCCGTCCTGGAGAATCTCCAGCACGCCATCACCGGAGATTTCCTCACCGCTTTTAGCGTGCTTTTTCAGCAGGGAGAAAATCACGTCCTGCTTGCGCGAACGGGCCATATTTTCTATGCCCATCTGTTCGGCCAATTCGAGCAGTTCGGTAATCGGCTTTTGCTTGAGTTCAGTCAGATTCATATAGGAATGACGTAATCATTTATGGAGGGGGGAAATTAAGCTTTTGGCTTAATGAGGCCGCGCCGCGGAGAAGGCGACAGGATCGCGTACTTATTCGAAAAGGAGTGCGTCGGCGACGGCTAGCAGGGGGCAGTGGAGAAACCAGTGCGGGGCCGAATGTATCACCTGAGTTTCGGAGCGTCTAGCCCTGAATACGCAAAAAGCCCCGCAATTTGCGGGGCTTTTTGAGGACAATCTTTACAGCGACGCTTAGATGTTGGCGTCGAGGAAAGCAGCCAGTTGCGACTTCGACAGAGCGCCGACCTTGGTCGCTTCAACGTTGCCGTTCTTGAACAGCATCAGGGTCGGAATACCACGTACGCCGTGCTTGGCAGGGGTTTCCTGGTTTTCGTCGATGTTCAGTTTGGCAACGGTCAGCTTGCCTTTGTAAGTCTCTGCAATCTCGTCCAGAACCGGAGCGATCATTTTGCAAGGGCCGCACCATTCAGCCCAGTAGTCGACCAGGACAGCGCCTTCGGCCTTGAGTACGTCGGCTTCGAAGCTAGCGTCGCTAACGTGTTTGATCAGATCGCTGCTCATGGAATTCTCCAGGTTGTAAGCAAAAAAACGTGGCCCATCATAGCCGCCCTTCCCTTGTTCAGGAAGCCGCAGATGATTGAGTCTTGCTATGGCACTCGATGAGTTTGGGTATAGCTCAAGTCACGCGCTGGCGGGGGCGATGAATGAAATTCCGGTGCGCAGGGCCGCATTGCGCACGTGCTCCTGCATGGCTTTCTGCGCGGCAGCGGAAGCCCTGCGAGCCAGGGCGCGAAGGATCTTGCGGTGTTCCTGCCAGGTTTCCATGGCCCGTTCGGCGCGGATGAACGGTAGTTTCTGGCTCTCCAGAAAGATGTCGGCACTGGCGGTGAGGATGCTCAGCATCGCCTGATTGCCGCTGGCCAGCAGGATTCGCCGGTGGAATTCGAAATCCAGTTTCGCCGCTGCCTCGAAGTCGCCGGCGCGCAGTTGCTCGCGCATGGCGGCGACGTTGTCTTCCAGTTCGTCCAGATCAAACGTGCTCAACGTCACCGCCGCCAGCCCGGCGGCAAACCCTTCCAGCGCATAGCGCAACTGAAAGATTTCCAACGGCGAAGCCTGGGCTGCGAACGGCCAGGCCGGGGCGCCCTCGCCGCGCGGCAACTCGACCGGCGCCTGCACGAACACGCCCTTGCCCGGCTGAATGCTGACCACGCCCAGCGCACTCAAGGACGACAACGCCTCACGCAATGACGCGCGGCTGACGCCCAGCTGAACCGCCAGATCCCGTTGCGAAGGCAGCGCATCGCCGGGGCCGAAGCCCTGCTCGGTAATCAGTTTGCGGATCGCTTGCAGCGCCACTTCGGGTACGGCGCGGGAGATCGAGTTCATGGTTTTCCAGACGGACCAGGCCAAGGTGCGGCCAGTTGTAATGCTATTCGAGGCATCAGGCAAGTCGTGCCCCAGCGGGGTTCGACGGTGCGCGTCGATGCGCTATCGCAGTGCGAAACCCGACCTGACTGTTCAGACCAGTAAGACCGAACAAACCCGCTAAACCCGTGGCTTTGCGGGGCCGAACCTCAGTCTTGGCACGGCCCATGCTCTGTCCGATCGCAGAATTCACTTCCCGCCGATCCGGAGATTGTCCATGACGAAGCGTTACAGCGCCCTCCTCGCCGCCCTGTTTGCCGGCCTGATGCTCAGCCAGGCCCCCGCCCATGCCGACGGTCTGGATGACGTGGTCAAACGCGGCACCTTGAAAGTCGCGGTGCCTCAGGACTTCCCGCCGTTCGGCTCGGTCGGCCCGGACATGAAGCCGCGCGGCCTCGATATCGATACGGCGAAACTGCTGGCCGAGCAGCTCAAGGTCAAACTCGAACTGACCCCGGTCAACAGCACTAACCGCATTCCGTTCCTCACCACCGGTAAGGTCGATCTGGTGATTTCCAGCCTCGGCAAGAATCCCGAGCGCGAGAAGGTCATCGATTTCTCCCGCGCCTACGCGCCGTTCTACCTCGCCGTGTTCGGCCCGCCGGACGCAGCCGTCAGCACCCTCGACGACCTGAAGGGCAAGACCATCAGCGTCACCCGTGGCGCCATCGAAGACATCGAGCTGACCAAGGTCGCTCCCGAAGGCGTGACCATCAAGCGCTTCGAAGACAACAACTCGACCATCGCCGCCTACCTCGCAGGCCAGGTCGACCTGATCGCCAGCGGCAACGTGGTGATGGTCGCGATCAGCGAAAAGAACCCGAAACGCGTCCCCGCGCTGAAAGTGAAGCTCAAGGATTCGCCGGTCTACGTCGGCGTGAACAAGAACGAGCCGGCACTGCTGGGCAAGGTCAACGAGATCCTGGCCACCGCCAAGGCTGACGGCGCGCTGGAAAAGAACGCGCAGACCTGGCTCAAAGAGCCGCTGCCGGCCGACCTCTGACCGGCGACGCGGGAGACTTTCATGGCCTATCAGTTCGATTTCTTGCCGGTGGTGGAAAACACCGACCTGCTGCTGCGCGGGGCGTTGTTTACCCTTGAGCTGACGGCCATTGGTGCGTTGCTCGGGGTCGGCGTGGGCATCATCGGGGCGTTGGTGCGGGCGTGGGAGATCCGCCCGTTCTCGACGATCTTCGGCGTTTATGTGGAGTTGATTCGCAACACGCCATTTCTGGTGCAACTGTTCTTCATCTTCTTCGGCCTGCCGTCCCTTGGCGTGCAGATTTCCGAGTGGCAGGCGGCGGTGCTGGCGATGGTGATCAACCTCGGCGCGTACTCGACCGAGATCATCCGCGCCGGCATCCAGGCGATACCGCGCGGGCAGTTGGAAGCTGCGGCGGCATTGGCGATGAGCCGCTTCGAAGCGTTCCGCCACGTGGTGCTGCTGCCGGCGCTGGGCAAGGTCTGGCCGGCACTGAGCAGCCAGATCATCATCGTCATGCTCGGTTCGGCGGTGTGTTCGCAGATCGCCACCGAGGAGTTGAGCTTCGCCGCCAACTTCATTCAGTCGCGCAACTTCCGCGCCTTTGAAACCTACGCCCTGACCACCCTCATTTATCTGTGCATGGCGCTGCTGATCCGTCAGCTGTTGAACTGGCTCGGCCGGCGTTACCTGTCGAAAAGCAGTGCAAGGAGCAGCCAATGAGCGACTTCACGTTCTGGGACATCCTGCGCAACCTGCTCACCGGCCTGCAATGGACGCTGGCGCTGTCGCTGGTGGCGTTCATCGGTGGCGGGATCGTCGGGTTGCTGATCCTGATCATGCGCATCTCGAAAAACCCGCTGCCCAGCAGCATCGCCCGCACCTGGATCGAACTGTTCCAGGGCACCCCGCTGTTGATGCAGCTGTTTCTGGTGTTCTTCGGCGTGGCGCTGGCCGGGGTGGAGATTTCGCCGTGGATGGCAGCGGCGATTGCCCTGACGCTGTTCACCAGCGCCTACCTGGCGGAGATCTGGCGCGGCTGCGTCGAGGCGATTCCCAATGGTCAGTGGGAAGCTTCGTCGAGTCTGGCGTTGAATCCGCTGGAGCAACTGCGCTACGTGATCCTGCCGCAAGCGCTGCGGATTGCCGTGGCGCCGACCGTGGGTTTCTCGGTGCAAGTGGTCAAGGGCACCGCCGTGACCTCGATCATCGGCTTCACCGAACTGACCAAGACCGGCGGCATGCTCGCCAACGCCACTTTCGAACCGTTCATGGTCTACGGCCTCGTTGCCTTGGGCTACTTCCTGCTCTGCTACCCCTTGTCCCTCAGTGCGCGCTATCTGGAAAGGAGACTGCATGCCTCTGCTTAGAATTTCCGCCCTGCATAAATACTACGGCGATCACCACGTGCTCAAAGGCATCGACCTGAGCGTCGAGGAAGGCCAGGTGGTGGCGATCATCGGCCGCAGCGGCTCGGGCAAGTCCACCCTGCTACGCACCCTCAACGGTCTGGAGTCGATCAACGACGGCGTGATCGAAGTCGACGGCGAATACCTCGACGCCGCCCGCGCCGATCTGCGCAGCCTGCGGCAGAAAGTCGGGATGGTGTTTCAACAGTTCAACCTTTTCCCGCACCTGACGGTGGGCGAAAACGTGATGCTCGCGCCACAGGTGGTGCAGAAAGTGCCCAAGGCCAAGGCGCAAGAACTGGCGCGGCAGATGCTCGAGCGCGTCGGTCTGGGCGAGAAATTCGATGCGTTCCCGGAACGCCTCTCGGGCGGCCAGCAGCAACGGGTGGCGATTGCCCGTGCGCTGGCGATGTCGCCCAAGGTGCTGCTGTGCGACGAGATCACCTCGGCGCTGGACCCGGAGCTGGTCAACGAAGTGCTCAGCGTGGTCCGCCAGCTTGCGAAAGAAGGCATGACATTGATCATGGTCACCCACGAAATGCGCTTCGCCCGCGAGGTTGGGGACAAGCTGGTGTTCATGCACCAAGGCAAGGTTCACGAGGTGGGGGATCCGAAAGTGCTGTTTGCCGATCCGCAGACTCCGGAGCTGGCGAATTTTATTGGCAGCGTCGAAGCGACAGCCTGAAGGATTTTCAGAGACTTTTCTGGCCTCATCGCGGGCGAGCCCGCTCCCACAGGGTTCTCTAGCGGGATACGGTTTTGTGTTCGACACAAAACCTGTGGGAGCGGGCTTGCCCGCGAATGGCCGCGCCGCGGTCTTGAGACTTTATGCGCTGAATCAAGGGTTTGAACCATGCGCGTTGGCGGCAGCGTTTGATCGTGGCACGATGTCGGGGTTATCGACCGAGACCCCCACACCATGCCGCAATCCCAAGCCAAGAATCTGTCCCTGATCGCCGCGATCGACCTGGGCTCCAACAGCTTCCATATGGTCGTGGCCAAGGCCCAGAACGGCGAAATCCGTATTCTCGAACGGCTCGGTGAAAAGGTTCAGCTGGCCGCCGGCATCGACGATGAGCGTCAGCTCAACGAAGAATCCATGCAGCGCGGCCTCGACTGTCTCAAGCGCTTTGCTCAACTGATCAACGGCATGCCACTGGGCGCCGTGCGGATCGTCGGCACCAACGCCCTGCGCGAGGCGCGCAACCGTGGCGAATTCATCCGCCGCGCCGAAGAAATCCTCGGCCATCCGGTGGAAGTCATCTCCGGCCGTGAAGAGGCCCGCCTGATCTACCTTGGCGTGTCCCACACCCTCGCCGACACCCCGGGCAAACGCCTGGTCGCCGACATCGGCGGCGGCAGTACCGAATTCATCATCGGCCAGCGTTTCGAACCGCTGCTGCGCGAAAGCCTGCAAATGGGCTGCGTGAGTTTCACCCAGCGCTATTTCAAGGACGGCAAGATTACCCCGGCCCGCTACGCTCAGGCGTACACGGCGGCGCGGCTGGAAATCATGAGCATCGAACACGCCCTGCACCGCCTGACCTGGGATGAGGCCATCGGCTCCTCGGGCACCATCCGCGCCATCGGCCTGGCGCTGAAGGCCGGCGGTCATGGCACCGGCGAAGTGAATGCCGAAGGTCTGGCGTGGCTCAAGCGCCGCCTGTTCAAGCTCGGCGATGTCGACAAGATCGATTTTGAAGGCATCAAACCTGACCGTCGCGCGATCTTCCCGGCGGGTCTGGCGATTCTCGAAGCGATCTTCGACGCCCTCGAACTGCAACGCATGGATCACTGCGAAGGCGCGCTGCGTGAAGGCGTGCTGTATGACCTGCTGGGTCGCCATCACCACGAAGACGTGCGCGAACGCACCCTGACCTCGCTGATGGAGCGCTACCACGTCGACCTCGAACAGGCTGCACGGGTCGAGCGCAAAGCCTTGCACGCGTTTGATCAAGTGGCCGTGGACTGGGAGCTGGACGACGGCATCTGGCGCGAACTGCTGGGCTGGGCGGCGAAAGTGCACGAAGTCGGGCTCGACATCGCTCACTATCACTACCATAAACACGGCGCTTACCTGATCGAGCACTCGGACCTCGCCGGGTTCTCCCGCGAAGATCAGCAAATGCTCGCCCTGCTGGTGCGTGGCCACCGCCGCAACATCCCCAAGGACAAGTTTGCCGAGTTCGGCGACGACGGCGACAAGCTGATCCGCCTGTGCGTGCTGCTGCGTTTCGCCATCCTGTTCCACCACATCCGTGGTACCCAGGCGATGCCGCAAGTGGCGTTGCATGCCAACGGCAACAACCTCGACGTGGAATTCCCGGAGAACTGGCTGGATGAGAATCAGCTGACTCAGGCGGATTTCGGGCTTGAGGCGGAGTGGCTGACGCGGGTGGGGGTTGTTCTGACCGTGCATTGAGTAACGGGCAGGCACAAAAAAGGCGATCCGGATGGATCGCCTTTTTTATGGCGTTGAAACCTGCGGTCAGCTGCTCACCGGCAGAATCGGGCTGCCCAACCGCTCCAGCAGCGTCGCCTGGGCACTGCGCGGGTTCTGGTTGCCGGTCGGCGTGTTGCGGATGTAGCGGCCGTCCGATTGCAGGCTCCAGCTGTGGGTGTTGTCGGTCAGATACAGCTCCAGCTCTTTCTTGACCCGGGTCAGCAGCTTCTTGCCTTCCACCGGGAAGCAGGTCTCGACGCGCTTGTCGAGGTTGCGCTCCATCCAGTCGGCGCTGGACAGGAACATCTGCTCCTCGCCACCGTTGAGGAAGTAGAACACCCGGGTGTGCTCGAGGAAGCGACCGATGATCGAGCGCACGTGAATGTTGTGCGAAACCCCGGCGATGCCCGGACGCAGGCAGCACATGCCGCGCACCACCAGATCGATGCGCACGCCGGACTGGCTGGCCTTGTACAGCGCGCGGATGATCTTCGGATCGGTCAGCGAGTTGAACTTGGCGATGATGTGCGCCGGTTTGCCGTCGAGCGCGAATTGCGTCTCGCGCAGGATCATGTCGAGCATGCCCTTCTTCAGGGTGAACGGCGCATGCAGCAGCTTCTTCATGCGCAGCGTCTTGCCCATGCCGATCAACTGGCTGAACAGTTTGCCGACGTCTTCGCACAAGGCGTCGTCGGAGGTCAGCAGGCTGTAGTCGGTGTACAGACGGGCGTTGCCGGCGTGGTAGTTACCGGTGCCGAGGTGCGCGTAACGCACGATCTCGCCGGCCTCGCGGCGCAGGATCAGCATCATCTTGGCGTGGGTCTTGAAGCCGACCACGCCGTAGATCACCACCGCACCGGCCGCTTGCAGACGGCTGGCCAGCTGCAGGTTGGATTCTTCGTCGAAGCGCGCACGCAGCTCGATGACCGCCGTCACTTCCTTGCCGTTACGCGCGGCGTCCACCAGCGCATCGACGATTTCCGAGTTGGCGCCGGAACGGTACAGGGTCTGGCGCACGGCCAGAACATGCGGGTCTTTCGCGGCCTGACGCAGCAGGTCGACCACCGGGGTGAACGACTCGAACGGGTGCAGCAGCAGGATGTCCTGCTTGCTGATCACGCTGAAAATGTTTTCGCTGTTTTGCAGCAGTTTCGGAATCTGCGGCGTGAACGGCGTGTATTGCAGCTCCGGATGGCTGTCCAGACCGGTGATGCTGAACAGACGCGTCAGGTTCACCGGGCCGTTGACCTGATACAGCTCGGTCTCGCTCAGGTTGAACTGCTTGAGCAGGTAGTCCGACAGGTGTTTCGGACAGGTGTCGGCGACTTCCAGGCGCACGGCGTCACCGTAACGACGGGAGAACAACTCGCCACGCAGGGCGCGGGCCAGGTCTTCGACGTCTTCGGAGTCGAGCGCAAGGTCGGCGTTCCGGGTCAGACGAAACTGGTAGCAGCCCTTCACCTTCATGCCCTGGAACAGGTCATCGGCGTGGGCGTGGATCATCGACGAAAGGAACACATAGTTGTCGCCAGGGCCGCCGACTTCTTCCGGCACCTTGATGATCCGCGGCAGCAGACGCGGCGCCGGGATGATCGCCAGACCGGAGTCGCGGCCGAAGGCGTCGATACCTTCGAGCTCGACGATGAAGTTCAGGCTCTTGTTCACCAGCAACGGGAACGGGTGCGTCGGATCGAGGCCGATCGGAGTGATGATCGGCGCGATCTCGTCGCGGAAATAGCGGCGCACCCAGGTCTTGAGCTTGGTCGTCCAGTTGCGACGACGGATGAAGCGCACCTGATGCTTTTCCAGCTCCGGCAGCAGGATGTCGTTGAGGATCGCGTACTGACGGTCTACGTGACCGTGCACCAGCTCGCTGATGCGGGCCAGGGCCTGATGCGGTTGCAGGCCATCGGCGCCGGCCTGTTCACGGGCGAAGGTGATTTGTTTCTTGAGGCCGGCGACGCGGATTTCGAAGAATTCGTCGAGGTTGCTGGAGAAGATCAGCAGGAACTTCAGCCGCTCCAGCAACGGGTAGGACTCGTCCAGCGCCTGTTCCAGCACGCGGATGTTGAACTGCAGTTGCGACAACTCACGGTGGATGTACAGGCTGCTGTCATCCAGGCCGGGAATCGCGATCGCCGGAACCGCCGTGGCAGGCTCGGTTGCCGGCGCGGGTGGCGCAGGCTCCAGTTCCGGCGGGGTTTCGGTAATCTGCTCGACCACGGGTTGAGCTTCTTTTACGGCAACTTCAGTGAGTCCTTCGGTATTCATCGAATGTTCCTGGGAGGGCTATTTCTGCTCTCGTAACAATTGAGCGGCACGGACAGCAAAGTAAGTCAGGATGCCATCAGCGCCGGCACGTTTAAAGGCGGTCAGGGATTCGAGGATCACGCCTTCGCTCAACCAGCCATTCTGGATCGCCGCCATGTGCATGGCGTATTCGCCGCTAACCTGATAGACGAAGGTCGGCACTTTGAAGGCATCTTTTACCCGGAACAAAATGTCCAGATACGGCATGCCGGGTTTGACCATGACCATGTCCGCGCCTTCAGACAAGTCCGCGCCCACTTCGTGCAGCGCTTCGTCGCTGTTGGCCGGGTCCATCTGATAGGACGCCTTGTTCGCCTTGCCCAGGTTCGCGGCCGAACCCACGGCATCGCGGAACGGGCCGTAATAGGCGCTGGCGTACTTGGCCGAGTAGGCCATGATCCGCACGTTGACGTGCCCGGCCAGCTCCAAAGCTTCGCGGATCGCCTGAATGCGGCCGTCCATCATGTCCGACGGGGCAACCACCTGGGCGCCGGCAGCGGCGTGAGACAAGGCTTGCTTGACCAGTGCATCGACGGTGATGTCGTTCTGCACGTAGCCTTCTTCATCGAGAATGCCGTCCTGACCGTGAGTGGTGAACGGGTCGAGGGCGACGTCGGTGATCACGCCCAGCTCGGGGAATCGGTCACGCAGGGCACGGGTGGCGCGCTGGGCGATGCCTTCGGGATTCCAGGCTTCGGCGGCATCGAGGGATTTGAGTTCAGGTGGCGTGACCGGGAACAGCGCCAGCGCCGGAATTCCCAGTTCGACCCATTTGGCGGCTTCTTCAAGCAGCAGGTCGATGGTCAGGCGCTCGACACCCGGCATCGAGGCCACGGCTTCGCGGCGGTTTTCACCGTCGAGCACGAACACCGGCAGGATCAGGTCATCGACCGTCAACACATTCTCACGCACCAGCCGCCGGGAAAAATCATCACGGCGATTACGACGCAGGCGGGTGGCAGGGAACAGACGGTTGGCTGGGGTAAAGCTCACGGCAGACTCCTGAGCCCGCGCAAACGGGCGAGCGTGACAGTTATAGACGGCCATTATGACGAACAGATGACAGTTGTGTGAGACCTGTGACGTGTAGCCGCATTCCATTCTCAGCGTAGGAAATGTTCACGTCGAGACACATTTCGACACTTTCCTGAATGTGTCCGAAGGGTTAGGCTGCGCGTTCATTTCGCCAGCACCCAGACAATGCTCCAACAATTTCTGCATGACTTCGGCTACTTTGCCCTGTTTCTCGGGACGTTTTTCGAAGGCGAAACCATCCTGGTGCTCGCGGGCTTCCTCGCGTTCCGTGAATACATGGACATCAAACTGGTGGTGGTCGTGGCGTTCTTCGGCAGCTATGCCGGCGATCAGCTGTGGTACTTCCTGGGCCGCAAACACGGGCGCAAATTGCTGGCGCGCAAACCGCGCTGGCAGATGATGGGCGACCGCGCGCTGGAACACATCCGCAAGCACCCGGACATCTGGGTCCTGAGCTTTCGCTTCGTGTACGGCCTGCGCACGGTGATGCCGGTGGCGATCGGCCTGTCGGGCTATCCGCCGGGACGTTATCTGCTGCTCAACGGTATCGGCGCTGCGATCTGGGCCACCGCCCTGGCCGCTGCCGCCTACCACTTCGGCGCCGTGCTCGAAGGCATGCTCGGCAGCATCAAGAAGTATGAGTTGTGGGTACTGGGCGCGCTGCTGGTGCTTGGCCTGGGCCTGTGGCTGCGCCGCCGGTTCAAGAATGCCCGGCTGGCGAAAAAGGTCTACGAAGAAGAACAGGCCGAGCAATTGGCCAAGGCCGAACGGCACAAAGCCGAAATGGCCAAGACCGCCGACCCTAAGACGCCAGCCGAGTAAGTCGCTGGCGGCAGCAATACAGCCCGATACCGCTGAGCAGGCTGTAACTGAGCAGGCCGACCCACATTCCCGGGCTGGCCGGCCAGAGTCCGACCAGCGGCGCCAGCCACACCAGCGGCAGATTCGAGGCCAGCCGCAGCACTTCCAGCCTCCCCGCCCACGGGCGATTCTCAAGGGCCACGCCCAACACGAACAAACCGAACGCCACCGCGCCCCAGCCGAGCAGTAATGCGCCGGTGGGCAGACTGCGTTCCAGATTCAGCAGATAGCTGCCCAGCGCGACATAGACGCCGAACTGCAACCCCACGTACCACTGCTGACGGCAGTCCAGCGGCACCTCGAACTTGCGGAACTGACTCAGGTCCGGCTTGCTCATCGGGTACTTCGCCGCGACGTCCGCCGGACGCCAGCCAGTGCGCATGAACCAGATCCGGATCTTGTCCCAGGTGCGCTCGGCCCGGCGTGCGTCATCCCATAGCTGCACGTAGAACTGCAGGTTGGCCCATAACGGATTCCAGCTCGCCAGCGGCGTGGTCACGCCGAAAATCACCGGTTCGTTGTCGTCCTCTTCCTGAAACGAGCCGAACAGACGGTCCCAAATAATGAACACCCCGCCGTAGTTGCGATCCATGTAGAGAGCGTTCTGTGCATGGTGGGCCCGATGATTGGATGGCGTGACGAAGCACCACTCGAACCAGCCGAGCTTGGGAATGTGCCGGGTGTGGACCCAGAACTGATACAGCAGATTCAGCGCCGCGACACTGACGAATACCAGCAACGGCACCCCGAGCACAGCCATCGGCAGGTAGAAGATCCAGCTCAGCAGGAACCCGGTGCTGGTCTGGCGCAAGGCCGTGGAAAGGTTGTAGTCCTCGCTCTGGTGATGCACCGAATGCGCGGCCCAGAGGATGTTGCGTTCATGGCCCATGCGATGCAGCCAGTAATAGCAGAAGTCATAGCAGACAAAGGCAAACACCCAGACCCAGACGCTGTCCGCAGGCAACCTGACCAGCGCCAGATGCTCAAGGGCAAACGCATAGGTCACCAGGCCCACACCCTTGGTCAACAGGCCGGTGGTGGTCGACAACACCCCGGTGCTGATGCTGTTCACCGCATCGGCCAGGCGATAGTTGCTCACCCCGCGCCAGCGGTCGGCGATGAGCTCCGCCGCCATCAATACGAAGAAAAACGGCACCGCATACAGAATGAAGTTCATGTCGCGCCCTGGTCGGAATCTGTAGCACAGATCCTAGGTGTAGCCGCGGCTTGATCCTATGGCAACGAACGACAAATTAGAGGACATTTAGCGCCATGAATCTGGAGAGAAACCCATGAGCAAAAAAGTTGCAGTGATCCTGTCCGGTTGCGGCGTGTACGACGGCGCCGAGATCTACGAAAGCGTCATTACCCTGTTACGCCTTGACCAGCGCGGCGCACAGGTGCAGTGCTTCGCCCCGAACATCGCGCAATTGCATGTGATCAACCACCTGACCGGTGAAGAAATGCCCGAATCGCGCAACGTGCTGGTGGAATCGGCACGCATCGCCCGGGGTAACGTCAAGGATCTGCGTGAGGCCGATGTCGAGGACTTCGATGCGCTGATCGTGCCAGGCGGTTTCGGTGCGGCGAAGAATCTGTCGAACTTCGCCATCGAAGGCGCCGGCTGCACCGTACAACCGCAAGTGCTGGCGCTGGCCGAAGCCTTTGCCGAAGCGGGCAAACCGGTGGGCCTGATCTGCATCTCCCCGGCTCTGGCCGCGAAAATCTACGGCCCGGGCGTGACCTGCACCATCGGCAACGACGCCGACACGGCTGCCGCCATGAACAAGATGGGCGCCACCCACGAGGACTGCGCGGTGACCGATATCGTCGAAGACAAGGCGCGCAAACTGGTGACCACCCCAGCGTATATGCTGGCGCAGTCGATCAGCGAGGCGGCTTCGGGGATCAACAAGCTGGTGGATCGGGTGTTGGAACTGACCCACGAAAACGACGCCTGACCGGAGACCGTGATCGTTCCCACGCTCTGCGTGGGAATGCAGCCTTGGACGCTCCGCGTCTGCTTTGCATCGGTGGTGAGGCTGGGACGCGAAGCGTCCCGAGAGGCATTCCCAGGCAGAGCTTGGGAACGATCATCCACTCAGGATTGGCGCGCCAGCCGTGTCAGGATCCGGTCCAGCGCATTGGCGAACGCCTGCTTCTCGCGGTCACCGAACGGTGCCGGGCCGCCAGTGACCTGGCCCTGTTCACGCAGGTCGGTGAACAGGTTGCGTGTCGCCAGCCGCTCACCCATGTTTTGCGCGTCGAACTCCTTGCCTCGCGGGTCCAGCGCCGCCACGCCCTTCTTCACCAGCCGGTCGGCCAGCGGGATGTCACTGCAGATCACCAGTTCACCCGGCACCGCGTGTTCCACCAGATAATCATCCGCCGCATCCGGGCCGCTCGGCACCACGATCAGCTTGACGATCGCCAGCGCCGGTTTGCTCTGCGGCTGCCCCGCCACCAGCACCACTTCGAAGCGACGCTTGAGGGCGAACTTGACCACCAGCTCCTTGGCCATCTTCGGGCAGGCGTCGGCATCGATCCATACGCGCATCATCTCAAGCCGCCATGCGGCGCTTTTCAGCCACCCAACTGCGACCGTACAGCACGATAATCGCCGCAATCGCCACGGCCTGCGCCGTCAGCGAATAGGCATCGGCATGAATGCCCAGCCAGTCGAAATCGAAGAACGCCACCGGCCGGGTGCCGAAGATCCCGGCTTCCTGCAACGCCTTCACGCCGTGGCCGGCGAATACCACCGACAACGCACAGAGCAGCGCCGCGTTGATGCTGAAGAACAGCGCCAGCGGCAGTTTCGCCGAGCCGCGCAGAATCACCCACGCCAGACCGAACAGCAGCACCAGCGCCGTCGCGCCGCCGGCGAGTACCGCGTTATGCCCGGCAGGGCCGGCCTGCAGCCAAAGGGTTTCGTAGAACAGGATCACTTCGAACAGTTCGCGGTACACCGAGAAGAACGCCAGGATCGCGAAACCGAAACGCCCGCCTCCGCCAACCAGGCTCTGCTTGATGTAATCCTGCCAGGCCGCCGCGTGCCGACGGTCGTGCATCCACACCCCGAGCCACAACACCATGACGCTGGCGAACAGCGCCGTGGCGCCTTCGAGCAGTTCACGCTGGGAACCGCTGACGTCGATCACATACGCCGCCAGTGCCCAGGTGCCGAGGCCGGCCAGCAGCGCCAGCCCCCAACCGACGTTGACGCTGCGCACCGCCGATTGCTGGCCGGTGTTGCGCAGGAACGCGAGGATCGCCGCCAGCACCAGTATCGCTTCCAGACCTTCGCGCAGCAGAATCAGCAGTCCGGAGATGTAGCTCAGCGACCAGCTCAGACCATCGCTTCCCAACAGGCCGGCGGATTCCTTGAGTTTGGCCTTGGCCGCGTCCAGACGCTGCTCGGCCTGCTCCACCGGCAAGCCGTCCTGCAGCGATTGCCGATAGGCCATCAGGGATTTTTCGGTGTCCTTGCGCACGTTGGCGTCGACGTTGTCCAGCGAGCTTTCGACCAGTTCGAAGCCTTCCAGATACGCCGCCACCGACAGGTCATAGGCCTGATCGTGCTCACCGGCGCGGTACGCCGCCAGGCTCTTGTCCAGCGTCGCGGCGGTGTAGTCGAGCAACTGCGCCGGGCCGCGCTTGACCTGCGGCGGCTGCGCCCGTTGTACACGGAAGATCGCGGCGGCTTCAGCGCCTTCGGCAGCCTGCACTTCGGCCGGGGTCTGGCGGGCCAGGTCGGCGATGTTGTAGGTCTTGTCGGATTTGGCCGTGGCCGGATCGGCGCTGAACTGTGCGATGTAGGTCGCCAGGTCCCAACGCTGACGGTCATCCAGTTGATCGGCGAACGCCGGCATGTCAGTGCCTTCGACGCCCTGGCCGAGGGTGCTGTAGATCGCGTACAGGCTCAGGTGATCCATCCGCGCAGCGTCGCGCAGATTGGCCGGCGTCGGCGTCATGCCGAGACCCGCCGGGCCGTCGCCGGCACCGGTGTCGCCGTGACACACCGAGCAGTTTTGCGCGTACAACGGCGCACCACGGGTCGGATCAGGGGTGATGATCGGGGCCTGGCTGACTTCATAAGCCACCGCCAGTTTCGCGCCCAGTTGCCGGGCCTGACGGGCGACGTCTGCGCCGTCCTGTTTCGCCGTGATCGCGGCGTGCAAGGCAGTCACGCCTTGTTCCAGCGCCGCTTTTTCCGGCTTGGCTGGCAGGCCGGCGATCAGCCCTTGCAGCACCTGGGTGAACTCCAGCTGCTCGCGGTACTCGCCGTCGTCGATGACCTTGCCTGCCGCTACCGTTGGCGGGTAATCGGCGCTGATGTAATCGAGCAGGTGCAGCGCTTGCGGCGCGCCTTCCACGGTGTCGGCCAGCAGATTGAAGCTGCTCAGGGCGCACAACGGGAACACCAGCCAGGCCAGAAATCGGGACGCGGCAGTCATGAATGAGTCTCAAGTGGAAATGCGAAGTTACATATTGTTCACGTCGAGCGCGTTTCCCTCAAGCTTTCTTGGCGGCCCGACGGCTTTTAGCGCAAGGGTGCACTCGCCTTGCGGTAGTGTTCCGCCATGAATTCGACGAACACCTGCACCTTCAGCGCCACATGCCGGGCGTGAGGATAGAGCGCGTAGTAATGCCGCTGACCGAGGCTGTAGTTGGGCAGGATCTGCACCAGCCGGCCACGCAACAGATCGTCCTGCACCGTGGTCCGGGTGAACGCGGCAATCCCGACACCGGCCAGCGCCGCCGCATGCAGCGAGCTGATCGAGTCCGCCTTGAACCGCCCCTGAGCCCGCACCGCTGTCGTCAGCCCGCGCGCATCGGTCAGCGACCAGTCGCCACCGCCGGCGAACGCGAGCAATTGATGTTCGGCCAGCTCACTGACCTGGCGCACCAGACCGTGTCGCGCGACGTAGGTCGGCGAGGCCACCAGCACCAGCTCGGATACCGTCAGCAGACGCGCCACCAAGGATGAATCCGCCAGCGGCCCGCAGATGCGCAGCGCGACATCGAAGCCTTCGGCGATCAGGTCGACAAAACGGTCATCGCAGGACAGATCGACCTCAACCTCCGGATATCGCTGCTGAAACGCCGGCAACCAGCACGCCAGCTCCAGCGTGCCGATCACCACCGGCGCGCTGATGCGCAAAAGCCCACTGGGTGTCTCACGGGCCTGCCCGACCGCCAGTGCGGCCTGATCGACGCGATCGAGAATGTCCACGCACGCGGCATAATACTGCTGCCCGGCCGTGGTCAGGCTGAAGCGCCGGGTGTTGCGGTTGATCAGGCGCGTGCCGAGCTCCGCCTCCAGTTGCTGGAGCTGGCGGGAGATCGTCGAATGCGTGGTGTCGAGCCGCTCGGCGGCGGCAGTGAAGCCGCGACACTCGACGATGCAACGGAACGCGCGCATGGCCAACAGCTGATTCATCGAAGCCCTCAGTCGAGTGGCAGGCGAACGATCTGCTGCGTGGTCATGACGTCACCGAAGGTGTCTTCGATTTCGGCCAGCGCCGCGCGGTGCAGGCTGTCCTTGTCGACGGTGTCGCCGTTGACGCGGGTGATCGCCCGGGTCGCCGAAGCATCGGATGCTACCACGACCTGATAGCCCAACGGCGCAGCGTCCCGGGCACCGCCGGCAACGCAGGCGTGGGTCATCAGCCCGGCGAAAATCACGGTCTTGATGCCGGCCTGCTTGAGCTGCCGATCGAGATCGGTGCTGGCGAACACGCTGACCGTTGTCTTTTGCAGCACGTGATCCTGCGCCCTCGGCTGCATCAGCGGATGAAACTTCACGGTCTCGCCGCCCTGTGCGAACACTGGCGAACCGGCGGGCGCGACGTGCTGGACCTGGAACACTGGAATCTTCGCCTGATCGGCAAAGCGGATCAGCTCACGGGCCTTGTTCATGGCTGCGATGCCGTCGGGAATCGGCAGGCGTCCGCTGAAGTACTCGTTCTGGAAATCGATCACCACCAGCGCGGTGGTCTTCGGGTCGAGGCGTTCGATCGGCGCCGCGCCGGATATTGCACGAAGGGTTGGATGAGCATCCGGTGCAGTACTGGCCATCGCACTGCTGACCGCAGCGAGACCAAGACTGGCGAACAGGATTCTGAAAACTGAGCTGCAGCGATACGTTTGCGAGAGAGTCATGACGCGGTTCCTGTAGAGAGGCGTATAAGTCGGGCCAAGTCTAGAAATCCGCAAACGCCCTGACCACGGCAGTATTGGCACATGATCTGTGCAACTTTTGCACAGATCATGTCAAAAATTCTGCCCGGCAATTAGCCATCATCTCCCACTATAATGCGCCACTTCAGCCGCCCTTCTGTTCAAGGAAGAACCCCTCGCCATGCGCCATTGCCTGCTGTTTTCCCTGTTGTTCAGCATCGTCTTGCAATTGAGCGGTTGCGGGGCCTACCGCAATTACGACCTGGAACTGCAACAGACCACCGATCAGTTGAAAGCGGGCGACACCAACGGTGCGCTGGCCCTGATCGAGGCGCATAACCCGGATGAAGAAAAAGACCTGCTGTATTACTTCGAGAAAGGCGCGGTACTCAGCGCTGCCGGAGAGTTGCCGCAAAGTCAGGTCGCCTGGCGCAGCGCCGAACAGATGGTGATCCAGCGTCAGGACACCATAGAAACCGCCGGCGACAAGTTGCTGTCCGCCCTGGGCAATCAATGGGGCAGCATCATCAACGACAAGATTCGTCGCTACGATGGTTACGACTATGAAAAGGTCATGCTGACCACGCAAATGGCCCTGAATCAGTTGGCCGTGAATGACTTCGACGGTGCCCGTGCGGACATCAAGAAAACCCACGAACGCGAAACAATGATCGCCCGGCAACGGGAGCTGGAATACGAGCGCATTGAAAACGCCGCCAAGGCCCAAGGCGCGCGTGTGCATTACAAGGATCTGCAAGGTTACCCGGTGGTCATGCTGGACTCGCCGGCGGTCATCGCGCTGAAGAACGGCTATCAAAGTGCGTTCAGCCACTATCTGGCCGGCTTCACTTATGAAGCCCTGGGTGAAAAGGATCTGGCCGCACCCGGTTACCGTCAGGCCATAGAACTGCGTCCTGACATGCCGTTCTTCCAACAGGCATTGCATGACCTCGACAGCCCCGGGCTCAAGGCGGGCGAAAGCGATGTGCTGATCATCGTGCAAAGCGGGCTGGCGCCGGCTCGCAGTTCGGTGCGAGTGCCGTATCCGGTGAAGCTTGAGGACGGTCAGGTGATCGTGGCCAATGTGTCGTTTCCGGTGATGGTGCCCGACACGTCCACCCCACCCTTCGATCAGATCAGCCTCGACGGTCGTCCAAAGAAGCTGATCACGGTCAACAACATTACCGACATGTCCTTGCGCACTCTGCGTGACGACATGCCCGGGATCATCCAGCGCACCACGTATCGCGCGTTCCTGGCGGCAGACGTCCAGGGCACCGACAATCGGCGCAACCCGGCCAAGGCGTCCTATGTGACCCATTACGATGGATTCGAGCACGCAGACACCCGCACCTGGCGCACCCTGCCCAACCTCACCCAGGTACTGCGCCTACGGCTGAAGAAAGGCGAGCACATGATCAATCTGCCTACCGCACCCGGTGTCGCACCGCTTAAAATCCGCATCGATCAGGATCGTCAGATCATCGGCCTGCGCGCCCTGGGCGACAGAATCTATGCCAACGGCAGCGCTTTCCAGGCCTCCACATCGCCGGAAAGCCGCGTGGTATCCGGCCTGAAATAAGTAATGGCACCTTACTAACCGGTGCAATTAAAAAGCTATTACATAGCCAGCACCGCCCGCTTATAATGCCGCGCCCGCGCTATCGCGTTGCGGCATTAAAGCTCCTCTTGTTATGAGGAATTGGCAGGAGGCCAGCGCCACTGTCGATCGGTCCCAGCAGCCCGACCCGCACCCGAGGCTGTCGCTACTCATGGAAGAAGTACCCCATGGCATTCCGCGCTCCCACTCTGATCGCGCTCAGCGCTGTCACCCTGCTGTCCGGCTGTTCGGCGTTTCGCAACTACGATTCCGAACTGGCCCAGACCAACCAGCAACTGGCCACCGGCAACGTCGACGCCGCCCTGACCCTGCTGGAAAAGAACAACACCGGCCCGGACAAGGACCTGCTCTATTACTTCGAGAAGGGTGAGCTGCTGCGCGCCAAGGGCGACCTGTCCGGCAGCCAGAATGCCTGGACCAGCGCCGACCAGGTGGTGGGCAAGTGGGAAGACTCGGTCAAGCTCGACACCGACAAGTACCTGGCCCAGTTCGGCAGTTTCCTGGTCAACGACAAGGTCCGCCGCTACGAAGGCTACGACTACGAAAAAGTCATGCTGACCACGCAGATGGCTCTGAACCTGCTGGCGGTCAACGATTTCGACGGCGCCCGCACCGCGATCAAGAAGACTCACGAACGTGAAGCGGTGATCGCCGACCTGCGCGACAAGGAATACCTCAAGAGCGAAGAGGAAGCCGAGAAAGAAGGCATCAAGACCGAATACAAGGACTTGCAGGGCTACCCGGTCGCCAGCCTCGACGCGCCGGAAGTGGTCGGCCTGAAAAACAGCTACCAGAGTGCGTTCAGCCATTACCTGGCCGGTTTCGTTTATGAAGCCCTGGGCGAGAAAGACCTCGCTGCGCCGGGCTATCGCAAGGCTGCCGAACTGCGCCCGAACACGCCGCTGCTGGAGCAGGCGCTGGTCAACCTCGACAAGCCGGTCAAGAGCGACGACAGCGACATCCTGATCGTGGTGCAAAGCGGTCTGGCGCCGGCCCGCGATTCGATCCGCGTGCCGCTGCCGCTGCCAATCTCCAACAACGTAGTGATCACTCCGCTGTCGTTCCCGATCATCAAACCTGACACCTCCACCGCGCCATTCGCGCAGATCGGTGTCGATGGCCAACAGGTCGACCTGACCGCGCTGAACAGCACCACCGCCATGTCCCGCCGCGCCCTGCGCGATGACATGCCGGGGATCATCCTGCGCACCACCGTGCGCGCAATCACCAAAGGTGTGGCCCAGAAGAAGATCAACGAAACCAACCCGCTGGCCGGTCTGGCGGTCGGTATTTCTTCAGCTGTGCTCGAAGGTGCCGATACCCGTACGTGGCGCACCCTGCCGGACACCACTCAAGTGGTACGTCTGCGCTTGAAGAAAGGTGAGCACCAAGTCACTCTGCCGAGCGCCGTCGGTGGCTCTCAGGTCAAGGTGACCGTCGATCAGCGTTATCAGGTGATCACCCTGCGCGCCGTCGGCAATCAGGTGTTCGCCGCAGGCCTCGCCGCCCACGTGACCCCGAGCGCTGGCGCCACCGCCGTGGCCAGCCTCAAACAACCTTAAGAACGGAGTCTTTGCATGCGCTTCAAACTCATCGCCGTCGCCGCCCTCGCCCTGTTGGCGAGCGGTTGCGCCACCCCGCCACCACCGGAGCCGGGCAGTGCCGCGAGCAAGGTCGTGGCCATGGGCCCGCAGAAACACATCGTGGTCGGCGCGATGCGCGTGGCCCGCGAAAACGGCTTCATGACCGTCAACGTGCAGTTGAGCAACACCCTCAACAGCAACAAGACGTTCTACTACCGCTTCGCCTGGCTCGGGCCGGAAGGTTTCCCGATCGCCGAAGAAGAAGTCTGGAAGAGCCAGATGATGTACGGCGCCCAGACCAGCTTCATCCAGGGCATCGCCCCGACGCCGAAAGCCGTGGATTTCCGTCTGGAACTCAAGACGCCTTAAGCCCGACACCCTATTCCCGATTCAGAGAGCATTCCCATGTTTGCACGCTTTTCCTTCATCGCCGTCCTCGCCCTGCTGGCCTCCGGTTGCGCCAACACTTCGCCGACCCTGGGCAGCAAGAACATCAGCTACGGCGACACCAAGGCCGTTGAAACCGTGACCAACGAGTTCGGTTCGACCGACCTGCAGATGATCGCCGAGTCGATGACCCGTTCCCTGGCCCAGTCCGGCATTCTGCAGGGTCGCCCTGTGGTGCAGGTCTACGACGTGAAGAACAAGACCAGCGAATACATCGACACCCGCGAAATCACCACCAGCATCAAGACCCAGCTGATGAAGTCCGGTACCGCCCGTTTCGCCAGCGACAACACCGCGATGCAGAGCCAGGTCGACCAGCTCAAACTGCAAAACCAGAGCGGCCTGTACAAGAAGAGCACCGTGGCCAAGACTGGCAACATGATCGCTGCCAAATACCGTCTTGAAGGTTCGATCAGCTCGATCGTCAAGCGCAGCAGCGACTACAAGGACGTCTTCTACAAATTCAGCCTGCAACTGATCGACGTTGAAAGCGGTCTGGCCGAGTGGATGGACGAGAAAGAGATCCGCAAAACCACGGAGCGTTAATCGATGCGCACATGGATTGGCATGATGGCCCTGGCTTGCGCGTTCAGCGTGCAAGCGGCCCCGAAAGTCGCGGTAACGGATCTGGCGTACCAGGAACGTGTGGAGCAATACATCCACATCGTTTCGTCGAAGAACAACTACCGCGAGGGCTACTACAGCTCCAGCGGTTCTTCGAGCTACGACGAATTCGAAGCCAACACCAGCTACATCGAACAGACCGAACTGCGTAAGTTCACCGGCGACATCAAGGGTGAAATCCTGCGTACCGGCATGTTCCAGCTGGTGCAGGGCACGCCGTACACAGCGTCGTCCAAGGGTGACATCTACGATGTGATCAAGCGGATCAAGGCCGGCAACTTCAAGGGTGCCGACTACGTGCTGTTCGGCACCGTGTCGGACATCGACTTCACTCAGGACATGAACGAGCTGGCGCACACCGACAGCTATTCGGCCGTGCTGGGCCTGACGCTGGTGGCCGACTTCAGCCTGATCAATACCAAGACCTACGAAATCACCTCGGCCTTCACGGCGATGGGTGAAGCGCAGGACACCAAACTGGTGAACCACCGCGACATCAGGATCTCACTCAACCGCCCGCGGGTGGTGCGTGAAGTCTCGAAGGCACTGGGCGAAGACGTGGCCGGACAACTGAGCATGCAGCTCGGTGGTGGTGGTTACGAGCAGCCGCGCGAACCGCAGCAGCGCAACAATCTGCCGCGTGATACGGCGCCAGTGATTCTTCACTGACCGATGATCGTTCCCACGTCGAGGCGTCGAACCGTCCGCGTGGGAATGCAGCCCGGGACGCTCTGCGTTCCAGACACAAAAAAAGGCGACCTGAGAAGGTCGCCTTTTTTGTGCCTGTACGCTTTACACGGCGGCTTTGCGCAACGTCGCCATGAACGCCGCGGCGCCAATGAACAGTCCGGCAAACGTGCGGTTCATGCGTCGCTGCTGTGTCGGTGTGCGCAACAGGCGCAGCACCTTCGACGCCAGACCGGTGTAGCCGGCCATGACGATCAGGTCGACCGCGATCATGGTCACGCCGATCACCACGTACTGGATCAGCAGCGGCGCATGCGGATTGATGAATTGCGGCAGCACCGCGAGCATGAACACCAGCGCCTTGGGGTTGCTGATGTTCACCAGAAAGCCACGGAACACCAGAGCCAGCGGTTTGCCGATCGGGCGTACCGCTGCGTCATCGCTCATGTCCATAGGTAATGCGCGCCACTGCTTGATCGCGAGATAAACCAGGTAGGCGACACCGAACCATTTGATCGCATGGAACGCGGTGGCGGAAGCCGTAAGGATCGCGCCGACACCGGCGCCGACGATGGCAATCTGCACAGCCAGGCCGATCTGCAGGCCCAGGGCATTCCAGTAGCCGCGCCAGAAACCGTATTGCAGGCCGCTGGACATCGACGCAATGGCGCCGGCACCCGGAGAAAGACTGATCACCCAGCAAGCGGCAAAAAACGCCAGCCATGTTTGAAGCTCCATCGCACACCTCGACTTCGGACTCGTGACAATCCTCAAAGCTAATGCGGATTTGGCTGAATGACTACCGATTTTTTGCAGGATGTTGCGGCCGCCGACCAACGTGGCCGGCGCCCGATCACTTTTCGAAACCGCTGGAAGGGAAGATATCCGTGCCGCGCCAGCGGCGCACCGAGCGCTGGAAGAACAGGCTGTTGGGCACTTGCACCATGGCGCTGCCGGTGCCGAGCTCTTCAGCCTCGATCAACGTGGTGTAGAGCAGATTGATCGCCACCACCCGGCCTTTGACGCCGGGCTTGTCGGTGGTGTCGACCAGTTCGACCACATCGCCAAGACGGAACGGGCCGACGGTGAAGATCAGAATCGCGCAGAGCAGGTTCGACAGCACACTCCACATGGCGAAGAACGCCACCGCCGCCACCGCGACGAAGCCCGACAACGCAGTCCACAGCACTGTGGCCGAGACCCCGAGGCGTTCCAGCACGAAGATCAGCGCACTGCCCATGATCAGCCAGCGCAGTCCGCCGCGCAGCGGCATCAGCAGCTGCGGCGGAAACGGATACTTCTCGCCCAGGCGGGTCAGGAATCGGGCGACGACGCGCTGGGCGAAGTAGCCGGCCAGCAGGATCAGCAGAATCTGCACGCCGAGCCAGATCGGCTCGACCCACATCGCCGGCAATGGAAGTTTGAAGGCTTCCATCAGGACAACGCCTCCAGCTCCGCCTGCATGCTTTCCAGCGTTTCCAGGGCTTCCATCCACGCTTCTTCAAGTTCGCCTTCGCGGACTTTCAGCTTGGCCTGTTCGGCCAGCAGGTCTCGCAATTCGTTCTTGCGCGCCGGCTCGTAAATGTCGCTGTCGCCAAGGCTGGCATCGACCTTCGCCAGCTTCTCGTGCAGCTTGCCGAGCTCGGCTTCGAGCTTGTCGGCTTCGCGCTTGTGCGGCGCCAGTTGCTGACGCAACGCAGCGGCAGCCTGACGCTGGGCCTTCTTGTCGGTCTTGTCCGGGTTGACCGGTGTGTTGCTGACCGGGGCATTGCGCTGACGGTATTCCACCAGCCAGCGGGCGTAGTCCTCGAGGTCGCCGTCGAACTCTTCGACCTTGCCGTCCGCGACCAGGAAGAAGTTGTCGGTGGTGCTCTTGAGCAGGTGTCGATCGTGGGAAACCACCAGCACCGCGCCGCTGAATTCCTGCAACGCCATGGTCAGCGCCAGGCGCATTTCCAGGTCGAGGTGGTTGGTCGGTTCGTCGAGCAGCAGCAGGTTCGGCCGTTCCCAGGCGATCAACGCCAGGGCCAGACGGGCCTTTTCGCCACCGGAGAAATTCAGCACCGGCTCATCGATGCGCGCGCCACGGAAGTCGAAACCACCAAGGAAATCGCGCAGGGTCTGCTCGCGCTCGGTCGGCGCCAGACGCTGCAAGTGCAGCAACGGACTGGCCTTGGCGTCCAGCGAATCAAGCTGATGCTGGGCGAAGTAACCGACCACGGTGTTCTCACCGCGAGTCAGGCGCCCGGCCAGCGGTTCGAGCTCACCGGCGAGGTTTTTGATCAGGGTCGATTTACCCGCGCCGTTGGGGCCGAGCAAGCCAATCCGCGCGCCGGGGGTCAGTTGCAGCTTGACCTTCTCCAGCACGGTTTTCTCGCCATAGCCCAGACGCGCATCGGACAGGTCGATCAGCGGGCTGGAGATCTTGGTCGACTCGCGGAACACGAAATCGAACGGCGAATCGACGTGGGCCGCCGACAGTTCTTCCATGCGCTCGAGGGCCTTGATCCGGCTCTGGGCCTGACGGGCCTTGGTGGCCTGGGCCTTGAAGCGGGCGATGTAGCTTTCCATGTGCGCACGCTGCGCCTGCTGCTTCTCGTAGGCCTGTTGCTGCTGGGCCAGACGCTCGGCACGGGCGCGTTCGAACGCGGTATAGCCGCCACGGTAGAGCGTCAGCTTGCGCTGATCGACGTGGGCCACGTGATCGACCACCTCATCGAGGAAGTCCCGGTCGTGAGAAATCAGCAGCAAGGTGCCGGGGTAACTTTTCAGCCACTCTTCGAGCCAGATGATGGCGTCGAGATCCAGGTGGTTGGTCGGTTCGTCGAGCAGCAACAGGTCTGATGGGCACATCAAAGCCTGCGCAAGGTTCAGACGCATCCGCCAGCCACCGGAGAAATCTCCTACCTGACGATCCATCTGCTCGTTGGTGAAACCGAGGCCGGCCAGCAATTTGCGCGCACGGGCGTCAGCAGTGTAACCATCGGCGCTGTCGAGTTCGGCGTGCAGGCGGGCCAGCGCGGTGCCGTCGTGGGCCTCTTCGGCTGCCGCGAGCTCACGCTGCACTTCGCGCAGGCGCATATCGCCGTCGAGCACATAGTCGACCGCCAGGCGTTCGAGCGTGTCGACCTCCTGGCGCATGTGGGCGATACGCCAGTCGGCCGGCAACAGGCAGTCGCCCGAGTCCGGGTGCAACTCACCGCGGAGCAAGGCGAACAGGCTGGATTTGCCGGCGCCGTTGGCACCGATGAGGCCGGCTTTGTGGCCGGCGTGCAGGGTCAGCTCGGCGTCTTCTAGCAGACGTTGCGGACCACGCTGTAAAGTCAGGTTCTGAAGTCGGATCATAATGGCGGCGGAGTCTACCAGCTTCCCCCGCAACTGGCGCGAGTAGCACGATGTCCTCTGACCTGTGGAGCTTTGCCCTTGCCGTCTACGCCCGTCCCGGCGTGGAGGATGCCTGCCTGCGCCTGCAATCGGCGGGGGCCAACGTGTGCCTGATGCTGTGCGGTTTATGGCTGGAACAACGCGATGCGACCTGTGACGAGGCGCGTGCCCGGCAGTTGCTGCAACTGACAGAGCCCTGGGACCGGGAAGTGGTCCAGCCGTTACGCGCATTGCGCATGCAGTGGAAAACCCTGGCCGACACCGATCCGGTGCTCAAGGGCATGCGCGAGCAGATCAAGGGATTGGAGCTGGAGGCGGAGCGTGCGCTGCTGTCACGACTGGAAGGTGCCGCGCAAGGCTGGAAGCGTCATTCGAAGGAATCGAGTGACTGGCTGGAAGTGCTGGCCGGCCCTGCGGCCAACCTGAACCGCGACGCGCTGCAAGTGCTGCGCGTCGCGGCGACCGACACTTAGGAAGCGCTGGACGGGTTGCTGGTGACGCTCGACACCGGCGCCGACGATGGCGTGGTTGCGGTGGTCGAGGTAGTGGCGGCGGATGCCGGTGCTGCGGTCGGAGCCGGGGTTGCCGGTGCGGCAGGTTTGGCAGCAGGTGCAGTGGCCGGTTTTGCTGCAGCTGGTCTTGCTGCTGGCTTGGCGGCAGCTGGCTTGGCGGTAGCCGGCTTGGCGGTAGCCGGCTTGGCAGCGGCAGGTTTTTTCACTGCTGGTTTTGCAGCAGGTTTCGCGGCTGGCTTGGCGGCCGGTTTTGCAGCGGCCGCTGGCTTGGCGGCGGTCGTTGCAGGCTTCGCTGCAGCAGCCGGTTTGGCCGCTGGTTTTGCAGCGGGTTTTGCCGCAGGCTTGGCCGCTGGTTTCGCCGCCGCTTTGGCTGCAGGTTTGGCAGCAACCGGCTTGGCAGCGGTTTTCGCCGCAGGCTTGGCAGCAGCAGTTTTAGCGGCTGGTTTAGCGGCTGGTTTAGCGGCGGCTTTAACGGCTGGTTTTGCTGCCGGCTTGGCGGCTGCTTTGGTGGCTGGCTTGGCAGCTGGTTTTGCAGCGGCAGTTCTTGCCGGAGCCGCTTTCGCAGCAGCGGTTTTCGCCGCAGGCTTGGCAGCTGGTTTTGCAGCAGCCGGCTTGGCGGCAGCTGGTTTGGCCGCTGTGGTTTTAGCCGCAGTTTTGGCAGCGCTGGCTGCTGCGGGTTTCTTCGCGGCTGGTTTTGCAGCGACTTTCACTGGCGCTTTGGCAGGCGATTTGGCCGGTGCTTTTGCAGCAGGTTTGGCGGCCGCTTTTTTCGCAGGTGCCGCTGCAGGTTTAGCCGAACGCAGGGACAACGCCTTGCCGACAGCCTCTTGAACACGACCGACACCCTGGGCCAGTTTCAGGCTTTCCTGGGCATCGCGTTTGAGTTGCAGAATGTAGCTGCGGGTATCGGACTGACGATCCTTCAGCGCATCGAGCAGGTCTTCGAGTTCCTTCACGGCAGCCTTGGCCTTGGTCTGCGCCTTGGCTTTACCGGCTGCTGCTGCGTCCTGCAATTTGGTGCGGGATTTGTGCAGTTTTTCTTGCGCCTTGCCGCGTTGCTTTTCCAGTTTGGCGAGCAGTTTTTCAGCATCAGCCAAGGCTTGGGAGCAAGCGTTTTCCAGATGCTCGAGCAGGCTGCCCGAGAGTTGTTGGAGTAAATGCAACGGAGTGTTTACAGGCTTCTTGGTGGCCGACATGGTTTACCTCCTGGCTGACGTGAGTGCGGCTCATACTAGACCTCTGCTGCTACCGCCGCTAGGGCATGTTGACAGTATCGAAAGCACTCGGTTGCAGGCTTGCGAAAAACTTCTGTGCATTGGCAAAAGCAGTTCACCGTTGCAGACGTTCGCGCTGGCATAATCCACCGCAATTCAGGACGGAGAGTGCCCATGTCGCGCTACCTTTTTTTATCCCTCTGCATGATTTCTTCCGTGGCTCAGGCCGACGAAAAAACCACCGCGAATGACGCTCACGATCTGGCTTACAGCCTTGGTGCCAGCCTCGGCGAACGGCTGCGTCAGGAAGTGCCGCAGCTCCAGATCCAGGCGTTGATCGAAGGCCTGCAACAGGCCTATCAAGGCAAGCCGCTGGCATTGAGCGAAGCACGCATCGAGCAGATCCTCGCCGATCACGAATCGCAGACAGCCGAGCAGGCGGCGATGCCTTCGACTGAAGCGGCGATGGAAAGCGAGCGACGTTTTCTCACCGCCGAAAAAGCCAAACCGGGTGTGAAGGAGTTGGCCGACGGCATCCTGCTGACCGAGCTGGCGCCGGGGAATGGCACGAAGGCCGGTCCGGATGGAAAAGTGCAGGTGCTGTACATCGGTCGATTGCCCGACGGCACCGTGTTCGATCAGAACAGCCAGCCGCAGTGGTTCAATCTCGACAGCGTGATCGCCGGCTGGCGCACCGCGTTGCAGAACATGCCGGTCGGCGCGAAGTGGCGTCTGGTGATTCCATCGGATCAAGCGTACGGCGCCGACGGTGCCGGCGACTTGATCGCGCCGTTCACACCGCTGGTGTTCGAAGTGGAATTGCGCGGCGCGACCAGTTGATCGCCCAATAAAAAACGGTGCGCTGTGGGCGCACCGTTTCTGTGTCTTGCGAAGTCCGATTCAGGCCTGAACCGAATCCTCTTCCTTGTGTGCGGTATGCAGCACTTCGATCAGGCAGTCTTCCAGTTCGAAGCGCTCGTGGAGCAGGCCGCCCAGCTCCTTGAATTTCTCCGCAACGCATCTGCCTTCATCGCAAAGGTCGTTGAACGCGAGCAGTTTTTCGGTGATGACATCGATCCGCGGATAGATCGTCTCGGCCAGTTCCAGGCCGCGCTTGTCGTTGAAGGCCTTGGCCTCGCCCGTCAGCTGTTCGTAGATCTCGAAGTGGCCGGCCGAGACGTAATCGACCAGCACGCCGCAGAATTCCTGCAAGGGCTTTCGATCCTCGGACAGTGCCTGAGGTTTGGCGCCCAGCTTGTCATAGGCAGCGATCAATTCCTCACGCTCCTGCAGCCAGCGGTCGATCAGCAGATGAACTCCACCCCAACGTTCCTGAGCATTCTGACAACTTTCGAGCATGGCGATCTCTCTTCCCTTGTGGGTCATGCTGCTCTACACCCGCGCCCCTTCTTGTGAATATTGCTTTGAGAGGCGGCCAGGCAGAGCGTCATCGAGCAACACAATTCCAATGACACGTGCGGGCCAGATTATGCCCGCACGCCTATGGCTTCAAGGTACGCAGGAGAGAAAGTTCATACAAGTGTTTAATCCCTGACCAGCACCGGGTGCGACGGTTGGCCGCTGAGCGGTTGCTGCAACGCCATCCAGACCTGCCGCAGCAACTGGTAAACGGCCAGGATCGACATCCCCACAAAAAACAGCAGGCTCCACTCCGGAATGCTCAGATCGAACAGCGTCCAGGACAATTCCGCGCAATCGGCCGTATCGTTGAACATCCGCATCAGCGCGCATAACCACGGCAGGCTGCTGAACATTTCTTCCGGACCCGGCGCGCAATGCGCCAACCTTTGCAGGGAATCACCTTGCAGCAGCACTTGCCGCCACGCCGCTGTCGTCCCGCCAAGACTGGTGAGCAACGCCATCATCCAGTAAAGCGACAGACCGACACGTTGCGGCCCATGGATCGCAGCCACACCACAACAAAGGGTGAGGACGCTCATGAACAGACGCTGGACCAGACACAGACTGCAAGGCACCAGACCGACCGCATATTCAAGGTAATAGGAAGCTCCCAGGGCCAGAATCCCCGCAGTAAAAGCCATAAAGAACAGGGAGCGTGAGCAGGCCAACGACATGGCTTATCCGTAACAATAAAGACAGGCAGTTACGGTAGAGGAAAGGGCCTCGGGCTTTCAAGGCAGGTCACTGGCGACACTTCAGCAGAAGTGTAGGGAAATCCCGACAGGCACCGAAGGATTCGGTGTAGCCCTCTGTAGGACGTTGCTCTGGAGGAGATTTAACGGTAACTATTCCGTCATCGGAAAGAAAAGGAGGAGCACGCTCCTCCTTTCTGATCACGCCCGAACGGCTACGGGCAATGGCGAAGCCAAAAGTCGTTCATCCAGCATACCGAGCCCTTCCTGGAACAGCAGGTTGCTGCGCTCGGTGTCACCCAGCCGGGCCAGCAGGCGCGCCAATTCGGCGCACGCTTCCGGATTGCGCTGTACTCGCAGGCTGCTTTCCAGATAGTCCCGTGCCTTGCCCCACAGGCTGGCTTGCAGGCACAGGCGCCCCAGCGTCAGCAGCAGGCTGGCATCACCCGGATGATCCTTGAGCCAGCCTTCGGCCGTCTGCAACTGACGCGCCGGATCGCTGCCGCGCACCAGACCGTAAAGGCGCGCCAGATGGCTGTCGTACTTGCGCTTGAGCGCCGTGCGCAGCACTTCTTCCGCTTCGACCTGAGCACCCAACTGACGCAATTGCTCGGCATAGGCCAACACCAGCGCCGGCTCCTGGCGCTGGGCAGAAGTCAGTTGCTGCCAGGCGCGGTTGAGCGACTGCAAACCGACGGCTCCATCCTCTTCACGCTGGGCCGCCAGGGAAAGGTTTTCCCCCCAGGCACGACGCTCGAGCTCGGACAGTTCGGCCGGTGGCAGAACTTTGTCTTTGCGCAGCTCCGGCAACAGCCGGATCACCGACGACCAGTCACCGCGCTGCTGATGCAGACGCTGCAATTGACGCAAGGTCTGGACATTGTGCGGATGGCGCTCGTGCATCGCCTGCAAGGTGACCAGCGCCGCATCGGTATCACCACGATCAGTCTGCAACTGCGCATGGCTGAGAGCGATCGCCAGCTCGGCCTGCGGCTGACGCTCGAGGGCGCGCTCCAGCAGGCGATCGCTTTCCTCGTAGTTACCTTGTTCGTTGGCGGCGCGGGCGGCACCCAGGTAATACAGCAACGGCTGGCGCTCGGCTTCGGCGGCCCGGTAAAGGTGACGCTGGGCACTGGCCCAGCGGCCTTCGGCCAGATCGAGCTGACCATGCTCGATGGCCACCTGAACACGACGGCTGCGGTTGCGACGCGACCAGGGATTGACCACGCCGCCCGAGGTCAGCACCAGTTCGACCAGCGCCTTGATACCCCAGACCAGCAGCCACAGCACCGCCACCACCGCCAGGGTCGCCCACAGGCTCGATTCATAACGAAAGCTTTTGTAGGCGACCAGCACGTATCCGGAATGCTCGGCAATCGCCAGGCCCAGCGCCGCCGTTGCCGCGATCACCAGAAACACGATCACATACAGGCGCTTCATGGTGTCGCCTCCTGAGCGGTGCTGGCGGCTGGTTTGGCGAAGGGTTTCACCGAGTCTTCGGCGTTGACGTTACGGCGCTCCAGATACGCCTGAACCGCACTCAAGGTTCCAGCGAGATCCGGCGTGTTGACGGTAACCGGTTGCTTGCTCAATTCCGCGACCTGCTCGAGCATGATCTTGCTCTGCGGGTTGTCCGGATTGAAGTTGCCCGTGAGGACGTCACGCGCTTCTGCAAGGGCCTGGGTGTACACCGGCGCCTGACCGTTAAGCGCGGCCCATTGCGCCTGTTCGAGCGAAAGGCTCAGGGCCAGACGCACCTGGCTCAGACTCTGGCCAGCAAGCAGCGGCCGAACATTTTTGTCAGCGTTGAAATCGATGCGGATGTAGCGCGAGATCTGATCCCACCACTGCGCCCAGCGACTGGCGCCGTCGCCATCGGAGGTCAGGCCCAGCAGCGAATCGCCGCGATCCTTGTATTCCGGCGCCAGCTCGGTGAGGCCGACGACCTGATCACGCAAGGCGCCCAGGCGCAGGAACAGCCCGGTGCGATCCGGTTGCTCGGTGCTGCGCAGCGCCACCAGGGTTTTCGCCACTTGCTCACGAGCGGCGAACGAGCCGGGATCATTCTGCTCGCGCAGGATTTCATCGGCACCCTGCACCAGCGCCTGGGCGCTGCTGATGTCCTGGAGGGCGGAAAGACGCAGGCTGGCCAGACGCAGTAAGTGCTCGGCCTCGGCCAGACGCCAGTCCTTGCGGCTGGCGCCAAGGACGGTTTCCAGACGTTGATTGAGGCGCTGCTGATCGCCCTGAAGTTGCGACACCAGACGCTGGCGATCGGCAAGTTCATCGGCGCCGGGCAATTGCGCGAGGCGCTCGGTCAGTCGTTGCTCATTGAGCTTCAGGGTCTGGGCCTGATCGTTCAACGCCTGGACCTGGCTCAACTGATTCTGAGTGCTGGTCTGCAGGTGTCGCACCTGCCAGACACCCCAGCCACCCACCGCAACACCGGCGGCGCCGAGCAGCAGCGCGAGAATGGCCAATCCGTTGCCTCGGCGCGGTTCCGCGGCCGGTGGCGGTGCATCAACCGGTGCATCGATCACAGGTTGAACGTCATCTTTAGGCAAGGCTGTTTCGCTCACGTATCCATCCTTTGCATTAGAGAACGGGCACGGGATGCTCCCGTAACGCCGTCAGCAAGGCCGCGGCACTCGCGCCGCGACAATCCACAACTGTTCGGGCCCCGGCGGCACTGGCCTGCTCGGCAACCCTTGGGCTTGGAACAAACAACGGCAACTGCGCAAGTACAGGCCAGCTGTCGCCAGCCAGTTGGCGCAGGTGCTCGAAACCCTGTCCACTGCTGACCACCAGCCCGTTCAGGCGTTCCGCTGCAATCCTGCGGGGCAGCTCCTGCGGCGGATAGTCCGGCAGGTCGCGACGGTACAACTCCAAGTATTCGACACTAGCACCAAGCGCGCGCAGGCGCTCGGCCAGCAGCTCGCGTCCGCCCTCCCCGCGCAGGATCAACACCTGCGAGCCGGGCTCTGCCACCGCCGCCAGCAGACGCGGCAATTGCAGCAAGGCTTCGCTGTCGTCACCCGCGTCGGGGAAGCTCACATCCAGTCCTCGATCCCGAAGGATAGCGGCGGTCGCCGCGCCCACGCTGAACCACGGCATCGTCAGAGTCGCCAGACCCAGAGCGTCGAGCAGATCCACCGCGATCCGCGCCGCCGGTTTGCTGACCACGATCACCGCGCTGTAACGCGGCAGTTGCGTGATCGTGCGGCGCATTGTGTCAGAGACCGGCAGTGGCGCGATTTCCAAAAGCGGCAGACAGCTGCTGAAAATCCCTTGTTCGGCCAGCACGGTGGCGAGCGCCGAACAGTCCTCCGCCGGGCGCGTCAGCAGCAGGCGCCAGGCGGTCACTCGTGACCTGCCTCGCCGTAGACTGCCTTGAGAATATCGTCGGCGCCCTGACTGAGCAGGTCTTCGGCCACCTGCACACCCAGCGTCTCGGCTGCGGCACGCGGTGCACGAGCCTGTGCGCTGAGCAGCTTGCCGCCGCTCGGCTCGCCCACCAGGCCGCGAAGCCACAACTGATCGCCTTCGAGCACGGCGTAGCAGGCGATCGGCACCTGGCAGCCGCCATTCAGATGTTTGTTGAGGGCACGCTCGGCGGTGACACGGTCGGCGGTGTCGGCGTGATGCAGGGGCGCGAGCAAGGCATGAATCTCAGTGTCGGCGCTGCGGCATTCGATACCGACGGCGCCCTGGCCACCGGCCGGCAGGCTATCGTCGACGCTGATGGCCGAGGTGATGCGGTCTTCGAAACCGAGGCGGATCAGACCGGCTGCCGCGAGGATGATCGCGTCGTACTCGCCGGCGTCGAGCTTTGCCAGACGGGTGTTGACGTTACCGCGCAGGAAACGGATCTCGAGATCCGGACGGCGCGTCAGCAACTGTGCCTGGCGACGCAGGCTGGAGGTGCCGACGATGCTGCCGGCTGGCAACGCATCGAGGCTGGAATACGTATTGGAGACAAACGCGTCACGCGGGTCTTCACGCTCGCAGATGCAGAACAGACCTAGGCCTTCGGGGAAATCCATCGGCACGTCTTTCATCGAATGCACGGCGATGTCGGCTTCGTTTTCCAGCAGCGCGGTTTCCAGTTCCTTGACGAACAGGCCCTTGCCGCCGATTTTCGACAGGGGCGAATCAAGCAGCTTGTCGCCGCGACTGACCATGGGCACCAGCGTCACCAGCAGGCCCGGGTGGGCTGCTTCCAGACGGGCTTTGACGTATTCGGCCTGCCAGAGGGCCAGAGCACTTTTGCGGGTGGCGATGCGGATTTCGCGAGAGGACATGGATCAATCCGTACTGAATAGATACGGCGGATAATAACAGCTCAGCCAAATCCACTTTGACCTGAATCAGAAACGGCGTGGCCTCCCTGGCCTGCGATGCCTGGTGAATGAAACGAAGAACCGCCCGGAGCCTGCGGACTAAAGCCCCTGCATCATTTTGCGCACGCCCGCCACATGCCGGCGGCTGACGATCAGCGCATCTCCGTTGAGGCCCTTGAGGAACAACTGGAAGTGGCCCAGCGGTGTGCGCTGCAATCGCTCGATGCGGTCGCGGGCGACCAGCGCGTTGCGGTGGATCCGCACGAAGCGCTCGCCGAATTCGTCTTCCAGCGCCTTGAGCGGTTCATCCAGAAGGACTTCGCCACCTTCGTGGCGCAAGGTCACGTATTTGTGGTCGGCAATGAAGTACACCACCTGATCCAGCGGGATCAATTCGATGCCTTTGCGGGTCCGGGCGCTGATGTGGCTGCGCGGGCCGTTACCGCTTTCGGCGGCAGGACGGGTCAGGGCCGAGAGCTGGGCCCGGTTGGGACGTTCAGCCCGTTTCAGGGCGTCATGCAGATGTTCGGTTCGCACGGGTTTCACCACATAGCCCACGGCGCTGGCCTGCAGGGCTTCCACGGCAAATTCATCGGGACCTGCGCAAAACACCACGGCTGGCGGGGTTTCGCGTTCGCACAGACGGGCAGCCACCTGCAGGCCATCGAGGCCCGGCATGCGGATATCGAGCAGCACGATATCCGGCTTGTGGCTGTCGATCAGCGCCAACGCCTCTTCGCCATTGGTGGCGCTGGGCTCCAGGACTGTGTAGCCCTCGAGCTCGCTCACCATTCGGCTGAGTCGCTCGCGGGCCAGTGGTTCGTCATCAACGATCAGGACATTCATATTGCGCTGGATTCCTGCGTGAGTCTCGCACAAGGATAGCGTAGACAAGTGGAGTGACGTCCGTCACCGCGATCCACGCTAAGACTAGCGCGAGCGCCAAAAAGTGCCGTACGTCGGCCGGCAATATTTGCCGACACCTGCAACGTACCGCCTGACGCCCGTCGCCGACTGCGTTTTACGCAGGGTATGCCAATGGCCAATACACCCACCCCTCTCTCTTCTTATAGTCGGTGGCCGGACCTTTGCGCGATCCGCCGCCACGTCGACCCCTATGTCCTACTGTAGACGCTCGTCGGGCCGATATTGCTCAATCGAAAAATATCCTTGCGCAAATCCCCCGGCGACACCGGCGACTATGGATCAGGTCATGAGAAAAAAACGTATCGACCAGTGTCAGCGACAGGATTGGCAACCCTGTTATTATCCGCGCCAGCGTTTCACGCCTTCTTTCTTCAAGCCGATACGAGCGAATTCATGAGCACTGACAAGACCAATCAGTCCTGGGGCGGCCGCTTCAGTGAACCCGTCGACGCCTTCGTCGCCCGCTTCACCGCCTCCGTCACTTTCGACCAGCGCCTGTATCGCCACGACATCATGGGCTCGATCGCCCACGCCACCATGCTGGCCAAGGTCGGCGTGCTGACGGATGCCGAGCGCGACAGCATCATCGATGGCCTGAAGACCATCCAGGGCGAAATCGAGGCCGGCCAGTTCGACTGGCGCGTCGACCTCGAAGACGTGCACATGAACATCGAAGCACGCCTGACCGACCGCATCGGCGTCACCGGCAAGAAGCTGCACACCGGCCGCAGCCGCAACGACCAGGTCGCCACCGACATCCGCCTGTGGCTGCGTGACGAGATCGACCTGATCCTGAGCGAAATCACCCGCCTGCAAAAAGGCCTGCTGGAGCAGGCCGAGCGTGAAGCCGCCAGCATTATGCCGGGCTTCACCCACCTGCAGACCGCTCAGCCAGTGACCTTCGGGCACCACATGCTGGCCTGGTTCGAAATGCTCAGCCGCGACTACGAGCGTCTGGTCGACTGCCGCAAGCGCACCAACCGCATGCCGCTGGGCAGCGCCGCGCTGGCCGGCACCACTTACCCGATCGACCGCGAATACACCGCGCAACTGCTGGGCTTCGACGCCGTCGGCGGCAACTCGCTGGACAACGTGTCCGACCGCGACTTCGCCATCGAATTCTGCTCGGCCGCCAGCATCGCGATGATGCACCTGTCGCGCTTCTCCGAAGAGCTGGTGCTGTGGACCAGCGCGCAGTTCCAGTTCATCGATCTGCCGGACCGTTTCTGCACCGGCAGCTCGATCATGCCGCAAAAGAAAAACCCCGACGTGCCAGAGCTGGTACGCGGCAAGACCGGCCGAGTGTTCGGTGCGCTGATGGGCCTGCTGACCCTGATGAAAGGCCAGCCGCTGGCCTACAACAAGGACAACCAGGAAGACAAGGAACCGCTGTTCGACGCCGCCGACACCCTGCGCGACTCGTTGCGCGCCTTTGCCGACATGATCCCGGCGATCAAGCCTAAGCACGCGATCATGCGTGAAGCGGCGCTGCGCGGCTTCTCCACTGCCACTGACCTGGCCGACTACCTGGTACGCCGTGGCCTGCCGTTCCGTGATTGCCACGAGATCGTCGGTCATGCCGTGAAGTACGGCGTCGACACCGGCAAGGATCTGGCGGAAATGAGCCTGGAAGAACTGCGCCAGTTCAGCGACCAGATCGAGCAGGACGTGTTTGCCGTGCTGACCCTGGAAGGCTCGGTGAATGCCCGTGACCACATCGGCGGCACTGCGCCGGCGCAGGTCAAGGCTGCCGTGGTTCGTGGTCAGGCGCTGATCGCCAGCCGCTAAAAGCCAAAAACATCGCTGGCAAGCCAGCTCCCACAGGTTCAGTGTCGAACATGCAATTGTGTTTCAACCGAAAACCCTGTGGGAGCGGGCTTGCCCGCGATGACTGATTTCAAAACGCTACAAAATGCTACTTTTTGGCTGCGATCATCGCCAAAAACGCCGGCATCGCCGCATCCTTGTCCGCTGCAATCTTCTGCACATTTGGATTCTGCTCAAGTCGCTCCAGCAGTGCCTTGGCCTTCGGCATCTGCGCCAGCAAATCCAGACCGAACAGCTTGTGCCCCACGGCAACTGCCAACGGCACGCTGTAGAGGAAATACAAATCCGCAATGCTCAAGCTGTCGCCCGCTACATACGGGGCGAACTTGCCGTGGCGCCCCAGCGCCGCAAAGCCCAGCAGCAATTCAGCCTTGGTTTTCTCCTTGATCGCCTCCGGCAGCGCCGTACCGAAAAACGCTTCGCCGTAACAGGCTCGTGCCGGCAGCTCGATATACAGCTCGATTTCCTTGGCCACTGCCAGCACCTGAGCACGGGCAAACGGCTCGGTCGGCAGCAGCGGGACACCCTTTTGACTGCTTTCGAGGTATTCGAGCATCACCATCGTTTCGTTGATGTAACCACCTTCGGCCCCCAGCACCGGCACCTTGCCACGCGGGCTGATGGCCAGAGACTCAGGCGTAGGCGTCGGGTAGAACGTGACCTCCTCGAACGGCAGGCCTTTTTCCAGCAGCGCCAGTTTGACCATGTTGTAGTAGTTGCTGACGGAGAATCCATAGAGCTTGAACATCACATAGCCTCCAGGCCGTGCGGGGTGGGCAGTGCCTGTTTATAGATCGCACCAGGGATTCGCGCCAGCAGCATCACGCTGCTGAATGCGGGTAAACTGGCGCCTTTCCTTGAGGAGCCTGCCATGAGCGAGCCGACTGACATCGACAATGATGAAGAAGAGTTCACCGAATCGACGCTGATCGAAGCGATCGAGAACCAGATCGAAAGCGACAACCCGCCAGCGGCCAAGGCAACCTTCAACAAGCTGACGCTGGTCGGTTACGAGCGTGATGACATCCTGAATCTGATGGCCCACGTGCTGGCCTGTGAAATCGACGCGATGCTCGACGAAGACCGTGCTTTCGATACCGAGTGGTACGAAACCGCGCTGCGCGCACTGCCGGAACTGCCACCGGAAAAGCAGTAAACGGCCCCACCCTGTGGGAGCAGGCCTGCTCCCACACAATTTGTCACCCATCTGCCCGGCCTTCTGCTGCCCCCTGACTACACTGGAATCCACCCCGGAATAAAAACCCTGACACGCGCACTGGACAGGCCGCGCCGGCAGGTTCACCTTAGGGGCGCTGTCGTCCAATTCCTAGAAAGTCTGGAGTCCTTATGTCGCTTACCCCTGAGTTGGTTGCCGAACTGGAAGTCCTCGCACTCTTCAACCTGGACAGTTCCCAGGAAGGTCTGAAAATTCATCAGACCGCTGCCCCGAAGCACATTGCCGCCGCACAACGCCTGTTCGAAAAAGAACTGACAGACCAGCCTGATGGCGGTTACCTGACCAGCCTCGGTCGCGATGCCGCACAGAACGTGCAAACCGTACTGACGATTCTCAAAGAGCAACAAACCGCCTGATCCTCCCGACTTTGCCCACGGAAACCCCTGCCACGGGATTTCCGCGGGCCAGCCATGAACGTCGACCATCGCCGCGCGATAGAAATCTGACGTCAAAAAACAAATTCAGCTTAAAACTCCTGTCGCTCAGGCGCTAAACTCCCGGACACCCGAGACCCTTTGCCTCCGAGCCCTGCGCGCCGGTTTGAGCCGACATGACCCGCACCCATGAAATCCGCCCCGACCTGGACGAAGGCATCGACCGCAAGGTACTCAGCCAGCTACGTGCACGTTTTCTCAAACTCAATGAAGGCCGCCTGAACCGGGCGCTGGAAGGTCTGTCGACGCGCCAGCAAAGCGTGCTCACGCTGCTGCCACTGTTTTTCCACGTCAATCATCCGCTGCTGCCCGGCTATGTCTCGGGCAGTACGCCGGCCGGGCTGTCGAATTACGAACCCGACGCCGATGTGCTGGCCGAAGCTCAGCGCCTGACGCGCTCGTTCTCCTATAAGCCGCGTCACGGCAGCAACCCGCCACGGCCGATTCACGGACTGTTCCTGATGGGCAGCCTCGGCACGCTGGCCCAGGCCGACCAGAGCGACATGGATGTGTGGGTCTGCCACGCCCCCGACCTGAGCGACAGTGAACTGGCCGAGCTGCGCAAGAAATGCCAGGTGCTCGAAACCTGGGCCGCCAGCCAGGGGGCCGAGGCGCACTTTTTCCTGATCGACCCGGTGCGTTTCGTCAAAGGCGAACGCGACACCCAGCTCAGCTCCGAAGATTGCGGCACCACCCAGCATTACCTGCTGCTGGACGAGTTCTACCGCACCGCGATCTGGCTCGCCGGGCGCACGCCGATCTGGTGGCTGGTGCCGGTCTACGAAGAACGTGCCTACGACGCGTACACCCACACGCTGATTTCCAAACGTTTCATCCGCAATGATGAAACCCTCGACCTGGGGCCGATGGCGCACATTCCGCCGGGCGAGTTCGTCGGCGCCGGGCTGTGGCAACTGTTCAAGGGCATCGAGTCACCTTACAAATCGGTGCTCAAGCTGCTGCTGACCGAGGTTTACGCCAGCGAACATCCGCAGGTGCAATGTCTGAGCCTGCGCTTCAAGCAGGCGGTGTTCGCCAACCGGCTGGATCTCGACGAGCTGGACCCGTACATGGTGGTCTACCGGCGGATCGAGGAATACCTCACTGCGCGCAACGAGCCGGAGCGCCTGGAGTTGGTACGCCGCGCGCTGTACCTCAAGGTCAACCGCAAGCTCACCGGCAACACCCGCACCCAGAGCTGGCAGCGTTCACTGCTGGAAAGACTGGCCAGCGAATGGCATTGGGATCAGCGGCAACTGGCGCTGCTCGACAGCCGCAGCCAGTGGAAAGTCCGCCAGGTCAGCGCCGAGCGCCGGGCGCTGGTCAACGAACTGAATTACAGCTACCGCTTCCTGACCCAGTTCGCCCGCAGCGAGCAGACTGTCAGCCTGATCAACAAGCGTGACCTCAACGTTCTAGGCCGGCGCCTGTATGCGGCGTTCGAGCGTAAGGCCGACAAGGTCGAGTTCATTAATCCCGGCATCGCCCCGGACCTGGCCGAAGACACCCTGACCCTGGTGCAATCGCCGAACAAAAAGGAACCGGGACAAACCCAGTGGGGCCTGTACAACGGCAGCCTGACGGCGCTGGAGTGGGAACACTTCGCGCCGATCAAGCGCAGCCGCGAGTTGCTCGAACTGCTGACCTGGTGCCACCGCAACGGCGTGATCGACAGCAGCACCCGACTGGCCCTGCACCCCGGCACCAGCGATTTGAGCGAGTTCGAGCTGTTCAACCTGCTCGGCAGCCTGCAACAAAGCATCGCCCTGCCCTTGTCGACCGTCGCCGAAGAACCGCTGCTGCGCGCCGCCGTGCCGAGCGAAGTGCTGATGCTGGTGAATGTCGGGGTCGACCCGCTCAAACATCACCGCGACCTCAACATCCTGATGACCACCGAACGCACGGACTCCCTGAGCTACGCCGGCGTGCGCGAAAACCTGGTGCTGACCCTGGATCAGGTCACGCTCAACAGCTGGAACGAAGTGCTGGTCAATCGCTTCGACGGCCCGCATGCCTTGATGGACTGCCTGCGCGATTACCTCAACAACCTGCCGCGTGGATCGCAGCAGCCGTCGCTGCGGGTGCGCTGTTTCTGTCACAACCGCGCGCAGTTCATCGCCCGCCGGGTGGAGGAAATTGTCGATACCGCGCAGACCCTGTTGCTCAGCGATCTGAATCACCGCTACCTGATTCAGGTGCAGCAGCATTACCACGTGCTGGAGCTGGTGCCGGGCCAGGTCAGCCATGTCGCCCTCGCCACCCTGCCGGCGCTGCTCGATTACCTGGGTGAGGAACAGCCGCGCTACAGCCCGCTGCACCTGGACCCGATGGCACTGGAAGACCACGACCTGGCACTGATCCTGCCGATGGGCCAGCCCGAATGCATTCAGGTGTTCTACCGGATCACCGAACAAACCGCCGAGCTGTACGTGCTCGACGAGTTCAATGCGTTGTGGCAACAGCACTTGCCCTATCACGACGAGCAAAGCCTGTTGGTGCCGCTGCAGCGGTTCCTGCAATCGATCCAGTTCCGCCGCGAAGCGCTGCTGCCGATGGATGCGGGCCATGCCGCCAGCCTTGAAATCTTGTATTACCAGTTATTGCCGTCAGGGCCGGGACGCGCGCGACGGGTCGAAATGCGCCCGGCGCCGCAGACGCCGGTCAACAAACCGTTCTACGACGTGCAGGCGATCGTCGGCAAAGCCGCACCCGGCGAGGTGCAAGTCACGCTGTATTGCAATCAACGGGAATTCAGCGAGCTGGAACATGGCGACCAGCTGTTCAGCGTGGTCGCCCGGGAGATTGTCGGGCAGCGCCGGGAAACCGAGCGCTACCGCTGCTACATCACCGACCTGGACCTGTCGGGTGTGATCGGTGACGGGCAGAGTTCGAGCAATCTGTATCTGCGCTACAAGGCCGACCTGGAACGCTCTCTGAACGAGGCGCTCGAGCAGGTCTGAGGCGGGTTACTCCGGGAAATCACCGCCATTGGCCGGCTGCGATTCGACTTCGAGCAAGGTCAGCTTCAGGGTTTTGCCACCCGGAGCCGGCCAGTCGATGTGCTGACCAACCTTCAGGCCCAGCAACGCACTTCCGACCGGAGCGAGGATCGAGACTTTGCCTTCGTCGGCGTTGGCGTGCTTCGGATAGACCAGGGTCAGGTGGTAGTCCTTGCCACTGCTTTCTTCGCGGCAGTGCACACGGGAATTCATCGTCACGACATCGGCAGGCACTTCATCGTGACCGACCAGGGTATCGGCGCGGTCCAGTTCGGTTTGCAGCGCGATCACGCCCGGCAGCGTGTCATCCAGGCTGTCGATCAGGCGCTCCAGACGTTGCACGTCCAGACGGGTAAGGGTGATGGAAGGTGCGGTCATGATCCGGGCAGACTCCTTTCTTCTGCACACAAAAAAAGCAAAACCCCGCCAAAAAAGACGGGGTTTTCACCAGGCCTCGATGGGTTGAGGCGTTTCCGGACACTATCACAGCTCAAAAAATATACAAGCTACGCTCCGGCGAGCTGCCGGCGCTGAGCGGCCTGCGCACAAATCACCCGGCGGCGCTCGTCATCGGCCGAACGCCATTCGCGGATGTCTTCGACATGGCGCATGCAACCGAGGCAGACCTTCTGCTCATCCAGCCGGCACACTCCGGTGCACGGCGAAGGGACGGCCGGGCTGACGTTGCTGTAAAGCGGCTTCGGCGGACGGACGGGTGCAGTATCAGTCACGAAATCACAGGCCTTCGAAATCGAATTCGGTGCCGGCCTGTTGCTTGACGATGCGCTCGAGCATTTCGCCCAGCTGTTCTTCGCTCTTGTCGCACATCCAGCGTTCGCTTTCTTCGTCGTAGTCGAAGTGGAAACCGCCGGACACCGCGGCCAGCCACAGCTGACGCAACGGTTCCTGACGACTGAAGATCAGCTGGGTGCCGTTCTCGAACTTGACGGTCAGCACACCGGCCGAGTTCTCCATGTCGATGTCCAGGTCGCTGTCGTCGAAGATGTCTTCCAGTTTTTCCTGGGTTTCATCGACCAGATCGTGGAAACGGGCTTCGGACAAACTCATTGCGGCAACCTCAAAAAATGTCTGATCAGGCTCAAGCGCCGCAAGATACGGACGCTGCCAGCCGATTGCAAAGGATAACGACCAAGCGCCCTGCCCGGCGACGAAATATCCACCCGCCACGCGGGAAAAGTTTCCGCGCCGCAGCCCGAGCCCCGCCGGACGGGAGTTCCGTCGCATAGGCAAGCTGCCGGGTGGCCGGTATACTCCGGCGCAATTAACGCATTTTCAAGGATTTCGCCATGAAGCGCCTGATCTCTTCCCTTGCTGCGCTCGTCGCGGTTGCCTGTCTCGTTTCGGCCTGCGGTCAGAAAGGCCCGCTGTACCTGCCCGATGAAGATCAGGACCCGGCCGAGCAAGCCCAGTCTTCGCAAAAGCAGCCTGTCTCCAAGGCACACAAGCACGACGTTTACTAAGGGATCGCCATGGACGCTTTTAACTACCGTGGCGGGGAACTGTTCGCGGAAGGTGTGGCGCTGTCCGCCATCGCCGATCGCTTCGGCACACCGACCTACGTCTACTCCCGCGCGCACATCGAGGCCCAGTACCTGGCCTACGCCGATGCGCTGGCCGGCATGCCGCACCTGGTGTGCTTCGCGGTCAAGGCCAATTCCAACCTCGGCGTCCTGAATGTCCTGGCCCGTATCGGTGCCGGTTTCGACATCGTTTCCCGTGGCGAGCTGGAGCGTGTTCTGGCCGCCGGCGGCAGCCCGGACAAGATCGTGTTCTCCGGCGTCGGCAAGACCCGTGACGACATGCGCCGTGCGCTGGAAGTCGGCGTGCATTGCTTCAACGTCGAATCCACCGACGAGCTCGAGCGCCTGCAAGTGGTCGCCGCCGAACTGGGCGTTCGTGCGCCGATCTCGCTGCGCGTGAACCCGGACGTCGATGCCGGCACCCACCCGTACATTTCCACCGGTCTCAAAGAGAACAAGTTCGGCATCGCCATCGCCGACGCCGAAGACGTGTACGTGCGTGCCGCGCACCTGCCGAACCTGGAAGTGGTCGGCGTCGACTGCCACATCGGTTCGCAACTGACCACCCTGCCGCCGTTCCTCGATGCCCTCGATCGCCTGCTGGATCTGGTCGATCGCCTCGGCGATTGCGGCATCCACCTGCGTCACATCGATCTCGGTGGCGGCCTGGGTGTGCGTTATCGCGATGAAGAGCCGCCGTTGGCCGCCGATTACATCAAGGCTGTACGCGAGCGTCTGGTCGGTCGTGATCTGGCGCTGGTGTTCGAGCCAGGCCGCTTCATTGTCGCCAACGCCGGTGTGCTGCTGACTCAGGTCGAGTACCTCAAGCACACCGAGCACAAAGACTTCGCTATCGTCGACGCGGCCATGAACGACCTGATCCGCCCGGCGCTGTACCAGGCCTGGATGGACGTGACCCCGGTCAAGCCACGCGATACTGCTGCGCGTACCTACGACATCGTCGGCCCGATCTGCGAAACCGGCGACTTCCTCGCCAAGGAACGCGAACTGGCGCTGGAAGAAGGCGATCTGCTGGCCGTGCATTCGGCCGGTGCCTACGGTTTCGTGATGAGCTCCAACTACAACACCCGCGGCCGTGCCGCTGAAGTGCTGGTGGATGGTGATCAGGCATTTGAAGTGCGTCGCCGCGAAACCGTGGCCGAGCTGTTTGCCGGCGAAAGCCTGCTGCCGGAGTAACCCGATGCTGCTGCGTTTTACCAAGATGCACGGCCTGGGCAACGACTTCATGGTTCTCGACCTGGTCAGCCAGCACGCGCATATTCAGCCCAAGCACGCAAAAATGTGGGGCGACCGGCACACCGGCATCGGTTTCGACCAGTTGCTGATCGTCGAAGCGCCGAGCAATCCGGATGTGGATTTCCGTTACCGGATCTTCAACTCCGACGGTTCCGAAGTGGAGCAGTGCGGCAACGGTGCGCGCTGCTTCGCCCGCTTCGTGCTCGACAAACGCCTGACCGCCAAACGGCAGATCCGCGTCGAGACCAAGGGCGGCATCATCGAACTGGACGTGCGTAACGACGGCCAGATCGGCGTTAACATGGGCGCCCCGCGCCTGGTGCCGGCGGACATTCCGTTCCAGGCGCCGGAGCAGGCCCTGAGTTATCAGGTCGATGTCGACGGTGCGCCGGTCGATCTGGCCGCGGTGTCCATGGGCAACCCCCATGCGGTGCTGCGGGTCAGCGATATCAACACTGCACCGGTGCATGAACTGGGGCCGAAAATCGAACACCATCCGCGCTTTCCGGCGCGGGTCAACGTCGGTTTTCTCCAGGTCATCGACCGCCATCGCGCGCAACTGCGCGTCTGGGAACGCGGCGCCGGGGAAACCCAGGCCTGCGGCACCGGTGCCTGCGCTGCTGCTGTAGCGGCGATCAGTCAGGGGTGGATGGATTCGCCACTGCTGATCGACCTGCCGGGCGGGCGTCTGTCCATTGAGTGGGCAGGCCCCGGCCAACCGGTGTTGATGACCGGCCCGGCAGTGCGCGTATACGAAGGACAAGTGCGTCTTTGAGTGAGCAGAAGCCATGACCGATAAGCCTCAGGTACCCGCCCGACAGTCCGGTGAATCAGCGTCCGAGAGCCTGGAGGCGGCAGCGGTTGCCGCGTACCTGGAGGCTCATCCGGACTTCTTCGTCGAGCATGAAGAACTGCTGCCGTCCCTGCGCATCCCCCATCAGCGAGGCGATACCGTCTCGCTGGTCGAGCGTCAGATGGCCATCCTGCGCGACCGCAACATCGAGATGCGTCATCGTCTCTCGCACTTGATGGACGTCGCCCGGGACAACGATCGCCTGTTCGACAAGACCCGCCGCTTGATCCTCGCCCTGATGGACGCCGCCACTCTGGAAGACGTGGTGATCAGCGTCGAAGACAGCCTGCGTCAGGATTTTCAGGTGCCCTTCGTCAGCCTGATCCTGCTGGGCGACAACCCGGCCCCGGTCGGCCGCTGGGTGACCCACGCCGACGCGCAAACCGCCATCGGCGGATTGCTCACCGAAGGCAAGAGCGTCAGCGGCAGTCTGCGTGAACATGAACTGGACTTCCTGTTCGGCGAAGAACAGCGCAAGCAGATCGGCTCCACCGCCGTGGTCGCCGTCAGCCATCAGGGCATCCACGGGATCCTGGCCATCGCCAGCCGTGATCCGCAGCACTACAAGAGTTCGGTCGGCACGCTGTTCCTCAGCTACATCGCCGAAGTCATGGGTCGCGTGCTGCCACGGGTCAACAGCTCCCTGCGCTCGGTACGCTGAGCATGGAACGACAACTGGACGCTTACTGCGAACACCTGCGCAGTGAGCGGCAGGTGTCGCCGCACACGCTGTCGGCCTACCGACGCGACCTCGACAAAGTCCTCGGCTGGTGCAACAAACAGAACATCGGTAGCTGGCAGGCGCTGGACATCCAGCGCCTGCGCAGCCTGATCGCCCGCCTGCATGCCCAGGGCCAGTCCTCACGCAGTCTGGCGCGCCTGCTCTCAGCGGTGCGCGGGCTCTATCACTATCTGAATCGTGAAGGTCTCTGCGATCACGATCCGGCCACCGGCCTGGCACCGCCCAAAGGCGAACGCCGGCTGCCGAAAACCCTCGACACCGATCGCGCCCTGCAACTGCTTGAAGGTGCCGTGGAGGACGATTTCCTCGCGCGGCGCGATCAGGCGATTCTGGAGTTGTTCTATTCCTCCGGACTGCGTCTGTCGGAGCTGACCGGGCTCAATCTCGATCAGCTCGATCTGGCCGACGGCATGGTTCAGGTACTCGGCAAGGGCAGCAAGACGCGCCTGTTGCCCGTCGGCAAAAAGGCCCGGGAAGCCCTGGAGCAATGGCTGCCGCTGCGGGCGCTGACCAACCCGGCAGACGACGCAGTATTCGTCAGCCAGCAAGGCCGACGCCTCGGCCCGCGCGCGATTCAGGTTCGGGTCAAACTCGCCGGCGAGCGCGAACTGGGGCAGAACCTGCACCCGCACATGCTGCGACACTCCTTCGCCAGCCATTTGCTCGAGTCCTCTCAGGACCTGCGAGCGGTGCAGGAACTGCTCGGCCACTCGGACATCAAGACCACCCAGATCTATACCCACCTGGACTTCCAGCACCTGGCGGCGGTCTACGACAGCGCCCACCCACGGGCCAAACGCATGAAAGGCGACGATTCATGAGCATCCAGTTGATCACCTTCGACCTCGACGACACCTTGTGGGACACCGCCCCGGTGATCGTCAGCGCCGAAGCGGTTTTGCGCGAATGGCTGAGCGAACATGCGCCGAATCTGGGCGCGGTGCCGGTCGAGCATCTGTGGTCGATCCGCGAGCGGGTGCTGGCCAACGAACCGGGCCTGAAGCACCGCATCAGCGCGTTGCGCCGGCGCGTGCTGTTCCATGCGCTGGAAGAAGCCGGGTACGCCCACGGCGAAGCGTCGGATCTGGCGGACAAGAGTTTTGAAGTGTTTCTGCATGCGCGGCATCAGATCGAGGTGTTCCCGGAGGTCGAGCCGATCCTGGAAACCCTCGCCAAGCATTACGCCCTCGGGGTGGTCACCAACGGCAACGCCGATGTCCGTCGTCTCGGGCTGGCGGATTACTTCAAGTTTGCGTTGTGTGCCGAAGACATCGGCATAGCCAAGCCGGATGCTCGACTGTTCCATGAAGCTTTGCAGCGCGGCGGCGTGAGCGCCGAAGCCGCTGTGCATATCGGCGATCACCCGGGGGATGACATCGCCGGGGCGCAGCAGGCCGGTCTGCGAGCGATCTGGTTCAACCCGGCCGGCAAGGACTGGGAAGCGGAGCGCCTGCCGGATGCCGAGATTCGTAGCCTGAACGATCTGCCCGCGGTGCTCGCCCGCTGGAACAGCCGCGGCTAACTTTCTTTCGCCCATGAAAAAGCCCGCAGCGACGGCGGGCTTTTTCAGCAAGCAAGCGACACGCCTCAGATAGGGCGGCTGCCGTACTTGTTGTCCGGCTTCTTGGGCGGATCGGCGACCACGTTGGCCTCCACTTCCTGCACCTTGCCGCCGCGCGCAAGGAACTCTTCCATGGCCTTGGCCAGGGCATCGCGCTCCTTGTTCTTGGCTTCGATGCTCGGCAACTCGTCGACCGACACCGCAGCCTTGGCCTTGCCTTTGGCAGCCGGGGCCGGCGTATCGTCACCGCCATCGTCTTCAGCAACGTCTTCCGCTGCTGCTTCCAGACCGTCTTCGGCCTCGTCTTCGTCGCCTACTTCGAGGTCGTCGTTTTCCAGATCATCGTCGCTCATGTTCTACCTCATGACTTGCGAAAAGCAGATTAGTTATAGACCAGCTTTGGCGACTGTCGAAAGTCGCCGGAAAAAAATCGGTAACCATTGGTGACCAACGGTTTATGCCCCTTCACCGTGCAAGGTGGCGAGGACTTTACGGGCACCGCCATGATCACGGTGCTCGCCCAGGTAAACGCCTTGCCAGGTGCCCAGTGCCAGTCGGCCCGCCGTTACCGGCAAACTGATCTGGCAGCCCAGCACGCTGGCCTTGAAGTGCGCCGGGAGGTCGTCCAGGCCTTCGTCGTTATGCTCATAGCCGTCTGCTCCTTGTGGGATCAGACGATTGAAAAATCGTTCGAAGTCGCGACGTACCGCCGGATCGGCGTTCTCGTTGATGGTCAACGACGCCGAGGTATGCTGCAGCCACAAATGCAACAGACCGACCCGGCATGCCTTGAGTTCAGGCAGGCCGGCGAGCAACTCGTCCGTCACCAGATGAAAGCCCCGGGGCCGTGCCCGCAGGGTTATCAGAGTCTGTTGCCACATACAGTTCTCCGCACGTTCGGGGCGCATTCTAGCGCGCTCTGGAAAAAAACAAAGGCCCTAATATTCCTTCAATGATGTAAGCCTTTGGCCGCAGAAAAACACTCGTCGTAAACACGACCAAAGCAGTACGAAAAATCCTTTCAGCTGTATCAGGGAAGACAAATTCCAGACAAAAAAATGCCCGGCGAGCCGGGCAAGTTTTTTGTGGCGCGTGCTTACAGGTTGTAGCCGCGCTCGTTGTGTTGTGCCAGATCCAGGCCGACCGATTCTTCTTCCTCGGTCACGCGCAGACCCATCACGGCATCCAGCACCTTGAGGATGATGAAGGTGACGATGGCGGTGTAGATCACGGTGAAGCCGACGCCTTTGCACTGAATCCAGACTTGTGCGGCGATGTCGGTGACGGTGCCGAAGCCACCCAGCGACGGTGCAGCGAACACACCGGTCAGGATCGCGCCGAGGATACCGCCGATACCGTGCACGCCGAAGGCGTCCAGGGAGTCGTCATAACCGAGTTTGCGTTTCAGGGTGGTGGCGCAGAAGAAGCACACCACGCCTGCCGCCAGACCGATGACCAGGGCGCCCATCGGGCCCACGGTGCCAGCGGCCGGAGTGATCGCGACCAGACCTGCAACGACGCCGGATGCGATACCCAGTGCGCTTGGTTTGCCGTGGGTGATCCACTCGGCGAACATCCAGCCCAGTGCCGCAGCGGCGGTCGCAATCTGGGTCACCAGCATCGCCATGCCGGCGGTGCCGTTGGCGGCCGCAGCGGAACCGGCGTTGAAGCCGAACCAGCCAACCCACAGCATCGCTGCGCCCATCAGGGTGTAACCCAGATTGTGTGGCGCCATCGGGGTGGTCGGGAAGCCTTTGCGTTTACCCAGTACCAGGCAGGCAATCAGACCGGCCACACCGGCGTTGATGTGCACCACGGTGCCGCCGGCGAAGTCGAGTACGCCCCAGTCCCACATCAGGCCGCCGTTGCCGGACCAGACCATGTGCGCGATCGGTGCGTAGACCAGGGTGAACCAGATGCCCATGAAGATCAGCATCGCGGAGAACTTCATCCGCTCGGCGAACGCACCGACGATCAGCGCCGGGGTGATGATCGCGAAGGTCATCTGGAAGGTGATGAAGACCGCCTCGGGGAACAGCGCCGCCGGGCCGGTCAGGCTCGCTGGGGTGACGCCGGCCAGGAACGCCTTGCCGAAACCGCCCACGAACGAGTTGAAGTTGACGACGCCCTGCTCCATGCCGGTGGTGTCGAACGCGATGCTGTAGCCATAAATGACCCACAGGACGCTGATCAGACCGGTAATGGCGAAGCACTGCATCATCACGGAAAGAATGTTTTTCGACCGAACCATGCCGCCGTAGAACAGCGCGAGGCCAGGAATGGTCATGAACAGCACGAGGGCTGTGGAGGTGAGCATCCAGGCGGTGTCGCCGGAGTTCAGGACTGGAGCTGCCACTTCGTCTGCCGCCATGGCCAGGCCGGGCATTACGATAGACAACAGGGCTCCTAGCCCTGCGAATTTACGCAGAGTCATATTGTTTTCTCCTGGGGCGTTGGGTTTGTGGCGGCGTTTAGATCGCGTCGGTATCGGTTTCGCCGGTACGGATGCGGATCGCCTGTTCCAGATTGACCACGAAGATCTTGCCGTCACCGATCTTGCCGGTGTTGGCAGCCTTGGTTATCGCCTCGATAACCCGATCCAGATCCTTGTCGTCGATGGCCACGTCGATTTTCACCTTGGGCAGAAAATCGACCACATACTCCGCGCCGCGATACAGCTCGGTGTGACCCTTCTGCCGACCGAAGCCTTTGACTTCAGTAACGGTAATGCCCTGCACGCCGATTTCGGACAGCGACTCGCGCACGTCGTCCAACTTGAACGGCTTGATGATGGCAGTGACTAGCTTCATGAAACTCTCTCCCGAATTGGTGGACTTGCCCCAGGAAAACAAACCCGACTCAAGTCTAAGCGCAGTGCCTGGCTTTGTAACGCTTCGTTGTCGACGCCAGCTAACCGCTCCAGACGAAACTCCCCGCTCCGTCTGCTGCACTGCATTCGTCACAGCGACTGCATCAGTGCATGGGTCGAAGGTGACTAAGCAGAAAGCTTGCCATCTCGCCAAAAACCACTGATTTCAATCCCTTGGCCGCTGCCGCAGATGCCATCACCCAAATGGCACTCGGGATACGCACAACAACGGTGCGTGGCCGTGCATCCAGTTGCGCGAAAAGCGTGCATCCGTGCCTGCACCAATGACTATAGACACTGCGTGATACACTGCCGGCCATAGTTTCCAGGACATATCCCATGCTCGCGCCCAAAGACTTCCTCGACGCCCTGAGCGGCACCGCCTCCCGCCTGTTCAGCGGCGACACGCCCTTGCCAAAAGCCGAAATCGAAAGCCAGTTCAAGATGCTGCTGCAAAGTGCCTTCAGCAAACTGGACCTGGTGAGCCGCGAAGAGTTTGACAGTCAGATGGTAGTGCTGGCGCGCACTCGCGCCCGGCTCGAGAGCCTTGAGGCGAAGATGGCGGAGATGGAAGCGAAGCTGACGCCGCCGGCTGAGTAACACCTCGTGTCTTTGTGAATGCGGTCCCTTGTGGGAGCGGGCTTGCCCGCGAATGAAGGTCGGAACGACCTTCCCGCGATTCAGGATTCGCTATCGACTCCCGGCAGAATCCTACAGATTGCAACCCCGCCGTCCGATTGCGCCGTGAAGCCCTGATTCCTAAGCTCACCCAATGCTGAATGTTCAGCACTGGGTTTGGCGACCCGGAAAGCTTAAGGCGCACGAAAACCATGATGGCGGCTATGTTTACCGCCACATCGAGTCATGGCGGTTGTGCGTGGGAGACCTTCGGGTCTGCCGGGTTCCTTTTGCTCCGGTTCGCCAACCCGCGTACGACTGCCACCCAATTGTTTGGCGACAATTGAGGGCAGCCCTAAAGCAAAAGGAGCTGTTCAATGAATAACGAAGATACGTATCTCACTCCTCAGGTTTTCATCCGCCACAAACTCCCCCTCCACGCCCTGCTCATCCAGAACCAACCCTGGTTCTCTGCCCGCGACCTGGGCCGCCTGCTGCACATTTACCTCAACGAACGCATGCTGCGAAAACTCGACCCCGACCAATACCAAACCCGCAAAACCCTGATCCACAACCAGATCGAAAACACCCTCCTGATCAGCGAATCCGGCATCTACGCCCTCCTCGTCTATCACTACTGCCCCGAATACCGAGCGCTACGCGAATGGCTCACCCATCAAGTCATCCCCACCCTGCGCGACGCCCAGCACCCCACCACAAACGAACGCCCACAGCTAAGCCTGCTGAATTGGCCCGAGATGTCGTTGAGTTTGCTGCACTGGAATAACCAGCCGTGGATTCGGTTGCAGGATGTGCCATTGATGGTGGTAGAACGGGAAAAGCTAAAGCGCCCAGAACCGGGCACTTGGTGGAAGAGGGCTTCGCGGATGCTGCAATCGCTATAGGCCCGCATGCCGGAGCTGAGCCCTGCGTAAATCGTAAGTCGACTGAAGATTCATCCAGAACTCAGGTGTGGTGTTGAGGTGGATGGCCAGCCTGATTGCCAAATCGGCGCAGATCCTGAGCTGGCATTTCACAAGCTTCTCGATTTCGGTTTCAGGCCAGTTCGCGGGCATGGCCAAGTCCAAGACCGTCATGCCCAATGGCTCCATGAATTCCTTGTTCAGAACTTCGCCGGGATGAATCGGGCGCATACCATTGCGGTTCATTTTTCGCCTCCAGAGGCTGTATTGAGCGGCAAAACTGGAGCATCCAATTCGGCTATTCAAGACCTCCGGCAACGTTTCGCCGACGTCCTACAACCATTGAAGCATGGCCCTACAAGAATCAGCTCCCGCGCCCGATTACGTGATTTTTTACTTGTAGTTACGCTCGTAGCCATCACCTACGCTGATCGATCCAACACGTCGAGTTTCAGAAGGATCACATTGATTGCCAGACATTCTGTTTCTGGACTCCGTCTTGTCTGATTTGCTCACACAAAAAGAAAACACGCTAGTTCAGCACCCAGATGGCAGTTACATCTTTGGTGCGATCCCCGACATGCCAAAATTCGGCTTGCCAGGTGGGAAGATTTATTTGCGAATAGGTATTCACCGCCGAGCGAATAGTGGTTTTGGCGTAGTACACATATGGGAAGCGCACAGAGCCGATTTGCTCAAGCATGGTTGCCAGACTGTCGATGGGGTAGCAGCGATTGTTGCGAAAATGATCGTCCCAGGAGCGCAAATCTATTGCGAGTTCAAAGAACAGCGATGCGGAAACAGGGTCGCGGTACTGAGAACATCCATGGGAACACTGATTCTTGAACCGCGACACGAGCGCGCCACAGGATTTGGTTACTTCGTGGTGACTTGGTACCCGCAAAAGCGCGCACATGGCACGTTGGTGGGGCAAATACCACGAGCATCATCCAACAAGAAATAAAAAAGGCGTCCTAAGGACGCCTTTTAAATATTTTTTGAGGAGTAGTCGCAGCGATTCTTTAGCTCCCGGTTTTAAAGCCATGGGTTCAGAATCCGACAGGCTATCCCGTCGTCACTACTTCAGAGAAACCAGCTTTCTCTGCTGCCAAAAATGCGGGGGAGCTTTTGCTGGTGCCCAGTCCCGACGAATGCGCAGTTGCAGTCCTCGAACGGGATGATCCGTCAATGCCGGCCGTGAGTCAACGCTCCAATTCAGGGAAGCAGTGACACTGCCGTCAGGTCTTGATACGTCTTGTAAACCTCAATTCATACACTGAAACCCCGCTCAACTACCCTTCAAAAACCCGCAGGAAGCGGCCCCTGTCTTTTCAAGGAACGACCATGTCACTCGCCATCGTCCACAGCCGCGCCCAGATTGGCGTGGATGCTCCCGCCGTCACCGTCGAAGTCCACCTGGCCAACGGCCTGCCCTCGCTGACCATGGTCGGCCTGCCCGAAGCCGCGGTGAAAGAGAGCAAGGACCGGGTGCGCAGTGCGATCATCAATTCGGGGCTGCAGTTTCCGGCGCGGCGGATCACGTTGAATCTGGCGCCGGCGGATCTGCCCAAGGATGGCGGGCGGTTCGATCTGGCGATTGCGCTGGGGATTCTGTCGGCGAGTGTGCAGGTGCCGACGTTGACGCTGGATGACGTGGAGTGCCTTGGCGAACTGGCGTTGTCCGGCGCCGTGCGGGCGGTGCGCGGGGTGTTGCCGGCGGCACTGGCAGCGCGCAAGGCCGGGCGGACGCTGGTGGTGCCACGGGCGAATGCCGAGGAGGCTTGTCTGGCATCTGGGCTGAGGGTGATCGCGGTGGATCATCTGCTGGAGGCCGTGGCGCATTTCAACGGGCATACGCCGGTCGAGCCTTATGTCTCGGATGGGCTGATCCATGCCGCGAAACCCTATCCCGACCTGAATGAAGTACAGGGCCAACTGGCCGCCAAACGGGCGCTGCTGATTGCCGCCGCCGGTGCCCACAACCTGCTGTTCAGCGGGCCACCGGGGACGGGCAAGACGTTGCTGGCAAGTCGATTACCCGGTTTGCTGCCACCGCTGGCCGAGAGCGAAGCGCTGGAGGTGGCGGCGATTCAATCCGTCGCCAGCGGCGCACCGTTGACCCACTGGCCGCAGCGCCCGTTTCGCCAGCCGCATCACTCGGCCTCCGGGCCGGCACTGGTCGGTGGCAGCTCAAAACCGCAACCCGGCGAAATCACGCTCGCCCATCACGGCGTACTGTTTCTCGATGAACTGCCCGAGTTTGATCGCAAGGTGCTGGAGGTTCTGCGCGAACCGCTGGAATCCGGCTGCATCGTCATCGCACGGGCCAAGGAAAGGGTGCGGTTTCCCGCGAGATTCCAGCTGGTGGCGGCGATGAATCCCTGTCCCTGTGGATATCTTGGCGAACCGAGCGGCAAGTGTTCGTGCACGCCGGACATGGTGCAGCGCTATCGCAACAAACTGTCGGGGCCGTTGCTGGACCGGATCGATTTGCACCTGACGGTGGCGCGGGAGGCGACAGCGTTGAACCCTGCGGTGAAACCGGGAGAGGACAGCGCCAGCGCGGCCACATTGGTCGCAGAGGCCCGCGATCGTCAGCAAAAACGCCAGGGCTGTGCCAATGCATTTCTCGATTTGCCGGGGCTGAAGAAGCACTGCAAGTTATCCACAGCCGATGAAACCTGGCTGGAGACGGCGTGCGAAAGACTGACCTTGTCGCTGCGCTCGGCGCATCGGCTGCTCAAGGTCGCGCGGACGCTGGCGGATCTGGAGAAGTGCGCGGATATCAGTCGCGAACATCTGGCCGAAGCGTTGCAGTATCGGCCGGCGACTCAGTAAGTGTCGAGGTCGTGGCGGGCCCAAACGCAAGCAGGCTCGCTCTCACAGGTCCAACAAAAAACCTGTGGGAGCGAGCCTGCTCGCGATAGCTATTTCAGAGACGCCTCACCGGAAGCGGTCGACTTCCTGGCGCAGGTCGGCTGCGAGGCCTTCCAGTTCCTTGGCGGTGATTGCCAGGTTCGATACCACTTCGCGCTGCTCGCTGTTGGCCATCGCGATGCTCTGCAAGTTGCTGCTGAGCAAAGTCGCGGTGCTGCTCTGCTCCTGAGTCGCGGTGGTGATCGCGGCAAACTGCTCACCCGCCGAGCGGCTTTGCTCGTCAATGCGCGCCAGCGCCGACGCCACATTGGCATTGCGCGACAGGCCTTCCTGCATCAGCAGGTTGCCCTGCTCCATGTTGCTGATGGCGTTGCCGGTTTCCTGCTGAATGCTGTGAATCATGCTGGAAATTTCATCCGTCGCCTGACGGGTACGCGAGGCGAGGCTGCGCACTTCGTCGGCCACCACGGCAAACCCGCGACCTTGTTCACCGGCACGGGCCGCTTCGATGGCAGCGTTGAGTGCCAGCAGGTTGGTCTGTTCGGCAATCGAGGTGATCACGCTGACGATGCCGCCGATTTCCTGGGAGCGCTGACCGAGCGTGTTGATCACGGTCGCGGTGGTGTTCAGTGCGCCGGCAATCTGCTCCAGCGAGGAAGACGCTTCTTCCATCGACGTGCGACCGATCTGGGTCTGCTGGGCGTTTTCCTGGGCCAGACGCTGGGTGTTGCCCATGTTGTCGGCAATGTTCAGCGACGTGGCGGAGAACTCTTCAACGGCGCCGGCCATGCTGGTGATTTCGCCAGACTGTTGCTCCATGCCTTCATAGGCGCCGCCAGACAGACCGGACAGCGCTTGAGCCCGACGGTTGACCTCTTCCGAGGCGCGGCGGATGTGCTCGACCATGGTCGACAGGGCCTGGCTCATCTGGTTGAACGCGCGGGCCAACTGGCCAATCTCGTCGTTGCTCGACACACTCAGGCGCACGCTCAGATCGCCGGCGCCCAGGGCTTCAGCCTGGCGGACCAGATCGCCCAGCGGTGCCAGTTTGCTGCGCAGCAACCAGACCACGGAGCCGACCGCCAGCAGCATCGCCAGCAGACTGCCGATGGCCAGCTGAGTGCCGACGCTCCAGGTCACCGCGCGGATCTCGGCTTTCGGCATGCTCGCCACCACCGACCACGGGCCACCCTCGAACGGCACGGCGATGCTGTAGAAGTCTTCGGACTTGTCGCTCCAGAACTGTCCTTTACCCGGCGTTTTCGCCAGACCGTTGATTACAGGAACCGCTTGATCCAGCGCCTGCACACCGGCCGGCGCCACCAGCCACTGGTTCTTCTCGTCCAGCAGCGCCAGCGAGCCGGTCTGGCCGATACGGAAGCGCTTGAGATTGGCGAACTGGGCGTTCTGCGCGTCGGTGTAATCGAAGCCGACGAACAACACCGCGATTACCTTGCCGCTACTGTCACGCACCGGGGTGTACTGAGTCATGTAGGAGCGATCGAACAGCAAGGCGCGACCGACGTAACCCTGCCCCGCCATCAATTTCGCATAGGCCGGGTGAGCGTGGTCGAGCACGGTGCCGATGGCGCGGGTGCCGTCTTGTTTGCTCAGAGAGGTGCTGACGCGAATGAAGTCTTCGCCGCTGCGCACGAACAGCGTGGCAACGCCCGCCGTCATCTGCTTGAACTCGTCGACTTCCTTGAAGTTGTTGTTCAACACCTCGCTGCCCAAGTGCAGGCCCGGGGTCTGGGTGCCCGCAACATTGACCGGCTCGCTCGGGTGAATGCTCAGGCCCGCAATGAAGCGCTTCTCGAACAACCCGCTCAGGCGCTGGGTGCTTTCGCGCAGCGTGCCGTGAAAAGTGCTCAGCTGGTCGGCGAGCAGGCGTGCCTCGCTGGCCAGGTGTTCTTCACGGGTGGCGAGGTTGGCGGTGTCCAGCGAACGCAGGGCGAACACCGTACTGCCGCTGATGACTATCGCCAGTATCACGGCGAGCGCGAGGCCCAGCTGCGAGGCGATCCGAGCGCGAGGTTGAGACATGGACAGCTCCTGGCCGAACTTCCGATCCTCCTTGATCGCAGCTCGGGTAATTTTCTAATGGGGGTAAATCGTGGCCACCGGCACGACGGTTCCACATGCACGTATTCGGCGGTAAAACCGAATACTTGAGCGAACAGCAGGGTTATGGCGAAAGGCCGGCATTGTGCAGGCTCGAACGTTTCAGCTCAAGCGCGTGACCGCCGGCAGCGCCATGGCGCGGACTTCGCCTTGCAGGAAGTCGCTCAGACGGCGCAAACGTTCACCTCCCGGACGAGTCTTTGGCCACACCAGGTAATAATTCAGGCCGCTGGCGACCGCCGTCGGCCACGGCAGACTCAAGCGTCCTTGCGCGACATCCTCGGCCACCATCAGCAGATCGCCCATGGAAACCCCATAGCCCCGAGCCGCCGCAATCATCCCCAGTTCCAGAGTATCGAACACCTGTCCGCCCTTGAGCGACACCTGATCCGACAGCCCCATGTGCTCCAGCCAACTGCGCCAGTCGCGGCGGTCCGGCGTCGGGTGCAGCAATTCGGCGCTGGCCAGCCGCGCCACGTCCCACGGCTGATCGTTGAGCAGATTCGGCGCGCCGACCGGAATCAGCTCCTCCGGAAACAGCAGGCTGGCTTCCCAGTCCGGCGGGAAATGCCCGTCACTCAACAACACCGCGCAATCGAAGGGCTCGTTATTGAAGTCCACCGAATCCACGTCCATCCACGCGCTGGTCAGTTGCACCTCGTTACCTGGCTGCAGATGACGAAAGCGACTGAGCCGCGCCAGCAACCAGCGCATGGTCAGGGTCGACGGGGCTTTCATGCGCAGGATGTCATCTTCGGCGCGCAAGGTATTGCAGGCACGTTCCAGCGCGGCAAAGCCATCACGGATGCCCGGCAGCAGCAGGCGTGCCGACTCGGTCAGTTGCAGATTGCGCCCGCTGCGGTGGAACAAGCGGCAGGCGAAGTGCTCTTCGAGCGTGCGGATGTGCCGGCTCACCGCACTTTGAGTGATCGACAACTCTTCGGCTGCCCGGGTGAACGAACTGTGGCGGGCCGCCGCTTCGAATGCGCGCAGGGCATACAAGGGTGGAAGACGACGGGACATGCACAACGCTCCAATGGGGGGATTGCGCCAACTTAGCAGAATCGCGACAGGATGAGTTTTAATCATGCTACCCATCCTTTTTATCCCTTTGTGCAACCCGCGCCAAACCCTGAGAATCGACGGTTTCTTGCTCCCTCTTTTATAAGGATGTGAAAACATGCAGCGTCCTGTGCGTACCGAACTCTGGGCCATCCTGCGGCTGGCGGGGCCGTTGATCGCCTCGCAGTTGGCGCACATGCTGATGGTGCTGACCGACACCCTGATGATGGCGCGCCTCAGTCCCGAAGCGCTGGCCGGTGGCGGTCTGGGCGCGGCGAGCTATTCGTTCGTGTCGATCTTCTGCATCGGCGTGATCGCGGCGGTCGGCACTCTGGTGGCGATTCGTCAGGGCGCCGGCGACATCATCGGCGCCGCCCGCCTGACCCAGGCCGGGCTATGGCTGGCGTGGCTGATGGCACTCGGTGCCGGGCTGCTGTTGTGGAATCTGAAACCGGTGCTGTTGCTGTTCGGCCAGACCGAGACCAACGTCAACGCCGCCGGGCAATTTCTGATCGCCCTGCCGTTCGCCCTGCCCGGCTACCTGAGTTTCATGGCCTTACGCGGTTTCACCAGCGCCATCGGCCGGGCAACGCCGGTGATGGTCATCAGCCTCGCCGGCACGGTGGCCAACTTCCTGCTCAATTACGCGCTGATCACCGGCATGTTCGGCCTGCCGCAGCTCGGGCTGACCGGTATCGGCCTGGTCACGGCGATTGTCGCCAACTGCATGGCACTCGCACTGGCCTGGCACATTCGCCGGCATCCGGCCTACGACGCTTACCCTCTGCGTGAAGGCCTGTCGCGGCCGAACCGGCAGTACCTCAAAGAGCTCTGGCGCCTGGGTCTGCCGATCGGCGGGACCTACGCGGTGGAAGTCGGGCTGTTCGCCTTCGCGGCGCTGTGCATGGGCACCATGGGCAGCACGCAACTGGCGGCGCACCAGATCGCTCTGCAAATCGTCTCGGTGGCGTTCATGGTTCCGGCGGGGATGTCGTATGCGATCACCATGCGCGTCGGCCAGCATTACGGCGCCGGGCAATTGAGCGATGCGCGGATGTCCGGGCGGGTCGGCATCGTCTTCGGTGCAGTGGTGATGCTGGGGTTTGCGATAGTGTTCTGGTTGCTGCCGAATCAGTTGGTCGGCTTGTTCCTCGACCATAACGACCCGGCGTTTGCCGAGGTGATTCGTCTGGCGGTGAGCCTGCTCGCCGTGGCAGCGTGGTTCGAGCTGTTCGACGGCACGCAGACGATTGCCATGGGCTGCATCCGCGGGCTCAAGGATGCCAAGACCACATTTCTGGTCGGGCTCGGTTGCTACTGGCTGATCGGTGCGCCGGCGGCGTGGCTGATGGCGTTCCATCTGCACTGGGGGCCGACCGGCGTCTGGTGGGGTCTGGCGCTTGGGCTGGCCTGTGCGGCGGTGAGCCTGACGCTGGCATTCGAATGGAAGATGAAGCGAATGATTCGGCTTGAGCCGCAACCTCAAGGCTTCAAGATCGCTCAGCCGGAATGAGTTTCCCTGTGGAAGCAAGCTCGCTCCCACAGGGACTTGAGGCTAAACCACAATGCCCAGCGGCGGCTGACTGGCATCAGCCACCAGGTAATCAACCAGTTCCGTCAACGGCAATGGCTTGCTGATCAGGTAACCCTGCACCTGATCGCAACCGAACCCGCGCAACAGATCCAGTTGCTCGCGGGTTTCCACCCCTTCGGCAACCACTTCCAGGTGCAGGTTGTGCGCAAGGTTGATCATCGCGTGCACCAGTTTGCGGTTCTCTTCGCGCTGCTCCATGCCGCCGACGAAACTCTTGTCGATCTTCAGCAAGGTGATCGGCAGGCTGTTGAGATGCACGAACGACGAGAACCCGGTGCCGAAATCATCCAGCGAGAAACGCACGCCGAGGCGACCGAGCGCGTCCATGGTCTGCTTGACCAGATCGCTGCGGCGCATCACAGCGGTTTCGGTGAGTTCGAATTCCAGCCACTGCGCTTCGACTCCGCGCTCGGCGATCAGACGGCTGAGCGTCGGCAGCAACTGGCTGTCCTGAAACTGGCGGAACGACAGGTTGATCGCCATATGCAGCGCCGGCAATCCGCGTTCGCGCAACGCCTGCATATCGCGCAGGGCCCGGGAAATCACCCAGTAACCCAGCGGCACGATCAGACCGCTCTGCTCGGCCAGCGGCACGAATTCGCTCGGTGGTAGCAGGCCGCGTTCGCTGTGGCGCCAGCGCACCAGCGCTTCGAGGCCGACGATCTGGCCGTCCTGCAGGTTCAGGCGCGGCTGGTAATGCAGCTCCAGCTCGTCACGACGCAAGGCCCGGCGCAGTTCGCTTTCGAGGTCGGCCATGCTCCGCGCGTTGCGGTTGATTCGTTCGTTGAAAATGTGAAAGGTGCAGCCCTGAGTGCTCTTGGCCTGCTGCATGGCGATGTGCGCGTGCCACATCAGCGGATCGGCACCGCCCTGGGCGCGGGCATGGGCGATGCCCAGGCTGGAGCCGATCAAAAGGCTTTCGCCGTCGACCCAGTAAGGTTCAGCCAGGGCCTCGGTGATGCGTTCGGCCATCCATTCGGCCCGTTGCGGGGCGCGGCGGGTATCGATCAGCAAGGCGAATTCATCGCTGCCGAGGCGCGCCAGTTGATCGCCGACTTCCAGCTGGCTTTTCAGGCGTGCGACGACTTGCAGGATCAGGCGGTCGCCGGCCTGGTGGCCGAGGGCGTCGTTGGCGTGGCGGAAGTTGTCGAGATCAAGATGCCCGAGGGCCAGGCCGCGGCCGTCATTTTCGGCGAGGCGCGCCGTCAGAAGAGTCTGGAAACCCTGACGGTTGGCGATGCCGGTCAGCGGATCCTGCTCGGCCAGGCGTTGCAGGGTGTTTTCCAGCACGCCGCGTTCGCGCACATGCCGCAGGCAACGCCGTAGCATGCCGGCATCGAGGGCATCGAATACCAGCCAGTCGCTGACGCCGTCGGGCGCGGTCGCCGGCTCGTGTTCCAGAAGCAATACCGTCGGCAGGCTGCAACGGCCGGGCGCCGGCTGCAACGCGGGAACGGTCAACAACACCGCGTGGCGGTTGTCTTCGAACAGACTGCTGACCGACTCCCAGCTCGGCGCGCTGATCAGCACCGCCGCACTTCCCAACGGAGCCAGACACTCGCGCAATAACGCTGTCCACGCTGGCTCTTCGGCCAGTAGCAGCAAACGCAAGGGTTCGACAGGCGTAGTCAAGCTGACTCCCTAGACTCTGCAATGATGTGGGCGGCGGGCATTATGCCGTTGCGGCTACCAATGACCAAACGACAACGGTTATCAAAACGTTATTTTGTGTCACGAATGAGAACATTAGCCGCAAAATCACCGCGCATCCTGCGTGAAAGTAACAAAACCGGCAAATTTGAATCGCGTGCTGCGTCACAAGTCGGAGAGAGCAGCACAAATCGCTGAGCCTGTTAAAATGCCGGCCCATTTCGTCAACGACTCCCGAATTTTCGTATGTCCCGACTCAATCCCCGGCAGCAAGAAGCCGTGAACTACGTCGGCGGCCCTCTATTGGTGCTCGCCGGTGCTGGCTCCGGCAAGACCAGTGTGATCACGCGCAAGATCGCGCACCTGATCCAGAACTGCGGCATCCGTGCCCAGTACATCGTCGCCATGACCTTCACCAACAAGGCCGCGCGTGAGATGAAGGAACGGGTCGGCACCCTGCTGCGTGCAGGCGAAGGTCGCGGCCTGACGGTCTGCACCTTCCACAACCTGGGCCTGAACATCATCCGCAAGGAACATGAACGGCTGGGCTACAAACCCGGTTTCTCGATCTTCGACGAAACCGACGTCAAGTCGCTGATGACCGACATCATGCAGAAGGAATATGCAGGCGACGACGGCGTCGACGAGATCAAGAACATGATCGGCGCCTGGAAAAACGACCTGATCCTGCCGGCCCAGGCCCTGGAAAACGCCCGTAACCCCAAGGAACAGACCGCCGCCATCGTCTACACCCACTATCAGCGCACGCTCAAGGCGTTCAACGCGGTGGACTTCGACGACTTGATCCTGCTGCCGGTGAAACTCTTCGAAGAGCACGCCGACATCCTCGAAAAGTGGCAGAACAAGGTGCGTTACCTGCTGGTCGACGAATACCAGGACACCAACGCCAGCCAGTATTTGCTGGTGAAAATGCTCATCGGCAAGCGTAACCAGTTCACCGTGGTGGGCGACGACGACCAGTCGATCTACGCCTGGCGCGGCGCGCGGCCGGAAAACCTGATGCTGCTCAAGGACGACTATCCGTCCCTGAAAGTGGTGATGCTGGAACAGAACTACCGCTCCACCAGCCGCATCCTGCGCTGCGCCAACGTGCTGATCTCGAACAACCCGCACGAATTCGAAAAGCAGTTGTGGAGTGAAATGGGCCACGGCGACGAGATCCGCGTGATCCGCTGCCGCAACGAGGACGCCGAAGCCGAGCGCGTGGCCATGGAAATCCTCAGCCTGCACTTGCGCACCGACCGCCCGTACAGCGATTTCGCGATCCTCTATCGCGGCAACTACCAGGCCAAGCTGATCGAGCTGAAACTGCAGCACCATCAAGTGCCATACCGTTTGAGCGGCGGCAACAGCTTCTTCGGGCGTCAGGAAGTGAAAGACCTGATGGCCTACTTCCGCCTGATCGTGAACCCGGACGACGACAACGCCTTCCTGCGGGTGATCAACGTGCCGCGCCGTGAAATCGGCTCGACGACCCTGGAAAAACTCGGCAACTACGCCACCGAACGCAAGATCTCGATGTACGCCGCCACCGACGAACTCGGCCTGGGCGAGCATCTGGACAGCCGCTTCACCGATCGCCTGTCGCGCTTCAAGCGCTTCATGGACAAGGTACGCGAGCAATGCGCCGGCGAAGACCCGATCTCCGCCCTGCGCAGCATGGTCATGGACATCGACTACGAGAACTGGCTGCGCACCAACAGTTCCAGCGACAAGGCTGCGGACTACCGGATGAGCAACGTCTGGTTCCTGATCGAAGCCTTGAAGAACACCCTGGAAAAAGACGAAGACGGCGAAATGACCGTCGAGGACGCCATCGGCAAACTCGTCCTGCGTGACATGCTGGAACGTCAGCAGGAAGAAGAGGACGGCGCCGAAGGCGTGCAGATGATGACCCTGCATGCGTCCAAGGGCCTGGAATTCCCCTACGTGTTCATCATGGGCATGGAAGAGGAAATCCTCCCGCACCGTTCCAGCATCGAAGCCGACACCATCGAAGAAGAACGCCGCCTGGCCTACGTGGGCATCACCCGCGCGCGCCAGACTCTCGCGTTTACCTTCGCCGCCAAGCGCAAACAGTACGGCGAGATCATCGACTGCGCGCCAAGCCGCTTCCTCGATGAACTGCCGCCGGACGACCTGGCCTGGGAAGGCAACGACGACACACCGACCGAAGTCAAAGCCGTGCGGGGCAATAGCGCACTGGCTGATATACGCGCGATGTTAAAGCGCTAGAATTGACCACTTTTTACTAGACCTTCGACGCACAAAGCGTCAAATGAGGACAGCTTCATGGAAGCATTGCACCAGAAAATCCGCGAACAAGGCATTGTGCTTTCCGACCAGGTCCTGAAGGTCGACGCCTTCCTGAACCACCAGATCGACCCGGCCCTGATGAAGCTGATCGGCGACGAATTCGCCACGCTGTTCAAGGATTCGGGCATCACCAAGATCGTCACCATCGAAGCCTCGGGCATCGCCCCGGCGATCATGACCGGTCTGAACCTCGGCGTGCCGGTGATCTTCGCCCGCAAGCAACAGTCCCTGACCCTGACTGAAAACCTGCTGTCGGCGACCGTTTACTCGTTCACCAAGAAGACCGAAAGCACCGTGGCCATCTCCCCGCGTCACCTGACCAGCAGCGACCGCGTGCTGATCATCGACGACTTCCTGGCCAACGGTAAGGCGTCCCAGGCGCTGATCTCGATCATCAAGCAGGCCGGCGCCACCGTCGCGGGCCTGGGCATCGTGATCGAGAAGTCGTTCCAGGGCGGCCGTGCGGAACTGGATTCGCAGGGTTACCGCGTCGAGTCGCTGGCTCGCGTGAAGTCGCTGAAGGATGGCGTGGTGACTTTCATCGAGTAACCCGGCTTCATCGCATTATCCCTGTGGGAGCGGGCAAGCCCGCTCCCACAGTTGGTTTTACGGTGAACATTATTGCGCAGTAGCTTTGAGGCCAGTAAGCAACAACCGCTGAAACAGGTCTTCCTTCAGACCTTCCGGATCAGTGAGCTGCATGCGCGCCAGATGCTCCGGATACAGCGAAGCCTCAGGCGCATCCAGCGCCGCCTTGCCCAGCTCCAGAATCTCGGTCAGCTTGAATTTGCTCTTGAGCCAGTTCAGCGCCCGCAACAGATCCTTCTCGACCTCAGTGAAATCACAGCCCAGCGGATACTCCGGAAACAGGTTCGGATGCCGCGCGGCAATCGCCTGCAAGCGTTGCGGGGTGTTGTCGGCAAAACGAGGATCGAGACGGAAATCCTTCGGCAGCTTGCCGACCTTCTGCGCCTGCTCGATCAGGCCCTGCTGGAAGCGTGAATCGCTGATATTGAGCAACGCCTCGATCACCACCGCATCCGACTTGCCGCGCAGATCGGCGATGCCGTACTCGGTGACCACGATATCGCGCAGGTGCCGTGGAATCGTGCAATGGCCGTATTCCCAGACAATGTTCGAGCTGACATCGCCACCGGATTCGCGCCAGCTGCGCAGCAGCAGGATGGAGCGCGCATCGTGCAACGCATGCCCCTGGGCAACGAAGTTGTATTGCCCGCCGACGCCGCTGAGTACCCGCCCGTCTTCCAGTTGATCCGCCACCCCGGCACCCAGCAGGGTCATGGTGAACACGGTGTTGATGAACCGCGCATCCAGACGCTGCAGACGTTTGAGTTCTTCCTGACCGTACAGCTCGTTGATGTAGCTGATGCGGGTCATGTTGAATTCAAGCCGTTTGCTCAGCGGCAACTCACGCAAGCGTTCATAGAAACTGCGCGGCCCGAGGAAGAAACCGCCGTGGATCGACAGGCCGTCGGTTTGCGCCGCTTCGTCGAGGGTCCCGGCGTTGGCTTGCTGCTGAGTCTGTACATCCGGGTAGACCTTGCGCCGGATGATCCCGGCTTCGGCCAGCACCAGCAGGCCGTTGACGAACATTTCGCTGCAACCGTACAGGCCTTTGGCGAAGGGTTCGATGCCGCCCTCGCGTTCGATCAACTGCGCCCACTGGCTGAGGTTCACATCGGCCAGCAAGTCCTGGTATCCGGCGTTGTCGGCCTGGCGGGCCAGCAATGCAGCGGTCAGCGCATCGCCCATAGAGCCGATGCCGATCTGCAAGGTACCGCCATCGCGTATCAACGTACTGGCGTGCAACCCGATGAAGTGATCCTGAAACCCGACGGGCATGTTCGGCGTGGAAAACAGCGTGCTGCTGTCTTTCTCGTCGATCAGCAGGTCGAAGGTATCGATGTCGACTTCGGCGTCACCCGGCATGTACGGCAACTCGGTGTGCACCTGGCCGACCAGCAGGATCGTTTCCCCCGCTGCCCGGCGTTTGGCGATCATCGGGAACAGGTCGAGGGTGATGTCCGGATTGCAACTGAGGCTCAGACGATCCGGGTGTTCGCTGCTGCTGGCGAGCAACTGCGCCACCAGGTTCAGGCCGGCGGCGTTGATGTCGCGGGCGGCGTGGCTGTAGTTGCTGCTGACGTAATCCTGCTGGGCCGGCGCGCTGTTAAGCAGGCTGCCGGGCTGCATGAAGAATTGCTCGATGCGGATGTTGGACGGCAGGCTGTCGCGGTGCAGGTCGGCGAGGAATTCCAGTTCCGGGTAATCGCCGAACACCCGCTCGACGAAGGGTTCGATGAAGCGCTTCTGCAAACCATCGCCCAAGGCCGGACGGCCGAGGCACAAGGCGGTGTAGATCGTCAGCTGACGTTCGGGCAATCCGGCAACCCGCCGGTACAGCGCGTTGACGAAGGGATTGGGTTTGCCCAGCCCCAGCGGCAGGCCCATGTGGATGTGCGCCGGCAACCGCGCCAGCACGTCGTCCACTGCCTGTTCGATCGAACACAACTGCACCATCTGAAGCCTCCTGCCCGTTCCGTGAATAGAGGTACGACCGAGATTGCCGGTTGTTTGCTGCAAAGAACAGCCTCAGGCCTGAATCGCGGGCACAAAAAAACCGTCCGGAGACGGTTTTTTTCGTCAGAAGCGCGGCTTATTTCAGGCCGGACATCTTCTGGATGGCGCCCTTCAGCTCGTCGTCCGAGCAATCGGCGCAGGTGCCTTTCGGCGGCATGGCGTTGATGCCGGTGATGGCCTTGGCCAGGATGCCGTCGAGGCCGCCCTGGTGATCGGCGCGCTCTTTCCAGGCTGCGGTGTCACCGATTTTCGGCGCGCCCAACAGGCCGGAGCCGTGGCAAGCGTTGCAATGTTTGGCAATCACTTCGTCCGGCGTCTTGGCGCCGCCACCGCCGCCTGCCGAAGCAGCGACTTCCATCCCCTTGCACTCTTGCCCTTGAACACACACCTGGCCGACCGGCTCGAGGCGTTTGGCAATGTCGTCATTCGTCGCAGCTTGAGCGCTGACAGCCCAGAGGGCCAGTACGGTTGCTGGTGCAGCCAGCATTTTCATAATTAGGTTCACGCGTTCACCCTCAATGGTGGCTATTCACGCCTGCGGCCACGGTTCGCAGGCGGGCGCAAGTATAGCGGTTAGCCCGCTTCACTGAAACAACCCCAAAGTCGAAGGGGTTATATCGCGCTGTGGAAAAACGTTTCGGGTGCCTTCGCCGGTATGGCCTGGCGCCTCTTTGTTTAAAAATTCGCCGGCGTGGCTGCGCTGATTAGTCGCGCCGGTGCATCGAACGGATTACGGAAACGATGCGGCTTGGTACTTTCAAAGTAGTAGCTGTCGCCGGCTTCGAGGATAAAAGTTTCAAGACCCACCACCAGCTCCAGGCGCCCTTCCACCAGAATTCCGGTTTCCTCGCCTTCGTGGGTGAGCATTTCCTCGCCGGTATCCGCGCCCGGCGGGTAGATTTCATTGAGGAACGCGATGGCCCGGCTCGGGTGCGCGCGGCCGACCAGTTTCATGGTCACGGCGCCGTCGGAAATGTCGATCAGCTCGTTGGCCTTGTAGACGATCTGGGTCGGTTTTTCCTGCAGGATCTCTTCGGAAAAGAACTCGACCATGGACATGGGAATCCCGCCAAGAACTTTCCTCAGCGAACTGATCGAAGGGCTGACGCTGTTCTTTTCGATCATCGAAATGGTGCTGTTGGTGACGCCCGCGCGCTTGGCGAGTTCACGCTGGGAAAGCCCTTTGAGCTTGCGGATCGATTGCAGTCGTTCACCGACGTCCAAGGCTGGAGCCTCCTGATGTTGTAGAAATATTGAGCGTTATCATGGCGACAGCGTTCAGTATTTACAACACTTGGGCCCCGCTAGCGCTTCAACCCTCGGAATAGAGCCTTGGCACCCGGCGCAGGTTGCAGAAGATCTGGTACGGAATGGTGTCCGCCCACTTCGCCACGTCGCTGGCGAGGATGTTCTTGCCCCACAACTCGACAGTCGATCCGAGGCCGGCTTGCGGCACGTCAGTCAGGTCGATGCACAGCATGTCCATCGACACCCGGCCAAGAATGCGGCTGCGCTGACCGGCCACCAGTACCGGAGTGCCGGTCGGCGCCTGACGCGGATAACCGTCGGCGTAACCCATGGCGACCACGCCGATGCGCATCGGTTTGTCGGTGATGAATTTCGCACCGTAACCCACCGGTTCGCCGGCCGGCAGCTCGCGCACGCTGATGACTTTCGATTCCAGGGTCATCACCGGTTGCAGGCGCTCGGCCACGGCGTTGGCTTCTTCGAACGGAGTGGCGCCGTAGAGCATGATGCCCGGACGCACCCAGTCGCTGTGAATCTGAGGCCAGCCCAGCACCGCCGGCGAATTGCGCAGGCTGACTTCAGCGGCCAGGCCCTGACGCGCGGCTTCGAACACGGCAACCTGCTCGGCGCTGCTCTGCTCGTGCAGCTCATCGGCCCGGGCGAAGTGGCTCATCAGCACGACTTTCGCTACGTTGCCGCTGGCCAGCAGACGCTGATAAGCCGCCGGGTAGTCCTTGGGATGCAGGCCCACACGGTGCATGCCCGAATCGAGCTTCAGCCACACGGTGATCGGTTTGCCCAACGCCGCCTGCTCGATCGCTTCGAGCTGCCACAGCGAATGCACCACGCACCAGAAATCGTGCTCGACGATCAGCGCCAGCTCATCGGCCTCGAAAAAGCCTTCGAGCAACAGCACCGGCGCGCGAATCCCGGCGGCACGCAGTTCCAGGGCTTCTTCGATGCACGCCACCGCGAAGCCGTCCGCTTCAGCCTCCAGCGCCTGGGCGCAACGCACTGCGCCATGGCCGTAGGCATCGGCCTTGATCACCGCCAGTGCCTTGGCACCGGTGACTTCACGGGCGATACGGTAATTGTGACGCAGGGCTTGAAGGTCAATCAGGGCACGGGCAGGACGCATGGCAGCAGACTTCTTGGCGGTCATGGGAATAAAAACCGGCGCTGGCTGACGGCGTGAACCGCCAACAGCACCGGGAGAGGGATCTTTACAACGGGTTACGGCAGCGCGGCGACGATGGAGATCTCGACCAGGATGCTCGGCTTGGCCATCTTCGCTTCAACCGTGGCACGGGCCGGGGCGGCGCCTTTGGGCAGCCACTGATCCCACACCGAATTCATGCCGGCAAAGTGCGCCTCGATGTCGTTCAGGTAGATCGTCGCCGACAGCAGGTGCTGTTTGTCGGTGCCGGCCAGATCGAGCAGTCGCTCGATGTTGGCGAGGACGTCGCGGGTCTGCTGTTCGACACCGGCGTTGAAGTCATCGCCGACCTGCCCGGACAGATACACCGTACCGTTGTGGCTGACGATCTGACTCATGCGCTCATTGGTGAGCTGGCGCTGGATTGCCATGCTTTGCGGACTCCTGGGTGGTGTTGCCATAACGGGAAATATCGAGGCCTTCGGCGCTGATCTGTGGCTTTTTCTTCGCCATCAAATCAGCCAGCAAGCGACCGGAGCCGCACGCCATGGTCCAGCCGAGGGTGCCGTGACCGGTGTTCAGGAACAGGTTCTTGAACGGGGTTGCGCCGACGATCGGCGTGCCATCCGGGGTGGTTGGACGCAGGCCGGTCCAGAAACTCGCTTCGGCCAGATTGCCGCCCTGAGGATAAAGGTCGTTGACGATCATCTCCAGGGTTTCGCGCCGACGCGGGTTCAGCGACAGGTCAAAACCGGCGATCTCCGCCATGCCGCCGACGCGGATGCGGTTATCGAAACGGGTGATCGCGACTTTGTAAGTCTCGTCGAGAATGGTCGAAGTCGGGGCCATCGCCGGGTTGGTGATCGGCACGGTCAGCGAGTAGCCCTTCAACGGATACACCGGGGCCTTGATGCCCAGCGGCTTGAGCAGTTGCGGCGAGTAGCTGCCGAGGGCCAGCACGTAGCGGTCAGCGGTTTCCAGCTTGCCGTCGATCCAAACGCCGTTGATGCGGTCACCGGCGAAGTCGAGCCGCTGGATGTCCTGGCCGAAGCGGAACTCCACACCGAGCTTGGTGGCCATTTCGGCGAGGCGGGTGGTGAAGATCTGGCAGTCGCCGGTCTGGTCGTTCGGCAGGCGCAGGGCACCGGCGAGGATGTCGGTGACACCGGCCAGAGCCGGTTCGACGCGGGCAATGCCGGCACGATCGAGTACTTCGAACGGTACGCCTGACTCTTTCAATACAGCGATGTCCTTGGCGGCGTTATCCAGTTGCGCCTGGGTGCGGAACAACTGGGTCGTACCGAGGCTGCGGCCTTCGTAGGCGATGCCGGTTTCGGCGCGCAATTCGTCGAGGCAGTCGCGGCTGTACTCGGACAGACGCACCATGCGCTCCTTGTTCACCGCGTAACGGTTGGCAGTGCAGTTGCGCAGCATCTGCGCCATCCACAGGTACTGGTCGATGTCGGCGGTGGCCTTGATCGCCAGCGGTGCGTGGCGTTGCAGCAGCCACTTGATGGCTTTGAGGGGTACGCCCGGCGCGGCCCACGGCGAGGCGTAGCCCGGCGAGACCTGGCCGGCGTTGGCGAAACTGGTCTCCATGGCCGCGGCGGGCTGCCGGTCGACCACCACCACTTCAAACCCGGCACGGGCCAGATAGTAAGCACTGGCGGTACCGATGACGCCGCTACCCAAGACCATAACGCGCATTTTGTATCCCTCATCGCGGCGTGCCGCGTACGTCTGTTGTTAGAGCAATGATGCGCGCAGTGTAAAAAAGATTTGCCAGTGCTTTTCACTGTATAAGCGCCTATATTTGGCGACAATTCTCGGCAAAAACCCTTTTCACGGAGGCGCATCCCCTATGCGTACCAACACTCAGACCAAACGTGAGCTGGACAAGATCGACCGCAACATCTTGCGGATCCTGCAGGCGGACGGGCGGATTTCATTCACCGAGCTGGGCGAGAAGGTCGGGCTCTCCACCACGCCTTGCACGGAGCGGGTGCGGCGCCTGGAGCGCGAGGGGATCATCATGGGCTACAACGCCCGCCTGAATCCGCAGCACTTGAAGGGTAGTCTCCTGGTGTTCGTCGAGATCAGCCTCGACTACAAATCCGGCGATACTTTCGAAGAGTTCCGACGTGCGGTGCTGAAATTGCCCCACGTGCTGGAATGCCATCTGGTGTCAGGGGATTTCGACTATCTGGTGAAGGCGCGGATTTCCGAGATGGCCTCGTACCGCAAGCTGCTGGGCGACATCCTGCTCAAGCTGCCGCACGTGCGTGAATCCAAGAGCTACATCGTGATGGAAGAAGTGAAAGAGAGCCTGAGCCTGCCGATTCCGGACTGATCGCTCAGACCAGTACCTGCCCACTGGATCGTTCCCACGCTCCGCGTTCGGCTTTGGAAGGGACGCGGAGCGTCCCGGGCTGCATTCCCACGCAGAGCGTGGGAACGATCAGAGTCAGACCAGCACCTGCCGGTTTTCGGCCATGTACTCGAACACCTGCTTCTCGACCCGTGGATGAATCAGTTCCACCGGTCGCCGGCCGTTGGGGCACGGCAAGGTCTGGGTGGTGCCGAACAACCGGCAGATCAGCGGCCGTTCGTCATACACCGTGCAGCCATTCGGTCCCAAGTGCACACAGTTGAGCTCTTCCATCGCTGCGTCCTGCTCGGCGCGGGTCTTGCGCGGCAGGCGGGACATTTCCTCGGGCGAGGTGGTCACCGGCCCGCAACAGTCATGGCAGCCCGGCACGCATTCGAACGTGGGAATCTGCTGACGCAGGGTGCGGATTTTCTGACTTTTGCAGCTCATTGCAGCGGTAACCGGAGCGAAATAGGCGGCAATTGTGCCGCAAAAGCCGTGATCCAGACACCACGGGCCGACCAATGTTGCCCGGCCTCGGGCCTGCGGCTTATGCTCCGTCAAATTTTCTCGACACCCGCTCAGGATGACGCCCATGAATGCCCGCGCCCAAGCCACCGCGAGCCAACCCCACGTTGCCTCTTATTACGCCGCCAGCAGCCTGCCGCAACCCGACCATCCGGTGCTGCAAGGTGAACTGATTGCGGACGTGTGCGTGGTCGGCGGCGGTTTCTCCGGGCTGAGCACCGCTTTGGAACTGGCTGAACGGGGTTTGAGCGTGGTGCTTCTGGAGGCGCACCGGATCGGCTGGGGCGCCAGCGGTCGCAACGGCGGGCAGCTGATTCGCGGGGTCGGTCACGGCCTCGATCAGTTCGCCAACGTGATCGGCGCCGACGGCGTGCGTCAGATGAAACTCATGGGCCTGGAAGCGGTGGAAATCGTCCGCCAGCGCGTCGAAAAATTTCAGATTCCCTGCGACCTGACCTGGGGTTACTGCGACCTCGCCAACAAACCTTCCGATCTGGAAGGCTTTGCCGAAGACGCCGAAGAGCTGCGCAGCCTCGGTTACCGCTACGAAACCCGCCTTCTGCAAGCGAACGAGATGCACACCGTAGTCGGCTCCAACCGCTACGTCGGCGGTTTGATCGACATGGGTTCCGGGCATCTGCACCCGCTGAACCTGGCACTCGGAGAAGCCGCAGCGGCGCAACAACTGGGCGTCAAACTGTTCGAACAATCGGCGGTCACCCGCATCGACTATGGCCCCGAAGTAAGGGTGCACACGGCGCAAGGCTCGGTACGGGCGAAGACGCTCGTGCTGGGCTGTAACGCGTACCTCAACAATCTGAATCCGCAACTCAGCGGCAAGGTGCTGCCAGCCGGCAGCTACATCATCGCCACTGAACCCCTGAGCGAAGAACAGGCCCACGCCCTGCTGCCGCAGAACATGGCGGTCTGCGACCAGCGTGTAGCGCTTGATTACTACCGGCTCTCGGCGGATCGTCGTCTGTTGTTCGGCGGCGCCTGCCATTACTCGGGGCGTGATCCAAAGGACATCGGCGCCTACATGCGGCCCAAGATGCTGGAGGTGTTCCCGCAGCTCGCCTCGGCGAAGATCGATTATCAGTGGGGCGGGATGATCGGCATCGGTGCCAACCGTCTGCCGCAGATTGGCCGGCTCGCGAATCAGCCGAATGTGTATTACGCCCAGGCTTATTCTGGTCACGGCGTGAATGCCACGCACCTGGCGGGCAAGCTGCTGGCCGAGGCTATCAGCGGCCAGCACAGCGGTGGCTTCGACCTGTTCGCCAAAGTGCCACACATCACCTTCCCCGGCGGCAAGCATCTGCGCTCGCCGCTGCTGGCGTTGGGGATGCTGTGGCACCGGCTTAAAGAGTTGGTCTGAGATCGTTCCCACGCAGAGCGTGGGAACGATCCCTCTAAATCCGCCAGAACGGCTTCAACCCTTCCTCCAGCGCCTGCTCGCGGGTCAGCCCGATGTCCTTGAGCTGTTCCGGCGTCAGGCGCAGCAACGCCTTGCGCGTGTGCAGACGATGCCAGAACAGGTCCCAGCGACTCAGGCCGGACGGTGCGTTGCACATGCTCTCGTTGCGCGCTTTGTCCTGTTGCCCTGCCTCCAGTTCCTGACTGTGTAACGTCAGCCGCACATCGCTCAAACCGTTCATTTTCATTGCTCCTGTTTACTTGGGTAGCCAGAGATTCCATGATGCGCGGGCGAGCAAAAGCATTACAGATTCAACACATCTGTATTATTTCCATACAGATTTGCTGTCTCTGAGACTGAATTGTCGATTTACGCCGCATCTGTACTGGTTTAACGAATCATCTGCATCGAGGCAGTGCCATGACGCTCTATGTGAATCTCGCCGAATTGCTCGGCACCCGCATCGAACAAGGCTTCTACCGTCCTGGTGATCGCCTGCCCTCGGTGCGCGCCTTGAGCGTAGAACACGGAGTCAGCCTGAGCACGGTGCAGCAGGCCTATCGGATGCTGGAAGACAGCGGCCTGGCCACGCCGAAACCCAAATCCGGGTACTTCGTGCCGGTCGGGCGTGAGTTGCCCGAACTGCCGGCAGTCGGGCGCCCCGCGCAACGGCCGGTGGAAATTTCCCAGTGGGATCAGGTGCTGGAACTGATTCGCGCCGTGCCGCGCAAGGACGTGGTGCAACTCGGTCGCGGCATGCCGGACATCTCGTCGCCGACGATGAAGCCGCTGCTGCGCGGGCTGGCCCGTATCAGCCGCCGTCAGGACATGCCCGGTCTGTATTACGACAACATCCACGGCACCCTCGAACTGCGCGAACAGATTGCCCGACTGATGCTCGATTCCGGCTGCCAGTTGAGCGCCAGCGATCTGGTGGTCACCACCGGTTGCCATGAAGCGCTGTCTACCAGCATCCACGCAATCTGCGAGCCCGGTGACATCGTCGCGGTGGATTCGCCGAGCTTCCACGGCGCCATGCAGACCCTCAAAGGGCTGGGCATGAAAGCCCTGGAAATCCCCACCGACCCGCTCACCGGCATCAGCCTCGAAGCGCTGGAACTGGCGCTGGAGCAATGGCCGATCAAGGTCATCCAGCTCACGCCCAACTGCAACAACCCGCTCGGCTACATCATGCCGGAGTCGCGCAAACGTGCCCTGCTCAACCTGGCCCAGCGCTTCGACGTGGCGATCATCGAGGACGACGTGTATGGCGAACTGGCCTACACCTACCCGCGTCCGCGCACGATCAAATCCTTCGACGAAGATGGCCGAGTCTTACTCTGCAGTTCATTTTCCAAGACGCTCGCGCCGGGATTGCGCATCGGCTGGGTCGCGCCCGGTCGCTACCTCGAACGCGTGCTGCACATGAAATACATCAGCACTGGCTCCACTGCGCCCCAGCCGCAGATTGCTATCGCCGAATTCTTAAAAGCCGGGCACTTCGAACCGCATTTGCGGCGGATGCGCACGCAATACCAGCGCAATCGCGACGTGATGATCGACTGGGTGACGCGTTACTTCCCGGCCGGTACCCGCGCGAGCCGTCCGCAAGGCAGCTTCATGCTCTGGGTCGAACTGCCGGAAGGTTTCGATACGCTGAAACTGAATCGTGCGCTGCACGATCAGGGCGTACAGATTGCCGTCGGCAGCATCTTTTCCGCCTCGGGCAAGTACCGCAATTGCCTGCGCATGAACTACGCTGCCAAACCGACAGCTTTGATCGAAGAGGCAGTGCGCAAGGTCGGTGCGGCAGCGATCAGACTGCTGGCCAAAGCCGACTGACTTTTCACGAGCAAACAGCGTCCATATGCCCAACCCTGCCGCCAACCGGAACGATCCCACGTGAGCTTCAGACAGCCCCTACTCGCTCTGCTGGTACTCTCCACGTTCCTTGGCGGTTGTGCGTCTATCGACGTACCGCGCGAACCGAGCCAGGCGTTGCCGGCGGCCGACTCCGCGTTCGGCCGTTCGATCCAGGCCCAGGCGGCGCCCTACAAGGGCCAGTCCGGCTTTCGCCTGCTGTCCAACAGCACCGAAGCCTTCACCGCTCGCGCCGAGCTGATCCGCAACGCACAACGCAGCCTCGACTTGCAGTACTACATCGTCCATGACGGCATCAGTACGCGAATGCTGGTGGAGGAAGTGTTGAAGGCCGCCGATCGTGGCGTGCGGGTGCGGATCCTGCTGGACGACACCACCAGCGACGGCCTCGACCTGATCATTGCCACACTGGCGGCACATCCGCAGATCCAGATTCGCCTGTTCAATCCGCTGCACCTGGGGCGCAGCACCGGCGTAACCCGGGCGGCCGGGCGGCTGTTCAACCTGTCGCTGCAACACCGGCGGATGCACAACAAGTTGTGGCTGGCGGACAATAGCGCGGCCATCGTTGGCGGGCGCAATCTGGGCGACGAATATTTCGACGCCGAGCCCAACCTGAATTTCACCGATATCGACATGCTGAGTGTCGGGCCGGTCGCCGAACAGCTCGGGCACAGTTTCGACCAGTACTGGAACAGTGCCCTGAGCAAGCCGATCGACGAATTCCTCTCCAGCAAACCCTCGGCCAAAGACCTGCAGAACACCCGCACACGCCTGGAAGAATCCCTCGAAGAAACCCGCAAACAGAATCACGCGCTGTATCAGCAGTTGATGACCTACCGCACCGACCCGCGCATGGATATCTGGCGCAAAGAGCTGATCTGGGCCTGGAACCAGGCGCTGTGGGATGCGCCGAGCAAGGTACTGGCCAAGGGCGAACCCGAACCGCAATTGCTGCTGACGACCCAACTGGCACCGGAGCTCACGGGTGTCAGCAAAGAACTGGTGATGATTTCTGCCTACTTCGTGCCGGGACAGCCGGGACTGGTCTACTTGACCGGTCGCGCTGATGCCGGCGTGTCGGTGAGCTTGCTGACCAACTCGCTGGAAGCCACTGACGTGCCGGCGGTGCACGGTGGTTATGCGCCGTACCGCAAGGCGCTGCTGGAACATGGCGTGAAGCTGTTTGAGCTGCGGCGCCAGCCTGGGGATAACTATGGCAGCGGCCCGCACCTGTTTTACAGCAAGTCCTATCGTGGCTCGGATTCGAGCCTGCACAGCAAGGCGATGATCTTCGACGGGAAAAAATCGTTCATCGGCTCGTTCAATTTCGACCCGCGCTCGGTGCTGTGGAACACCGAAGTCGGGGTGTTGGTGGACAGTCCCGAACTGGCAGCCCACGTACGCGAACTGGCCTTGCAAGGCATGGCGCCAGCGCTCAGCTACGAAGCGAAACTGCAGGACGGAAAAGTGGTGTGGGTCACCGAGGACAACGGTCAGATGCACACGCTGACCAAGGAGCCGGGGAGTTGGTGGCGGCGCTTCAATGCGTGGTTCAGCACCACCGTGGGACTGGAGCGGATGCTGTAACAGCCCGCTCCAGCCGGCATATCAGGCGGGTTCCGGCACCTTGCCGAACGCCCCTTGCCGCGACAGCAGAATCACCAGCCCGAACGCCCCGGCCGCCATCAGCCACGGCAATGCGTGCCCGCTGATCCACTGACTGCCAGCCCCCGCCATCAACGGCCCGATCAGACAACCGACACCCCACAGCTGAGCAACATGCGCATTTGCCCGCACCAGCGCATCGTCGCGGTAGCGCTCGCCGATCAAAATCAGCGAAAGCGTAAACAAGCCACCGGCACTGGCGCCGAACAGCACCCACAGCGGCCAGATCAGCAAGGTGTCCAGCAACATCGGGATCGCCAGACTCGACAGCATCAACACCACAGCGCAGCCGGTGAACAAAGTCCGCCGCGACAGGTAGTCGGCCAGCGCACCGATGGGCAATTGCAGCAGCGCATCGCCCACCACCACGGTGCTGACCATCGCCAGCGCAATTTCGGCGGTGAAGCCCTGTTGCAGGCAATACACCGGCAACAACGTCAGGATCATCGCTTCGAACGCGGCGAACAGCGACACCGCCCAGGCGATGGCCGGCAGTTCGCGCGCAAAGCCCCACAAATCGCCGAAGGTCACGCTGCTGGCCTCGCTGCTTGGCGCGCCGCTGCGACCCAGCAGCAGAAACGGCGAAGCGATCAGCAGACCGACACCCACCCAGAAACCGTAATCGTGATCGGTGCCCAGTGCGCCCAACAGCAACGGACCAGACAGTTGGCTCAACGCATAACTGCTGCCATACAGCGCCACCAATCGACCGCGCCAGTGCTCGACCACCAGTTGATTGATCCAGCTCTCGCCGAGGATGAACACGATGGTCAGGATCACCCCGATCATCAGCCGCAGCACCAGCCAGATCGGGTAGCTCGGCAGCAGCGCCAGCAGACCGATGGACAGTGCCCCGGCCCACAGGCACAGGCGCATCAGGTTCGCCGTGCCGAAACGCGCCGCCAGATGACTGGAAATCTTCGCCCCCAGCAACACGCCAATGGCCGGCATCGCCGCCATCACGCCAATGGCGAACGAGCCGTAGCCCCAACCTTCCAGGCGCAACGACACCAGCGGCATGCTGACACCGAGGGCCAGGCCAACACTCAAGACAGACGCCAACACGGCGAAATACGTCGCCCAACGCATGGTCCACGCTCCTGTGGATAATTTTTATGTGCACCACAAAACACTGTGGGAGCGAGCTTGCTCGCGATAACGGTTTCACATTCAGCAAATGTGCTGACTGATACACCGCTTTCGCGAGCAAGCTCGCTCCCACAGGGATCTTTGTATCGTTCGGGAGCCCACCTCGGCAGGCTCCCTCAGCGATTTACAGCTTGATCCAGGTCGCCTTCAGCTCGGTGTATTTGTCGAAGGCGTGCAGCGACTTGTCGCGACCGTTGCCCGACTGCTTGAAGCCGCCGAACGGTGCGGTCATGTCGCCGCCGTCGTACTGGTTGACCCACACACTGCCGGCACGCAGGGCCTTGGCGGTCAGGTGCGCCTTGGAAATGTCCTGAGTCCAGACCGCTGCCGCCAAGCCGTAAGGCGTGTCGTTGGCGATGTTGATCGCTTCTTCAGCGGTATCGAACGCAATGACCGACAGCACCGGGCCGAAGATCTCTTCCTGGGCAATCTTCATCGCGTTGCTCACGCCGTCGAAAATCGTCGGCTCGACGTAGGTGCCACCGGTTTCCTGAAGAATGCGCTTGCCGCCGGCCACCAGTTTGGCGCCGTCGGTGTGTCCCGACTCGATGTAGGAAAGCACGGTGTTCATCTGTTGGGTATCGACCAGCGCGCCAACGTTGGTGGCCGGATCCAGCGGGTTGCCAGGCTTCCAGGTTTTCAGCGCCTCGATCACCATCGGCAGGAACTTGTCCTTGATCGAACGCTCGACCAGCAGACGCGAACCGGCGGTGCAGACTTCGCCCTGGTTGAAGGCGATGGCGCTGGCGGCGGATTCGGCGGCGGCTCGCAGATCCGGAGCATCGGCAAACACGATGTTCGGGCTCTTGCCGCCGGCTTCCAGCCAGACGCGCTTCATGTTCGATTCGCCGGAATAGATCATCAGTTGCTTGGCGATCTTGGTCGAACCGGTGAACACCAGGGTGTCGACATCATTGTGCAGCGCCAGCGCCTTGCCGACGGTGTGGCCGTAACCTGGCAGTACGTTCAGCACGCCTTTCGGAATGCCGGCTTCAACGGCCAGTTCGGCAATGCGGATGGCGGTCAGCGGGGATTTTTCCGACGGCTTGAGGATCACCGAGTTGCCGGTCGACAGGGCCGGGCCGAGTTTCCAGCAGGCCATCATCAGCGGGAAGTTCCACGGCACGATAGCGCCAACTACGCCCACTGGCTCACGGGTCACCAGACCCAGTTGATCGTGCGGCGTAGCGGCGACTTCGTCGTAGATCTTGTCGATCGCCTCACCGCTCCAGCTCAGGGCTTGCGCAGCGCCCGGCACGTCGATGTACAGCGAATCGCTGATCGGCTTGCCCATGTCGAGGGTTTCGAGCAGGGCCAGTTCTTCGGCGTGCTGCTTGAGCAGGCCGGCGAAACGGATCATGGTGGCTTTGCGTTTGGTCGGCGCCAGGCGCGACCAGACGCCGGAATTGAACGTGGCGCGGGCGTTTTCCACGGCGCGCTGAGCGTCGGCGGCGTCACAGCTGGCAATCTTGCCCAGCAGACGGCCATCGACCGGACTGATGCACTCGAAGGTCTCGCCGGAGACGGCATCGGTGTACTCGCCATTAAGGTAGGCGCGGCCTTCGATCTTCAGGTCGCGGGCGCGTTGTTCCCAGTCGGCACGAGTCAGGGTGGTCATTCGAGTGTCCTCCTCTTGTTCAATACGAGCGCCGCGATCGTCGCGGTCGTCCTCAGGAATACTGCCCGGCCAGCCTGCTTTTCGGCCCAAGGCATCCGCCACCCTAAACCAGCGACCGGGGTTGTTTCAATATATTTGACATAAGCTCGCCATACGGCCTTGCGGCGTTCAATTTAATCAACATAGACTTTGGCCCTTTCACGCCATCGCGCCGTCATCACGGGAGAAAACAACAATGAACATCCAGAACGTCGTCGACATCAGCCTGACCACAACCGAAGCCGAACGCTATCGCCCGGACACGGCCAAAGTGCTCAAGGGTGATCCCGAGCAAGCGGTGTTCAATCAGTACGACAGCCCTTGCGGGCAAATGGGTGTCGGCGTGTGGGAAGGTGCGGTAGGTCAGTGGACGGTGAATTACACCGAGCACGAATACTGCGAAATCCTGCAGGGCGTATCGGTGCTGCGTGACAGTGAAGGCAATGCCAAGACCCTGCGTGTCGGCGACCGCTTTGTGATTCCGGCCGGCTTTCGTGGCACCTGGGAAGTGCTGGAGGCTTGCCGCAAGATCTACGTGATCTTCGAAGAAAAATAACTATGTAACGCACGACCGAATGCTGACGGGTTGAAAATCGGGTCGTCCATAAGGACATTCCCGTCACGTATAAGGAAATGCGGCATGACCAAAATAGAAGCTTTCAACAAGATTCACCACTTGATCGGCACCCCGTATGTAGAGACCGTAAAGGCCTATATCAACGAACTGACCGGTTTCACCGCCAACGGGCCAATTCAAGGGCCAGATAACCTCCGGGCCAGGTATAGGACCGTAGACATCTTCATCTGCAACGAGGGCAAGATCCTGTCGTTTCAGATCCACGAATAATTGGCGCCACTGAAAGGCTTACCTTTCGAAGGCCTGCATCGCGAGATGCAGGCCTTTTTTGTCGCGATCCCACCGGCCACCACAATTGCCGGACAACAAAAAAGGCCCGTATCGTGAGATACGGGCCTTTTTCGTAAGCCGGGAAAAATCAATTACTTGATTTTGCCTTCCTTGTAGATCACGTGCTTGCGAACAACCGGATCATATTTCTTGATCTCGATTTTGTCCGGGGTAGTACGCTTGTTCTTGTCGGTAGTGTAGAAGTGACCAGTACCGGCGCTCGAGATCAAACGAATCAATTCACGCATGATTAGCTCCCTTAAACCTTGCCGTCGCGACGCAGCTCGGCCAGCACAACGCTGATGCCACGCTTGTCGATGATACGCATGCCTTTGGCGGAAACGCGCAGGCGTACGAAACGTTTCTCTTCTTCAACCCAGAAGCGGTGATGCTGCAGGTTCGGCAGGAAACGACGACGGGTTTTGTTGTTTGCGTGGGAAATGTTGTTCCCAGTCACCGGACCCTTACCGGTAACTTGACATACTCTAGACATGCCTCAGCCCTCTAAAACCACATGCCCAACCCGGCATGGGTTGGCCGCTTAATCTCTAGTCATTGTGGCGCCAGGCGCCGCGATTCTTTAGAGGTCTTACCGGCTACACCTACAAGCGAAGGAACCGGGCCCCTAGAAAAGAGCGCTGCTTTATACCAGAAAGACCACGGAGCAACAACTTTCCGTGTGCAAAGAATGGCTAAAAAGCCGCTTTTCCCGGCCGCAAGCGCCTTGGACAAAGGCCGCCGGCAATTTTTACCATTCGTCGAAGAAAACCGATCATACCCGCGATCGAGACTTTTCCCATCGTCTCTTCCGACAAATCCTCCACCGCGCAGCCCCGAAAATGCAAAAAGGGGATAGTCATTTGCAATCGCGACCACTAGGGTAGGCCTTTTCCAGACTGCACTTGCAGATGGGCCTTCGATCTGTAAAGGAAGCCGACCATGCGCCTCGCTGCCCTCCCCCTGCTCTTCGCCCCGCTGTTACTGAGTCCACTGGCCCAGGCCGCCGCCCTGAGCGTCTGCACCGAGGCCAGCCCCGAAGGGTTCGACGTGGTGCAATACAACTCGTTGACCACCACCAACGCCTCGGCGGACGTGCTGATGAATCGCCTGGTGGACTTTGACACCGCCAGCGGCAAGGTCGTCCCTAGCCTGGCCGACAGCTGGGAAGTCAGCACTGACGGCCTTACCTACGTGTTCAAGCTGCACCCGCAGGTGAAGTTCCACAGCACCGACTACTTCAAGCCGACCCGCGAACTGACTGCCGAAGACGTCAAATTCAGCTTCGACCGCATGCTCGACCCGGCCAACCCGTGGCACAAAGTCGCCCAGAGCGGCTTCCCACACGCCCAGTCGATGCAGCTGCCGAGCCTGATCAAGAAGATCGACGCGCTGGATCCGCTGACCGTGCGTTTCACCCTCGACCACCCGGACTCGACGTTCCTCGCGACCCTGAGCATGGGTTTCGCCTCCATTTATTCTGCTGAATACGCCGACAAGCTGCTGAAGGCCGATGCCACCGACAAGCTCAACAGCCAGCCGGTCGGCACCGGTCCGTTCGTGTTCACCCGGTTCCAGAAAGACGCCTCGATCCGCTACAAGGCCAACCCGGACTACTTCCGTGGCAAGCCTGCGGTGGACCCACTGATTTTCGCCATCACTCCGGACGCCAACGTGCGCCTGCAAAAGCTGCGGCGCAACGAGTGCCAGATTGCCCTGTCGCCAAAACCGCTGGACGTACAGGCCGCGAAGCAGGAGCCGACGCTGAAAGTCGAAAAAACTGACGCGTTCATGACCGCATTCGTTGGCATCAACAGCCAGCATCCGCCGCTGGACAAACCGGAAGTGCGCCAGGCGATCAACCTCGCGTTCGACAAGGCCAACTACCTCAAGGCTGTATTCGAAGACACCGCCGAAGCCGCCAACGGTCCATATCCGCCGAACACCTGGAGCTACGCGAAGAACCTGCCGGGTTACGCCCACGACGTGAACAAGGCCAAGGCCCTGCTGGCCAAGGCCGGATTGAAGGACGGTTTCCAGACCACCATCTGGACCCGCCCGTCCGGCAGCCTGCTGAACCCGAATCCGAGCCTCGGCGCACAACTGCTGCAATCGGATCTGGCGGAAATCGGCATTCAGGCAGAAATCCGCGTGATCGAATGGGGCGAGCTGATTCGTCGCGCCAAGGCTGGCGAACATGACCTGCTGTTCATGGGCTGGGCTGGCGACAACGGCGACCCGGACAACTTCCTGACCCCGCAGTTTTCCTGCGCGGCGGTGAAGTCCGGCACCAACTTCGCCCGCTATTGCAATGCCGATCTGGACAAACTGATCAGCGCCGGCAAGACCACCAGCGAGCAAGGCGTACGCACCAAGCTCTACGAACAGGCACAGGCGCAGATCCAGCAGCAGGCGTTGTGGCTGCCGCTGGCGCATCCTACGGCGTATGCGCTGACGCGTAAGGACGTTCAGGGTTACTCGGTCTCCCCGTTCGGTCGGCAAGACTATTCCAAAGTCACCCTCAAATAACCCGCCACAACACAAAACCTGTTGGAGCTGGCTTGCCAGCGATAGCGGACTGACAGCCAACATTGTGCTGAATGTGCCGCCGTCATCGCTGGCAAGCCAGCTCCCACAGGGTTTTGCATTCTCCCCTCGGATCTACATCCAGCCACACTCCGCCATCGACAACGGTTCGCCATCGCCAACGATGAAGTGATCCAGCACCCGCACGTCGATCAGCTCCAAAGCCTTCTGCAAACGCTTGGTCAATAATCGATCAGCCTGACTCGGATCGCTGTTCCCCGACGGATGGTTGTGGCACAGGATCACCGCCGCCGCGTTGTTGGCCAGGGAACGTTTCACGACTTCCCGGGGATGCACGGCGGTGTTGTCGATCGAGCCGCGAAACAGCGTCTCGAAGGTCAGCACCTGATGTTTGGAGTCGAGAAACAGGCAACCGAACACCTCGTGCGGTTCGTGGCGCAGCATGGCTTTGAGGTAATCACGTACGACCTGCGGGTTTTCCAGCGCCGTTTTCTGGCGCATGCGCTCGGCCAGGTGTCGCCGGCCCATTTCCAGCACGGCCTGCAATTGGGCGAACTTCGCCGGGCCCAGGCCCAATTGCTCACTGAACGTTGCGAGATCGGCCTCAAGCAAGGCTCGCAAGCTGCCGAACTGACCCAACAGGTGTCTCGCGACATCCACCGCGCTTTTGCCGGATACACCCGTGCGCAGAAAAATCGCCAGCAATTCGGCATCGGAAAGACTTCCCGAGCCCTGTTCCAACAGCTTCTCCCGCGGCCTTTCAGCCGCCGGCCAATCGCGAATACTCATACACCTTCCTTGTCTGTGGGCGCCGCTGTTCCGTAGCGGTCGCTGTGATATCGTAGCCCATCTTTTTTGCGGGCGAATTCACTCTGGGGAGGGGGTTTCGCCACGTATGTCACCAACGAAATGTAAAGGCAGACCTATGCAGCGGCTGTATCGGAAACGCATCGTTCTGGGCGTCGGCGGCGGCATTGCTGCCTACAAGAGCGCCGACCTTGTGCGCCGCCTGATCGACCAGGGCGCCGAAGTGCGCGTGGTCATGACCCGCGGCGGCAGCGAATTCATCACCCCGCTGACCATGCAGGCCCTGTCCGGCCACCCGGTTCACCTGGACTTGCTCGACCCGGCTGCTGAAGCCGCAATGGGCCACATCGAACTGGCCAAATGGGCCGATCTGGTGCTGATCGCCCCGGCGACCGCCGACTTGTTGGCCCGTCTGGCCCAAGGCATTGCCAACGACCTGCTGACCACGCTGGTGCTGGCCACCGACGCCATCGTCGCGGTCGCCCCGGCCATGAACCAGGCCATGTGGCGCGACCCGGCGACCCAGGCCAACCTGCAACTCCTTGAAAGCCGTGGCCTGAAGACCTTCGGCCCGGCCTCCGGCAGCCAGGCCTGCGGCGACGTCGGCATGGGCCGCATGATGGAAGCCACCGATCTGGCCCAGCTCGCGGCGGACTGCTTCCAGCGTCAGGCGCTGACCGGCAAGCACGTGGTCATCACCGCCGGCCCGACCCAGGAAAACATCGACCCGGTGCGCTACATCACCAACCACAGCTCCGGCAAAATGGGTTTCGCCCTGGCGGAAGCGGCGGTGGAAGCCGGCGCCCGCGTCACGCTGATCAGCGGCCCGGTGCATTTGCCGACGCCGGATCGCGTCACCCGGATCGACGTGGTCAGCGCCCGCGACATGCTCGCCGCGTGTGAAGCCGCGATCCCTTGCGACATCTTTATCGCCTCGGCGGCGGTTGCGGACTACCGTCCGGAAGTCGTCGCCCCGCAAAAATTGAAGAAAGACCCTACGAGCGGCGACGGCTTCGTCCTGCAAATGGTGCGCAATCCGGACATCCTGGCCACCATCGCGACCCGTCCCGACCGTCCGTTCAGTGTCGGCTTCGCCGCCGAGACCGAACACCTGCTCGACTACGCTGCACGCAAGCTGAAGGACAAGAATCTCGATCTGATCGTCGCCAACGACGTCGCCAACCCGAGCATCGGTTTCAACAGCGAAGAAAACGCCTGCAGCGTCATCGACCGTGCGCTGCACGCCACGGTTTTCGCCCAGACCAGCAAGAGCAAGATCGCTCGCCAACTGGTCACTTTTATCGCCGAACGTCTGAACCAGGTTTAATTTACATGCACGCTTTGCAAGCCAAGATCCTCGACCCACGCATCGGTACCGAATTCCCGCTGCCGCAATACGCCACACCGGGCTCCGCCGGCCTCGACCTGCGCGCCATGCTGCAAGAGGACATCGTGATCAAACCGGGTGAAACCGTGCTGATTCCGACCGGTCTGTCGGTCTACATCGGCGATCCGAACCTCGCAGCGCTGATCCTGCCGCGCTCGGGCATGGGCCATAAGCACGGCATCGTGCTGGGCAATCTGGTCGGCCTGATCGACTCCGACTACCAGGGCCCGCTGATGGTCTCCTGCTGGAACCGTGGCCAGACCGAATTCACCATGCCGGTCGGCGAGCGCCTGGCGCAGCTGGTGCTGGTCCCGGTGGTTCAGGCGCACTTCGAAATGGTTGAAGAGTTCGTCGAAACCGAACGCGGCGCTGGCGGTTTCGGCCATTCCGGCACCAAGTGATTGGCTTTATAGCGAGGGAGCCTGCTCCTTCGCCATAAAAATACGCAGAATCATCTGCAAGCTTTACCGCTGAAAATCAAGGCATTGACAGGCCAAAGCCACGCCGTACAAGGCGTCATGGCCCTTTCACACCACGAACTCTCTGTGAAAACCGCCGTCATACCCTTCAGTTTGAGCTTGCCGTCGAATGAATCGTCGGTGTGTCCAGCCACTTTCGAGATGGAGCATTTTTGCAGATGAGCACCCCCGCCCAAGTCGCCCCGAAGCTTCCCGACAGCATCTTCCGCGCCTACGACATTCGCGGCACCGTGCCGGAATTCCTAAATGCCGAAACCGCCTACTGGATCGGCCGCGCCATCGGCTCCCAGAGCTTGGCCCAGGGCGAGCCGAACGTGTCCGTCGGTCGTGACGGCCGCCTGTCCGGCCCGGAACTGGTTGCCGAACTGATCCGCGGTATCGCCGAAAGCGGCTGCCACGTCAGCGACGTCGGCCTGGTGCCGACCCCGGCGCTCTACTACGCCGCCAATGTGCTGGCCGGCAAATCCGGCGTGATGCTCACCGGCAGCCACAACCCGTCGAACTACAACGGCTTCAAGATCGTGATCGCCGGCGACACCCTCGCCAACGAACAGATTCAGGTCCTGCATGAACGCATCAAGACCGGCAATCTGAGCAGCGGCACGGGCAGCGTGACCCAGGTCGAGATTCTCGACCGCTACACCACCGAAATCGTCCAGGACATCAAACTGGCCCGCCGCCTGAAAGTCGTGGTGGATTGCGGCAACGGCGCGGCCGGCGTGATCGCCCCGCAATTGATCGAAGCGCTGAACTGCGAAGTCATCCCGCTGTTCTGCGAAGTCGACGGCAACTTCCCGAACCATCACCCGGATCCGGGCAAGCCTGAGAACCTCGTCGACCTGATCGCCAAGGTCAAGGAAACCCAAGCTGACATCGGCCTGGCCTTTGACGGTGACGGCGACCGCGTCGGTGTGGTGACCAACACCGGCACCATCGTCTTTCCGGACCGTCTGCTGATGCTGTTCGCCCGTGACGTGGTGGCGCGCAACCCGGACGCGGAGATCATCTTCGACGTCAAATGCACCCGTCGCCTGATCCCGCTGATCAAGGAATATGGCGGTCGGCCGCTAATGTGGAAGACCGGTCACTCGTTGATCAAAAAGAAAATGAAACAGTCCGGCGCACTGCTGGCCGGCGAAATGAGCGGGCACATTTTCTTCAAGGAACGCTGGTTCGGTTTCGACGACGGCATTTACAGCGCCGCACGGCTGCTGGAAATCCTCAGCAAGGAAAAATCTTCGGCCGAGGAGCTGTTCGCGACCTTCCCGAACGATATTTCCACGCCGGAAATCAATATCCATGTGACCGAAGAGAGCAAATTCAGCATCATTGATGCACTGCACGATGCGCAGTGGGGCCCAGGCGCCGACCTGACCACCATTGACGGCGTGCGGGTCGACTACGCCAAAGGCTGGGGCCTGGTGCGCGCGTCCAACACCACACCGGTGCTGGTGCTGCGCTTCGAGGCCGATGACGAGGCGGAACTGCAGCGCATCAAGGCTGTGTTCCATGCCCAACTGAAACGCGTTGCACCTGATCTCCAACTACCGTTCTGATTGCTGATTCACCCGGAGCCCTGAATGACCCTCGAACGCGATGCCGCCGCCAACACTGCCAAGGTCCTGTCCGAAGCGCTGCCTTACATCCGCCGATACGTCGGCAAGACCCTGGTGATCAAATACGGCGGCAACGCGATGGAAAGCGAGGAGCTGAAAACCGGCTTCGCCCGCGACATCGTGCTGATGAAGGCCGTGGGCATCAACCCGGTGGTCGTGCACGGCGGTGGCCCGCAGATCGGTGATCTGCTCAAACGCCTGTCGATCGAAAGCCATTTCGTCGACGGCATGCGCGTCACCGATGCCGCGACCATGGACGTGGTGGAAATGGTCCTCGGCGGCCAGGTCAACAAAAGCATCGTCAACCTGATCAACCGTCACGGCGGCAGCGCCATCGGCCTGACCGGTAAAGACGCCGGGCTGATTCGCGCGAAGAAGCTCACCGTCACCCGCCAGACCCCGGAGATGACCCAGCCGGAAATCATCGACATCGGCCATGTGGGCGAAGTGGTCGGAATCAACACCGAACTGCTGAACCTGCTGGTCAAAGGCAACTTCATCCCGGTGATCGCACCGATCGGTGTGGGTGAAAACGGCGAGTCGTACAACATCAACGCGGACCTGGTGGCCGGCAAGGTTGCTGAAGCGCTGAAAGCCGAGAAGCTGATGCTGCTGACCAACATCGCCGGCCTGATGGACAAGTCGGGCACCGTACTGACCGGCCTGAGCACCCAGCAGGTCGACGACCTGATCGCCGACGGCACCATCTACGGCGGCATGCTGCCGAAGATCCGCTGCGCGCTGGAAGCGGTACAGGGCGGCGTTGGCAGTTCGCTGATCATCGACGGTCGCGTGCCGAACGCGATCCTGCTGGAAATCTTCACCGACACCGGTGTGGGTACGCTGATCAGCAATCGCAAGCGTCCATAAGCGCTCGCGCAAACAAAAAGACCCCGCTCAGCCTGGCTGAGCGGGGTCTTTTTTTGCCTGAAGCTGCGATCAGACGCCGAACTGGGCGCGGTATGCTTCAACGGCTGGCAGGTGCTGCTTGAGCTGCGGATCGTCAGCCAGGAATTCCAGCACCTGGTTCAGCGACACGATGCTGATGACCGGGATACCGAAATCACGCTCGACTTCCTGAATCGCCGACAGCTCGCCGTTGCCGCGCTCCTGACGGTTCAGGGCGATCAGCACACCGGCGGCCTTGGCGCCGTCCTGGGAAGCGATGATCTGCATCACTTCACGGATCGCGGTGCCGGCAGTGATCACGTCGTCAATGATCAGCACTTCACCGGTCAGCGGTGCGCCGACCAGGCTGCCGCCTTCGCCGTGGGCCTTGGCTTCCTTGCGGTTGAAGCACCATGGCAGATCACGGTTGTGGTGTTCGGCCAGCGCCACGGCAGTGGTTGCCGCCAGCGGGATGCCTTTGTAGGCCGGGCCGAACAGCACGTCGAACGGAATGCCGCTCTCGGCGATGGCTGCGGCGTAGAAACGCCCCAGCTGCGCCAGCGCGGAACCCGAGTTGAACAGGCCGGCATTGAAGAAGTAAGGACTGGTGCGCCCGGACTTCAGGGTGAACTCACCGAAGCGCAAAACGCCGCGATCGATGGCAAAACGAATGAAATCGCGCTGATACGCTTGCATGAAAAAAACCCCAAATACCACGGATTTAGCTAATTAGCTTGACGCCGTGTATCATACACGCACGCGATTTTTGGGGCCATTTATGCGGATCATCAGTGTGAACGTCAATGGTATTCAGGCTGCAGTCGAGCGCGGTTTGCTCAGTTGGCTGCAGGCACAGAATGCCGACGTCATCTGCCTGCAGGACACCCGTGCCTCCGCCTTTGAACTGGACGACCCAGCCTTCCAACTGGATGGCTACTTCCTTTATGCCTGCGATGCTGAAGTCCCTGCCCAAGGCGGCGTGGCTTTGTATTCGCGGTTGCAACCGAAGGCTGTCATCAGCGGTCTCGGTTTCGAGACGGCCGACCGCTACGGGCGCTACCTGCAAGCAGATTTCGACAAAGTCAGTATTGCCACCTTGCTGCTTCCTTCGGGGATGAACGGCGATGAGGACTTGAACCAGAAGTTCAAGCTCATGGACGACTTCGGCAAGTACCTGGACAAACAGCGGCGCAAACGTCGCGAGTACATTTATTGTGGCTCGCTGTACGTCGCGCAGCAGAAGCTCGACATCAAAAACTGGCGCGACAGCCAGCAATCACCGGGCTTCCTGGCGCCGGAACGCGCCTGGATGGACGAGATTGTCGGCAACATGGGCTACGTAGATGCCCTGCGCGAAGTCAGCCGCGAAGGCGACCAGTACAGCTGGTGGCCGGACAACGAACAGGCCGAGATGCTGAATCTGGGCTGGCGCTTCGACTACCAGATCCTGACTCCAGGGCTGCGGCGCTTCGTGCGCAGCGCACGCCTGCCACGTCAGCCACGGTTCTCGCAGCATGCGCCGCTGATCGTCGACTACGACTGGACGCTGACCATCTAAGCGGCCTTTCGCAGACACAAAAAAACCGACATCACTGTCGGTTTTTTTGTGGGCGATCGTTCGTTATTTGATCAACCGCCAGGTGAACGGATAACGGTACGGGAAACCTTCGTTGGCTTTCACCCCGCCGATAATCGTCAACACCAGCGCCGCGATGGCCAGCAGGCCAAACAGCACGAACCCGATGAGCAACAGCATCAGCACGAAGCAGATCATCGAAGCGATCGCCACAGTGATCTGAAAATTCAGCGCTTCCTTGCCCTGGGCGTCGATGAACGGATCGGTCTCGCGCTTCATCTGCCACAGAACCAGCGGCCCGATCAGCGTGCCGAACGGAATCCAGATCCCCAGCAAGGCGGACAAGTGACAAAACATGGCCCATTGGCGAACCTCCTGGCTCGGTTTGGGCAGCAACTCTTGCTCATCACTCATTGCGTCCTCCTTGCGGGTTACGAACCTGCTCAGTCGGCCAGTGCAGCCTTTTGCAGTTCGAAGATTTCGTTCATGCCTTTCTTCGCCAGTTCCAGCATCGCGTTCAGCTCTTCAGGCTGGAACGGGGCGCCTTCGGCAGTGCCCTGCACTTCGATGAAACCACCGGTGCTGGTCATCACCACGTTGAGGTCGGTCTCGGCGGCGGAATCTTCAAGATAGTCCAGATCCAGCACCGGCTCGCCCTGGTACATGCCCACGGAAACGGCGCCAATCATTTGCTTGAGCGGGTCGCCGCCTTTCAGGCCGCCGCGCTTCTTGATCACTTTCAGTGCATCGACCAGCGCAACCATGGCGCCGGTGATCGACGCGGTGCGGGTACCGCCATCGGCCTGGATCACGTCGCAGTCGACGTACAGGGTGACGTCGCCCAGCTTGGACATGTCCAGCGCAGCGCGCAGGGAACGGCCGATCAGGCGCTGGATTTCCAGGGTACGACCACCCTGCTTGCCACGGCTGGCTTCACGCTGGTTACGCTCGCCAGTGGCGCGCGGCAGCATGCCGTATTCGGCGGTCAGCCAACCCTGGCCCTGGCCTTTAAGGAAACGCGGCACGCCGTTTTCGACGCTGACGGTGCAGATGACTTTGGTATCACCGAATTCGACCAGTACGGATCCCTCGGCGTGTTTGGTGTAGTTGCGGGTAATGCGGATCGAGCGGAGCTGATCGGCAGCGCGACCACTTGGACGTTTCATAGGAGATACCTGTACTGGGGACGGAAAACTGCGGAGCATTATAGAGCCGCGCACCGCGCCTGGGCACTCGTTAAAAAATCCGGCCGACGACCGAAGGCCCTGAAACGCGCTTCGCCGACGGCCTGCAGCCCTTTGTCACACCGTGTGTTTGGGCGCATCTGCCGCACTGCGCTACAATCCTGCGCCTTTGCTGCCAGTCGGCTTAAATTCATTGATATCGAGCTGCGGAGCTTCCATTCGCGCCGATCTGTATCGCGAGGTCACCCCATGGTGCACAGCATGACCGCCTTCGCCCGCGTCGAAAAAGCCGGCGTTCAGGGCACCCTGAGCTGGGAACTGCGCTCGGTCAACAGCCGCTACCTGGAACCCCACCTGCGCCTGCCGGAGTCGTTTCGCGACCTCGAAGGCGCCGTCCGCGAAGCCCTGCGCCAGGGCCTGTCGCGCGGCAAACTGGAATGCACCCTGCGTTTCACCGAGGAAAGCACCGGCAAGCCGCTGCAAGTGGATCGCGAGCGCGCCGCGCAACTGGTCGCCGCGGCCGAAACCGTTGCCGGCCTGATCAAGAACCCGGCCGCGCTGAACCCGCTGGAAGTGCTGGCCTGGCCGGGCGTACTGGTCGCCGACGCCACCGACCCGCAGGCGTTGAACGCCGAGGCGCTGGCTCTGTTCAATCAAGGCCTGAAAGACCTCAAGGCCGGCCGCGAGCGCGAAGGCGCGGAGCTGGCCCGCCTGATCAACGACCGCCTGACCTCCATCGAGGAAGACGTGGTGACCCTGCGCGAACTGGTTCCGCAGATGCTCGCCACCCAGCGCCAGAAAGTCCTCGACCGTTTCGCCGACATGAAGGCCGAGATGGACCCGCAGCGTCTGGAACAGGAAATGGTCATGCTCGCACAAAAGAGCGACGTGGCCGAAGAACTGGATCGCCTGAGCACCCACATCATCGAAGTTCGCCGGGTGCTCAAGTCCGGCGGTGCCGCCGGCCGGCGCCTGGACTTCCTGATGCAGGAGCTCAACCGCGAAGCCAACACACTGGGCTCCAAGGCCTTCGACCCGCGCAGCACCCAGGCGGCGGTCAACCTCAAGGTGTTGATCGAGCAGATGCGCGAACAAGTGCAGAATATTGAGTAAGGCTACCCCCGACATGACCCACAGCACCGGCACCCTGTACATCATTTCCGCCCCTTCAGGCGCGGGCAAGAGCAGCCTGGTCAAGGCCCTGACCGACGCCAACCCGGAAATCCGCGTCTCGATTTCCCACACCACCCGCGCCATGCGCCCGGGCGAAGTGGACGGCGTGAACTATCACTTCGTAACCCGCGAAGAGTTCGTGAAGATGGGCGAGCACGGCGACTTCCTGGAACGCGCCGAAGTCTTCGGCAACTTCTACGGCACCTCACAAAGCCGCCTGCAGCAGACCCTGGACGAAGGTCACGACCTGATTCTCGAGATCGACTGGCAAGGCGCCGAGCAAGTGCGAAAGCTGATGCCGCAGGCCCGTTCGATCTTCATCCTGCCGCCATCGCTGCAGGCCCTGCACCAACGCCTGACCAACCGTGGCCAGGACAGCGACGAGATCATCGACGGCCGGATGCGTGAAGCGGTCAGCGAGATGAGCCACTACGTCGAGTACGACTACCTGATCATCAATGACGATTTCGCCCACGCGCTGGACGATCTGAAAGCGATTTTCCGCGCCAATCAGCTGCAACAGAAACGCCAACAGGTGCGTTTCGGCAAATTGCTGGCTGAATTGCTGGGCTGAAACAGCACTTCCCAAAACCGCTGCAAGGGCTTTACATTGGCACTTGCAGCGCGTTGAAGAGTCTGGTCAAAAAATCAGCGCTTCCCTAATCGCTGGTGATTTTTTAAACTGTTGAGTCCGCTCGCCCAACCGGGCAGCGCGCATATTGCATTCGCTCCGAGGAATACCATGGCCCGCGTAACCGTTGAAGACTGCCTAGAACACGTGGAAAACCGCTTTGAGCTGGTCATGCTCTCTACCAAGCGTGCCCGTCAACTGGCCACCGGCGGCAAAGAGCCCCTGGTTCAGTGGGAAAACGACAAACCGACCGTAGTTGCGCTGCGTGAAATCGCTGAAGGCCTGATGAGCTACGAGTTCATCGCCGAGCAGGAAATCGTTCACGAAGACCCTGTCTTCGCTGCGTTCGAGGACGAGTCCAACGAGGCCGTCTAAGCCTATGCCTGGTCGACGTAGCACGGCGCGGGATCACAGCCTACGGCAGGAGACATCATGCCGAGCATAGACGCCCTCGCCGATCGCTTATCGACCTACCTCGGCAATGACCAGGTCAACCTGGTCCGCCGAGCGTATTTCTACGCCGAACAAGCCCACGACGGCCAACGCCGCCGTAGCGGCGAGGCGTACGTCACGCATCCTCTTGCCGTGGCCAATATTCTTGCCGACATGCACATGGACCATCAGAGCCTGATGGCCGCGATGCTGCATGACGTGATCGAAGACACCGGTATCGCCAAGGAAGCGCTGCAAGCGCAGTTCGGTGAAACCGTGGCCGAACTGGTCGACGGGGTCAGCAAACTGACCCAGATGAACTTCGAAACCAAGGCTGAAGCCCAGGCGGAAAACTTCCAGAAGATGGCCATGGCCATGGCGCGCGACATTCGCGTGATCCTGGTCAAGCTCGCCGACCGTCTGCACAACATGCGTACGCTGGAAGTGCTGTCCGGCGAAAAACGCCGGCGTATCGCCAAGGAAACCCTCGAGATCTACGCCCCCATCGCCAACCGCTTGGGCATGCACGCGATCCGCATCGAATTCGAAGACCTCGGCTTCAAGGCGATGCATCCGATGCGTTCCGCGCGGATCTACCAGGCCGTCAAACGCGCCCGGGGCAACCGCAAGGAAATCGTCAACAAGATCGAAGAGTCCCTTGGCCACTGCCTCGCCATCGACGGCATCCAGGGTGAAGTCAGCGGTCGCCAGAAACACCTCTACGGCATCTACAAGAAAATGCGCGGCAAGCGTCGGGCCTTCAACGAGATCATGGACGTCTACGCGTTCCGGATCATCGTCGACAAGGTCGATACCTGCTACCGCGTGCTGGGTGCCGTACATAATTTGTACAAACCGTTGCCGGGGCGATTCAAGGATTACATCGCGATCCCCAAGGCCAACGGCTATCAGTCGCTGCACACCACGCTGTTCGGCATGCACGGTGTACCGATCGAGATCCAGATCCGCACCCGCGAAATGGAAGAGATGGCCAACAACGGCATCGCCGCCCATTGGCTGTACAAATCCAGCGGCGACGAGCAGCCGAAAGGCACCCATGCCCGCGCCCGTCAGTGGGTCAAGGGCGTGCTGGAGATGCAGCAACGCGCCGGCAACTCGCTGGAATTCATCGAGAGCGTAAAGATCGACCTGTTCCCGGACGAGGTTTACGTGTTCACGCCCAAAGGCCGGATCATGGAGCTGCCCAAAGGCTCCACGGCGGTCGACTTTGCCTACGCGGTACACACCGACGTCGGCAACAGCTGCATCGCCTGCCGGATCAACCGTCGTCTCGCACCGCTGTCCGAACCGCTGCAAAGCGGCTCCACGGTCGAGATCGTCAGCGCCCCCGGCGCGCGGCCGAACCCGGCGTGGCTCAACTTCGTGGTCACCGGCAAGGCGCGCACACACATCCGCCATGCGCTGAAACTGCAGCGCCGCTCCGAATCCATCAGCCTCGGCGAACGCCTGCTGAACAAGGTGCTCAACGGCTTCGACAGCGCGCTGGAACAGATTCCGGCCGAACGCGTGAAGGCGATGCTCACCGAGTACCGCCTCGAACTGATCGAAGACTTGCTGGAAGACATCGGCCTCGGCAACCGCATGGCCTACGTCGTGGCGCGCCGCCTGCTCGGCGAAGGCGAGCAACTGCCAAGCCCGGAAGGCCCGCTGGCGATTCGCGGCACCGAAGGTTTGGTCCTCAGTTATGCCAAATGCTGCACGCCGATCCCGGGCGACCCGATTGTCGGTCACCTGTCGGCGGGCAAAGGCATGGTCGTGCACCTGGACAACTGCCGCAACATCAGCGAAATCCGCCACAACCCGGAAAAATGCATCCAGCTCTCGTGGGCCAAGGATGTCACCGGCGAATTCAACGTCGAACTGCGCGTCGAGCTGGAACACCAGCGCGGCCTGATCGCCCTGCTGGCCAGCAGCGTCAACGCAGCCGACGGCAATATCGAGAAAATCAGCATGGACGAACGCGATGGCCGCATCAGCGTTGTCCAGTTGGTGGTCAGCGTCCACGACCGTGTGCACCTGGCCCGCGTGATCAAGAAACTGCGCGCCCTGACCGGGGTGATCCGCATCACCCGCATGCGTGCATAACTCAAACATTACAAGGAGTCATACATGACCAAGACCGTTATCACCAGCGACAAGGCCCCGGCCGCCATCGGTACTTACTCCCAGGCGATCAAGGCCGGTAACACCGTTTACATGTCGGGTCAGATTCCCCTCGATCCAAAAACCATGGAACTGGTCGAAGGCTTCGAAGCCCAGACCGTCCAGGTGTTCGAGAACCTGAAAGCCGTGGCCGAAGCCGCCGGCGGTTCGTTCAAGGACATCGTCAAGCTGAACATCTTCCTCACCGACCTGAGCCACTTCGCCAAGGTCAACGAGATCATGGGCAAGTACTTCGACCAGCCGTACCCGGCGCGCGCCGCCATCGGCGTGGCAGCCCTGCCAAAGGGTTCGCAGGTTGAAATGGATGCCATTCTGGTCATCGAGTAATGCGCACGGCGCGGTCTAATACACCGCGCCGACTGCTCTGCGGTAAAGAAAAGGTTTTGAAAGGATTCCACCATGCGCAAAGCGCTTGCTCTCTCGCTGCTCGCCATTTTCCTCGGCGGTTGCGCCAGCAACCCTGCCGACCGTGACATCAGCGGCACCTGGATCAATCAGGTCGCCATCGATGCCGCTGCCAAGGGCGGCCCCCTGCGCGAAGCGCTTCAGGCTTACGGCCCGAACCTGGAGTGGGACGTCAACACCAAGGCCGGTCAGGCCCGCTACACCAACGGTTTCGAAAACGTCGAAGGTCGCCTGCTCGGCGAACAGTCCGGTGCCTGGAAAGTCGATTTCTATGGCAGCTCCGCCAGCGAGCTGAAACGTGATGGTGGTCAACTGCAACAAGCCGCCAATGAAAACGAACCGGAACAGGTCTTCGACCGCGCACAGATTCCGGTGCCGGAAGGCGCACCGATCGGCGCCAGCTTCGAACGCGCGCTGTATTCCGCTTATCTGGGCGGCAACTGGACGATCACCAGCGGCCAGGGCGAAGGCGCCACCGTGCAATTCCAGGCTGACGGACAAGTCTCCGGCCTGCCGGGTGCCGACCGCTATGCGTTGTGCCTCGCCGGCGATTGCGCGTCGATGAGCAGCGGCAACGACAGCATGTGGTTGCAGCAGAACGGTCAGGGCAATAACTGGATCTTTGTGCGCAAGGGCAAAGAGCTGGAAATCCTGCAGGCCGTGAACACCGCGCTGGCGGACGAACAACCGCAGTTCACCCCGGGTGAACGCAAGTGGTTGCTCGAGAAGCAGTGATCGGCGCTTGAGACAAAAAAAGGCGGGAGCAAACATTTGCTCCCGCCTTTTTTACGCCTGAAGATCAGCAGCGCCCCTCAAGAATCGCGGCATACCCCTCGCGATAACTCGGATACTTCGGCACCCAACCCAGCGCCTTCGCCCGGGCATTGCTGCAACGCTTGCTGCCGGTGCGACGCACGCTCTCGTCTTCCGACCATTCGGTGACACCCAGATAATCACGCAGCCACGCCACCACTTCGGCCAGCGGCGCTGGCGCATCGTCCACGCCGATATAGATGTCATCCAGCGCCCCGCCCTTGCGAGCCGCTTCCAGTAGAAACGCCATCAACCCCGCCGCGTCATCGGCATGGATGCGATTGCCATACAGCGGCGGATCGATCGCCACCCGATAACCACGACGTACCTGAGTCAGCAGCCACTCACGGCCGGGGCCGTAAATGCCGGTCAGGCGCACGATGCTCGCGGGAATGCCGCTGTTGAGCGCAACCTGCTCGGCCTCCAGCATCACCCGACCGGAATAACCGGCGGCGACGGTTTCGGATTTTTCATCGACCCATTCGCCGTTCTGCTGCCCGTAAACACTGCTGCTGGAAACGAACAGCAGCCGCTCCGGCTCCTGACCGTAATCGTTCAGCCAACCCAGCACATGCTGCAAACCCTGCACATACGCCGCGCGATAACCGGCCTCATCGTGATCGGTGGCCGCCGCGCTATACACCAGGTAATCGATAGCGCCCACCGGCCACGTCTCGGGGCAATCCTCATTGAACAAGTCACCGGCCACACCGATAACGCCGTCCGGCAAACGTGAAATATCACGGCGCAGGCCATAGACCTGGAAGCCGACAGCCAGCAATTGCGTGGCCAGACGGCTGCCGACATCACCGCAACCGGCGATCAAAACAGAAGGCGCGGACATCAAAAATCTCCCATCGGAAAGCGACAGACTAGCCTCGACAAGGGACGAGCGGCTAGCAATGAAGGAAAAAAAGCAACTCTATTACTTCTGTTAACAAGAATTACTTGCAATAATGAACGCCACTTTTGTTCTCGGCCTCACGAGGCCTGGAAGAGCATTACCGTTTTTCTATCTCAGGTCCGGCCAGCATGACACGCATTCAAAACTCCGCTTCGCCAACCAACCGACCTCGCGCCTGGAGCGCCGTGGCTGCCCTGATGCTCAGCCTGATGCTCGCACCAGTCGCCGCATTCGCTGACGCCCAGGCCCCGGCCGCGCCAGCCGCCACCGAGCAAAGCGCTCCGGCCGCCGCACCCGCGACCGACCCGGTGCAGGCCGTAGAGGCCAGCGCCGCCGACGCGCCGGAAGTCCTCGAAGCCGACAACACTCTGGGCATGGCCCACGACCTGTCGCCATGGGGCATGTACCAGAACGCCGACGTGATCGTTAAAGCCGTGATGATCGGCCTGGCCATCGCCTCGATCATCACCTGGACCATCTGGATCGCCAAGGGCTTCGAGCTGATGGGCGCCAAGCGTCGTCTGCGCGGCGAGATTGCCGCCCTGAAAAAAGCCGCCACGCTCAAAGAGGCCAGCGCCACCGCCGCGAAGGAAGGCACCCTCGCCAACCTGCTGGTACACGACGCGCTGGAAGAAATGCGCCTGTCGACCAACGCCCGCGAGAAAGAAGGCATCAAGGAACGCGTCAGCTTCCGCCTCGAGCGCCTGGTTGCCGCCTGTGGCCGCAACATGAGCAGCGGCACCGGCGTCCTCGCCACCATCGGTTCCACCGCACCGTTCGTCGGTCTGTTCGGTACCGTGTGGGGCATCATGAACAGCTTCATCGGCATCGCCAAAACCCAGACCACCAACCTTGCCGTCGTAGCACCGGGTATCGCTGAAGCGCTGCTGGCTACCGCACTGGGTCTGGTAGCCGCGATTCCTGCCGTGGTCATCTACAACGTCTTCGCCCGCTCCATCGCCGGTTACAAGGCTCAGGTGTCCGATGCGTCAGCTCAGGTGCTGCTGCTGGTCAGCCGCGACCTCGACCACCAGCCTGAGCGCAACAGCTCGCAACCGCACATGGTGAAAGTGGGGTAATCGGCCATGGGCCTGCATTTGAAAGAAGGCGCAGACGACGATCTGGCCGAGAACCACGAAATCAACGTCACGCCGTTCATCGACGTGATGCTGGTGCTGTTGATCATCTTCATGGTGGCCGCGCCGCTGGCCACCGTGGACATCAAGGTTGACCTGCCTGCCTCGACCGCCAAACCGGCGCCGCGGCCGGAGAAACCGGTGTTCCTCAGCGTGAAGGCTGACCAGCGCCTGTTCATTGGCGATGACGAAGTGAAAGCCGAAACCCTCGGCGCCGTCCTCGACGCCAAGACCCAGGGCAAGAAAGACACGACGATCTTCTTCCAGGCCGACAAAGGCGTGGATTACGGCGACCTGATGAGCGTGATGGATAACCTGCGCGCCGCCGGTTACCTGAAGGTCGGTCTGGTCGGACTCGAGAGCGCAGTCAAGAAATGATCACGACGCGCCATAAGCTGACGCGTTACAGCGGTAGCCTGGCCGTGGTGCTGGGTGTTCACGCGCTGGCCATCGCGCTGGCGCTGAACTGGACCGCCCGCCCGCCCATCGAATTGCCGCCGCAGGCAATGATGGTCGAGCTGGCACCGGTTCCGGCCCCACCACCGCCCGCACCGCCGAAAGTCGTCACGCCACCGCAGCCACCGGCTCCGGTTGAAGAACTGCCGATCCCGAAACTGGCCGAAGCGCCGAAAGCCGAGATCGCGGTGCAGAAACCGAAACCCAAGCCGAAACCCAAACCGCCGAAGCCGATCGAGAAGAAACTGCCCGATCCGCCGAAGGAGAAACCGTCCGAAGAGAAGCCGGCCGATACCCAGCCGACTCAGGCCCCGACGGAGAAATCAGTCCAGCCTGCACCGGGCCCGTCGCCTGCACAATTGGCCGCCAAGGCCAGCTGGCAAGGCACCCTGCTCGCGCATCTGGCCAAATACAAGAAGTACCCGGCCAGCGCTCAGGCACGGGGCAAGGAAGGCTTGAACCGGTTGCGTTTCGTGGTCGATGGCGAAGGCAACGTGCTGTCGTTCGAACTGGTGGGCCGCTCCGGCAACGCCGATCTGGACCGGGCCACCCTGGAAATGATCCGCCGCGCCCAACCGCTGCCCAAGCCGCCGGCCGACATGCTGACCAATGGCGCGATCGAAATCGTTGCGCCGTTTGTGTACTCGCTGGAACGCCGCCGCTGATCCGCACTCGCGGATCCCGGCCTGATCCAGCCCAAAAGGCACCGAAAGGTGCCTTTTGCTTATCCATCCACGGCAAACCGGCATTGCCCGGTGTCGCATTCATCACTCAGTCTGATAACGTGCGTCTATCGATTGCAGCCGGTATGCTTGGCCCGCATCTTCATGGACGCTTGCTATGACCCTCACAGAATTACGCTACATCGTTACCCTCGCCCAAGAGCAGCATTTCGGCCACGCGGCCGAGCGTTGCCACGTCAGCCAGCCGACCCTGTCGGTGGGCGTGAAAAAGCTTGAAGACGAACTCGGTGTGCTGATTTTCGAGCGCAGCAAAAGCGCCGTGCGCCTGACCCCGGTCGGCGAAGGCATCGTCGCCCAGGCGCAGAAAGTGCTGGAGCAGGCCCAGGGCATTCGCGAACTGGCCCAGGCCGGCAAGAACCAGCTGACCGCCCCGCTGAAAGTCGGCGCGATCTACACCGTCGGCCCGTACCTGTTCCCGCACCTGATTCCGCAACTGCACCGGGTCGCCCCGCAGATGCCGTTGTACATCGAAGAAAACTTCACCCACGTGCTGCGCGACAAATTGCGCAACGGCGAACTGGACGCGATCATCATCGCCCTGCCGTTCAACGAAGCCGACGTGCTGACCCTGCAACTCTACGACGAGCCGTTCTACGTCCTGATGCCTGCCCAGCACCCGTGGACCCAGAAAGAATCCATCGACGCCGCGCTGCTCAATGACAAGAGCCTGCTGCTGCTCGGCGAGGGCCATTGCTTCCGCGATCAAGTGCTGGAAGCCTGCCCGACCCTGACCAAGGGCAACGACGGCGCCAAGCACACCACGGTCGAATCCAGCTCGCTGGAAACCATTCGCCACATGGTCGCGTCCGGTCTGGGCATCTCGATCCTGCCGCTGTCGGCGGTGGACAGCCATCACTACGCCCCGGGCGTGATCGAAGTGCGCCCGCTGTCGGCACCAGTGCCGTTCCGCACCGTGGCCATCGCCTGGCGCGCCAGTTTCCCACGGCCGAAAGCCATCGAGATCCTCGCCGACTCCATTCGCCTGTGCTCGGTCGCCAAACCTGCCGCGCCGGTCACGGCCGGTTAAGCCAGCGTCATGACGGAGCTGTCGCAGGTGTCGGTCACCGCACTCAAGGGTGTCGGTGAAGCCATGGCCGAGAAACTGGCCAAGGTCGGTCTGGAAAACCTCCAGGACGTACTGTTCCACCTGCCACTGCGTTATCAGGATCGCACCCGCGTGGTGCCGATCGGCGCGTTGCGGCCGGGGCAGGACGCCGTGGTCGAAGGCACCGTCAGCGGCGCCGACGTGGTCATGGGCCGACGCCGCAGCCTCGTCGTGCGCTTGCAGGACGGCACCGGCGGACTGAGCCTGCGCTTCTATCACTTCAGCAACGCGCAGAAAGAAGGCCTAAAGCGCGGCACGCGGATTCGCTGCTACGGCGAAGCCCGGCCCGGTGCCTCGGGGCTGGAGATCTACCACCCGGAATACCGCGCCATCAATGGCGACGAACCGCCGCCGGTGGATGAAACCCTGACCCCGGTCTACCCGCTGACCGAAGGCCTGACCCAGGCGCGTCTGCGTCAGTTGTGCATGCAGACCCTGACCCTGCTCAAACCGGCCACCCTGCCCGACTGGCTGCCGACCAAACTGGCCCGCGACTATCAACTGGCGCCACTGGCCGACGCGATCCGCTACCTGCACAACCCGCCCGCCGATGCCGACGTCGACGAACTCGCCCTCGGTCATCACTGGGCCCAGCATCGCCTCGCTTTCGAGGAACTGCTGACTCACCAGCTATCGCAGCAACGCCTGCGAGAAAGCATGCGTTCCCTGCGTGCACCGGCGATGCCGAAAGCCACCAAGCTGCCGGCGAAATACCTGGCCAACCTCGGCTTCAACCCGACCGGCGCGCAACAGCGGGTCGGCAACGAAATCGCCTACGACCTCAGTCAGCACGAACCGATGCTGCGACTGATTCAGGGCGACGTCGGTGCGGGCAAAACCGTGGTCGCCGCCCTCGCTGCGCTGCAAGCGCTGGAAGCGGGTTATCAGGTCGCCCTGATGGCGCCGACCGAGATCCTCGCCGAGCAGCACTTCATCACCTTCAAACGCTGGCTCGAACCGCTTGGCATCGACGTGGCGTGGCTGGCCGGCAAGCTTAAGGGCAAGAACCGCGTCGCCGCGCTGGAGCAGATCGCCAGCGGCACGCCGATGGTGGTCGGCACCCACGCGCTGTTCCAGGACGAAGTGCAGTTCAAGAATCTGGCGCTGGTGATCATCGACGAACAACACCGCTTCGGCGTGCAGCAACGTCTGGCGCTGCGGCAGAAAGGCGTTGGCGGGCGCATGTGTCCGCATCAATTGATCATGACCGCCACGCCGATTCCGCGGACGCTGGCGATGAGCGCCTACGCCGACCTCGACACCTCGATCCTCGACGAACTGCCGCCCGGCCGAACTCCGGTCAACACCGTGCTGGTCACCGACACCCGCCGCGTCGAAGTCATCGAGCGGGTGCGCAGCGCCTGCGCCGAGGGCCGTCAGGCCTATTGGGTGTGCACGCTGATCGAAGAGTCCGAAGAGCTGACCTGCCAGGCCGCCGAAACCACGTTTGAAGACCTGACCGCCGCCCTCGGCGAGCTGAAGGTCGGGCTGATCCACGGCCGCATGAAACCCGCCGAGAAAGCCGCCGTCATGGCCGAATTCAAGGCCGGCAACCTGCAACTGCTGGTCGCCACCACCGTGATCGAAGTCGGCGTGGACGTACCCAACGCCAGCCTGATGATCATCGAAAACCCCGAGCGCCTGGGCCTTGCGCAACTGCACCAGTTGCGCGGTCGCGTCGGCCGGGGCAGCGCCGTCAGCCATTGCGTGCTGCTCTACCATCCGCCGCTGTCGCAGATCGGCCGCCAGCGCCTGGGCATCATGCGCGAGACCAACGACGGTTTCGTCATCGCCGAAAAAGACCTTGAACTGCGCGGCCCCGGCGAAATGCTCGGCACCCGCCAGACCGGTCTGCTGCAATTCAAGGTCGCCGACCTGATGCGCGACGCCGATCTGCTGCCCGCCGTGCGCGATGCCGCCCAGGCCTTGCTCGAACGCTGGCCTACCCACGTCAGCCCGTTGCTCGACCGCTGGCTGCGACACGGGCAGCAATACGGCCAAGTGTGAGCACCGTCGCAGTTTCTGACAGCTCGTTCCAACCAAGCTGGTTATACTCCTGCAATTGTTTCAAAAACGGATACAGACCATGACCGAAGCTGCTCTCGCCCCCGAATCACCGCACGCTCCGTCTGTTATTCGGCTGCTGCTCAACAAGCTGGGCGTCGCCTACGAAGAAGTGCTCGACCACCACGGCCTCAATGCCTCGCGCAAAGTGCAGGCCGTGTTGCTGGACGACGCGGTCGGTGCGCTGATGGTGCTGTTTCCACAGAGCCAGTTGCTGGATCTCAACCGCCTCGCCGAGCTGACGGGCCGTCGCCTGACCGCCGTGTCCACCGAGCGCCTGGAAAAGATGCTCGGCAAACACAGCCTGAGCCTGCTGCCGGGCCTGCCGGCGCTGACCAGCTCGCCGTGCCTCTACGAAGAAGGCCTGCTGCGCGAGCCGAAGTTGCTGATCAACTCCGGCGAGCCGGGCCTGCTGCTGGAAATCGCCAGCGAAGACTTCAAGACCATGCTGACCAAGGCCAGCGCCGCCAACTTCGGCGAAGCCCTGAGCAGCATCCGCCCGAACCTCGACCGCCCGGACGATGACCGCGAGGAAATCACCCAGGCCGTGCAGGCGTTCACCGCGCGGCGCATCCAGCAGCGTCTGGAAGCTACCATCGAAATTCCGCCGCTGGCCGAAACCGCACAAAAAATCATCAAGCTGCGCGTCGACCCGAACGCCACCATCGACGACATCACCGGCGTGGTCGAAACCGACCCGGCGCTGGCTGCGCAAGTGGTGAGCTGGGCGGCGTCGCCGTACTACGCCTCGCCGGGCAAGATCCGTTCGGTGGAAGACGCGATCGTCCGCGTGCTGGGCTTCGATCTGGTGATCAACCTGGCGCTGGGCCTGGCCCTTGGCAAGACCCTGAGCCTGCCCAAGGATCACCCGCAACACACCACGCCGTACTGGCAGCAGTCGATCTACACCGCTGCCGTCATCGAGGGCCTGACCCGCGCCATGCCGCGCGCCCAGCGTCCGGAATCCGGCCTGACCTACCTCGCCGGCCTCCTGCACAACTTCGGCTACCTGCTGCTGGCCCACGTGTTCCCGCCGCACTTCTCGCTGATCTGCCGCCACCTGGAGGTCAACCCGCACCTGTGCCACAGCTATGTCGAGCAACACCTGCTGGGCATCAGCCGCGAACAGATCGGCTCCTGGCTGATGCGCTACTGGGACATGCCGGACGAACTGGCCACCGCCCTGCGCTTCCAGCACGACCCGAACTACGACGGCGCCTACGCCGAATACCCGAACCTCGTCTGCCTGGCCGTGCGCCTGCTGCGCAGTCGCGGGATCGGCTCCGGGCCGGATGAAGACATTCCGGATGCGCTGCTGGAGCGTGTTGGTTTGACTCGCGACAAGGCCAATGACGTTGTCAGCAAAGTCCTGGAAGCCGAAGTCCTGCTGCGCGAACTGGCTTCGCAGTTCAGCCAGGCCTGATTTGCGCTCATAAAAAAGGCCCCACACTCAACCGAGTGTGGGGCCTTTGTATTTGATCGTTCCCACGCTCTGCGTGGGAATGCAGCCCATGACGCTCCGCGTCACAGCCTCACGCAATACTCAAGCAGCCTTGGCCTTCGCCTTCCGCGGCTTCAAATACTTCATCAACCCCTGAAACCACATCACCAGCGCCGGATTGCCCTTGAGCTGGATCGACTTGTCCTGAATCCCCTGCATGAACGCCAGCTGCTTGTTCTTCGCCTGCATCGTGGCAAACCCGAACGCCGCGTCTTTAAAGGCAATCGCAAACGCCGGCTCCGCCACCACCCCGGACTTGCTGGTAATGCGCTGATCCTTCACCACGAAATGCCGCGCCACTTTCCCGTCCAGAGTCTGTAGCTGAAACACCAGATCCTTGTCACCCAACTGCTGCTGGAACGCAGGATTTGTCCGACTGGCCTTACCCATCAACAGACCCAGCATCCACAGAAGAAAACGAAATTTCATGCGCACAGCCTCAAAAGGAAAATGAACGGCTGGGGGAGTGTAAGGGATTCGGACGGAATCGCCACTATCCAAGACTGATAGAAGACGATGCAGCGCTTTTCCTGCCAGATGACTACCAAGTCACGATTTCCATCCCTAGCCTTGATCGTTCCCACGCTCCGCGTGGGAATGCATCCCGTGACGCTCCGCGTCACACCATCCCCCCTTCCTACACCTGAAGAAACACATTCCTGTAGGAGCTGACGGAGGCAGCGATCTTTTGATCTTCTACCTCGCAAATCCTTGGGAAATGTCCTTCAAACTGCGGTGCTGTCCATGAACTAGGCAGGCTGGATCATCGTCGATAGCCTCTGTGTGTCACCGCAAAATCGGTGACTCGGACGTGCAAGTCCGGTTCAGGTGCACAATCGCAATGGCATTTCGCCGAGCCTTTTCCTATGCTCGCGGATCGTTATGGCGGCTGTGCGTCGGAGACCTTCGGGTCTGCCGGGCACCTGGACCGGTCTTGCACACCAACGCACAGCTGCCACCTATTTCGAAGTGCAAAGCGAAACGGTGTCAGCGTCTTAACTCCAGGGATGACATCCATGATCAAACCAACACCCAATCCCCCAGAAACACCCGAAACCTCCCCCTACGAATCCCTCGATTCAAAGAAACTCCACGAAGCCGCCGAACGCGCCCTCGACCACCACTTCAAACCCAGAGCCTCACGCCCCAAACGCCTGGGCGGCCTGTTCGCCCTCTGCCCCGACACCGACGCCGAAGCCCTCATGGCCAACGCCTCCGAAGACCTCCTGTCCATCAGCGCCATCGCCGCCAACCTGGCCGACGACCTCGACGGCCCCCGCCGCTCGATGGCACTGGGCCTGAGCAGAATGGCGGACGGCGTGCGGTTGATGGTGGAAGGCACGCTCGATCACATTGAGTTTCGGGAGTATCAGGCCAAGCCGTAGCTGAATCGCGGGCGGAAAAAAGGGGACGTTGAGTCCCCTTTCTCAAATACCTGAGTCACCACTGGCAGCCGGTTTCAGGCAAAGCACTCATATTGCTATCGTGCTCGAATATATATTTCTTTCCGGACTTGCGGTTTGTGTAAACGATTCCGTAAATGAAGGGATCCTGGCTCGCCATTACATAATCACCAGTCACCATGCCTCCGGACACCTCCACCCACTTCGTCGTGATTTCGGGAGGGCGGTTAGGGTTTGGAAACTCTTCTTCCGCGCCGCCATAAACGAGCGCAATTGCCTCTTTCGACTTGCTGTACTTGACGCTCGCACCTTGCCATTTGACGGTCGAGTCGTAATAGGTCCGCAATTCAAAATTGATGCTCTTGCCCTCTTGTGAGCGGAAGCAATAGACCTCCGTTTTGACCTCGCTGTGAGCCGTCACAGGAAAGAGGAACGACAGCGTAACGAACAATGCGCGCATTGATTTCAAACCGGTCATCCCTTCAACGGTTCAGAGGCAGCTGAAAGCGCATTCGCGCCGTGCAATAGACTGAATCTTCCCGGAGCACACGTTCGCTCATTTCGCAGTGCCCACTAGCGTATTGCTTAAATAGCGGATCATCGAGCTCAGCCCCTCCCAGTCGCTCGATTGAAGCCACCATTTCCCTCTCCCGGTTCTCACCGGCCCCGGCCATTACAGATGCCGATTTGTAGAAGCCATCAATCATCATCCCAGTCTGCAGAGCAACCAATTCCCCCAACCGGGCATTGGTTGTTTGCACCAGGCACCCAAGCCTTTCGATAGGCGCCTCTGCACCGGGCAAGGCCGACTGATAGATATCCTCGCAATACGCCTCTTTAAAGCGCACCCACTTCTTTTGCACATCGGTCAGTTGCTTCTTGTCAGCCGGCGCCAAACTGACCAGCGCTTTCTTGTATTGCTCATTCAGCACTGCATCGACTTTTTCGAAAGTCTGTTGACCGCAAATGATCATATCGGGATTGGAAAAGCTGTCGGGATTGCAGGTTTCCTGGGCATGCGCAGGAACCAGCAAAGCAGCCAAAGAAACACCCGCGACCAGCCCAAAAAACGCCTTGAGTTTGATCATGATCCGGATACTCCGGTGCTGCGCTCAGCTACCCGTCCAGATACCTTCGAGGCACCGAGCTCGGAGGCGCCGCACTTCAGCTCTTTGATTTGCTCGTTCTGAATTGGAATTACACAGGTGAGGCGCTTTTCGCCGATAGGACGAAGCTCTGTCAGGCTAAGTGTCACGTGCAAACCGTCGTCCGCAAATACGTGCCCCTCAAATCCCGCGTCGGCATAACCCGACCAAAACGACTTGCCATCAAAACTGCAAAAACGCTTTGAAGAAAGCACTCTCCAACCGCCGTTAGGCGCCAGAATCTGAACTGTCAAACAAGGACTGCCAAAGGTGCTGACATAACGCGCCACGACATCGCCGAAGCGCTGGGAGCCGGACAGGAACACCTTGTTGAGATCAACCACATTCCCCGGCTCGTCAGCGACGATTGTGTCCAGATAAGCCGCACGCTCCAGGCTCATTCTGGCAATGCAGTTGTTGATGGTCGTGACATGCGCTGCCATCCCCGGCTCAATTTCCGTGGCTTCGAGCGGGCACGTGGTGTCGCGCAGCTTGATCCAGGCGCGCTGGGATTCTCTGGTCATGGCAACCAGCGTCTTGCCCTGCTCCGGATCGCTCTGTTGCTGAGACTCGAAGCGCGCCAATAACTTCTTGTAGCTGATATTGAGCTGTGCATCGGCTTCCTTGCGGGCCGCCTCCACGCAGCGATCAACCTGCGAGCTCACGGTGATCTCTTTGCAGTTCTCCTCGGCCATCGCAAAGGAGGCAAACAGGCATCCGAAGGACAACGCTATAACGCGCACAAACATGTTCATTTTTTCATTCCCTGAATAACGGATCGCTCAACTGCACGTTGAGGTATTTTCTGCGCCTTACCGTCGGCACTCATTGCGTCGCGGTACTGGCTGTAATAGCGCTGCGCTTCGTCTTTGCGATCAAGGCGCCAGAGTGAATCGGCGATGTTCAACATCAGCACGGTGCGTTTACCGACGGCCTCAACGCCGCGATAAAACTTCAGTGCAAGCTCATCTTTGCCGCCCTCGGCCAGGTAAAAGCCTAGGTCGTTATAGGCCTGAACATTTTGCGCCGGGGGATGACACGCCATGTAAGACTCCGGACTTAAAAAGACCAGACCCCATTCGATGGACTCTGCGCGGGACTGCGCCGGTTCGTTACTTGAGACATGTTTCAGCAAGTCCTTTGGAGACCTCGTCTCCAGGGCGGGAGTGAGCACATCGCCGTCGCCGGTAACCCACTGATTGCCCTTCCACTGGCCGACACAAAAAGTGGCCGAACGATCAGCCAGCACACAACCGGTCTCCATGGAGATCACCGTGCAATGCTGTTGCGACACTAGCTTCTCTTCACCGTTTTCGTCCGACAACATGCCGAAGATCACCGGGTCGAGCAGCAAGGTTTTCTTGTCAGGACTGAGCATATTGGAGTGCCCATCGGCGCCAATATCGGCGCCAAAGAGCGGGAAGGTTTTGCCATTGGCGGTGAACCATGCAGTCGCCGAATCCACACCGGGCATCGCCCATTCTGTAGCCCGAAATGACACCGTGTTCCCGTTGACACCAACTATTGGCGGGTCTTCGGCAAACGCGCTCATAGCTCCGAACAGACAGCCGATCATCGATACCCACTTAAGGCTGTCCATAGTCGATCCTTTTCACTGACGGACTTTCCGACTGCAGCTGCCTCTTCGTCACGCCATAAGCCTTGATCAGCTCTTCCCAGGAGCCCTTCGAACCAAATGAGCGCTGGGTATTATCGAAGCTGTATTGCTCCAATCGCCCCGCCGTCGAGTAATACCCGCGCCATTCAGGGCAGGCGCCGCAACCGCCATAACCACCTATCGAAACAAGACTGCCCTTGGTGCCTTTCACACAATCCATCGCCACGACAACGTTACTCAGCATCTTCGCTTTCTTACCGTCAGACGTGAGCTGTGAAACCTTGTCGATGTTGCGGCGCAACACTTTGCCGCCAATGTTGATCGCCTGGTCGGAGCAAACCGGGATGAGGTGGGTTTCTGCGGCATCCACCGTCACGGATCGGCAGGACGACACCATCACCACTTCAACGCCGCCACATTGCATGACATCGCGCTGGGTGTAGGCATCCTTGGGAACGGCGAATGCTGGAAGCGAGAGCAGCAGCGAAAGGCTGCCCGCGAGTAGTCGGTTCATCCACTCATTCCTCATCAATCGACGGCGATTCCACGTCGGTCATGCCAAGCAGCCGGAACTCGTTGTTCACGAATTCGTAGTACCGATCCCGGTTACGGTTTTCCAGAGGATTTCCCTGGGCGTCTTCTTCGCCATCGAGCGTGACGCCGGAAATGATGATCAAGCGACTATCGGGCAGGTACGTCGTGTCGAAAGTGCTGCCGTCGTAGGCATTCGGAAGACCGCCAACGACATCACCGTTGTGGGCGTCCAGCACTTCGCCACAAATGGCGCCGCCGCCACAGCCGAACCTGTACAGGATGTAATGGCCGGCGAAGTTGACCTTGCCTTGCAGGGCCTTCGCACGGGTGCTGTCCATGACCGCGTTGCTTTGTTCTTGCTGCACCGGCTCATGGTTGGGGCCGCTGAAAACGGGGGTGACGGCGTAATCCTTAAAGTCGGGATCGGCGGCGAATGCCATGGAAGTGGCAGCTGATAGCAAGCTGCCGAGAACAATCGAAAATCCTTTCAAGTACTAACTCCATAACTGCAGTGAAAACCGTTGGCTTACTCAGACTGACCTTCATAACGCTGTGTCTGCGGGTTGAATTGCCACAGATGTGGTCGGGTCATGCCCTCTTCGCCCTTGTAGCGAATCCGCCCTCGCTTGTCCCTGATGTAGGAGTAGATCTCGATGTCCTTGAATTCACCGCCACCTTTGGGCGGACCGTCCAGAACTTTGACTCCGGCGAAGTAATCGCCACCCGAATACTTCAAGTAACCACGGCACTGGATCAGGAAGGCGAATGTGCTGTCCATCGATGAGCCAATGCCTACGCGGGAATTGAAGATGAAGTCTTCAATACCATCGCCATTTAGGTCGCCACGGAAGACCACGTGGCCTGGCTCGATAGAGAATTCTTTTCCATCGAGACTGGAAAGTATGTCTTCCGGATCTGCGCCGCTCTCCGGCCATTGCGATAAGAAATATTTGGAGTCAGTTTCCTGATTGCAGACACCTGCCGCCAGAACGGCCATTGGCAACCAGCTCATGCATAACACCAGCAGTCGTTTCACTTCACATCCTTCGAATTCATCAATTCCAATTCCCCATCCCGATACAACACTTCGCACCCCACCCAGGCCAGATCCACCTGCGGCATCACCGCCGACGGTTTGCGCAATTCCCGCAACAACGTCGAACCATGCGACAACCGTCCACCCATCCGCGCAATCACCGCCCGCGCTGACTGATAGTGCGCGTGGCGCCCCGGATCGAGGGTGTCTTCCAGCAAGATGTCTTCGCCAAGGATGCCCCGCACCTGCCCCGGGTAAATCATGAATCCGGTGGCTTGTTCGGCACCTTCGCGGCCGTCCTGCCAAAAGCTGCCGTCGCGCGTGCGGATGTCCGGGTGCGGCGCAAACCAGTGTTCGCGATCCGCCAGCGGCATGGCGTGATGCAGGCGGAAGAAGATGCGCATCAGGTTGTCGCGATACCACTCGCGCACTTGCAGGTAGTAACCACGCAGGCCTGGCAGGCCGGTTGAATGGGCGAGGCGGATCAGCCCTGACCATTGCGGGAAGGCCTGTAGTGGCAGCGCGCTCGACGCGGGTCGAGGTGTGGCCGGATCGGTCTCCCACGGCAGTCGATGGGGGCTGTTTTCCAGGTTGTCGTAAGCGGTGGGCGGTCGGCCCAGCCAGTGTCCGCCACTGCTGGCCAGCGCCGTGGCGATGCACAGATTGCCCTGCACCACGAACACATAGAACCGGGTGAACCAGTCGGCCAGTTGCTGACCGTCAGCACCCTGGGCGACGAGGTCGGTCAGTTCTTGGTCGAAGCGCCGCAAGCCGTGTTCAAGGCTCAGCAAATGCCCGCGAGCGATTCGCTGCATGCGCAGAAACAATGGCAGCGACCACAACATCCGCAGCGGTCGCCACGGCAGATGCGGGGTCGCGCCGCCGACTTCACCGGCATAGTTGCTGGCGCTGATGCCCCAGTCGGCCAACCGTGCGAGAAACAGGTCGTTGTTGATGTAGGACGCGCCGCCAAATACAGCCGTGAACGGCTCGTTGTCCTGCAACACCCGCGTATCCCAACGGGCCATGATCGCCGGAATGCTCGCGGCGGCCCGGCGCTGGGCGTACTCCACCAGCACGCTGGGTTGCGGCGGCAGGATCTCGGCGATGTTGGCGGCCGTCAGGTGACGGCGCCAGCCGTAGTCGCTGATCGGCCGGTATTGCAGCAGCCACAGTTGCGTACCGTCCCAGGCCCATTCGACATCGCCCGGCACATAGTGAAATACCCGCAAGACATCTTGGAGAAAGCGCCACAGCACATCTTCGGTCAAACCGTGGGCGGCTGTGAACGTGCCGCTGCGCCAGGCATCGCCGAGCCGCGAAAGCGTCGCCCGTTCCGGGCTGATCTGACCGTCGGCAAGGGACTCAAGATGACCTTCAACCCACTCGAGTTCCACCGACAGATGACGCACAAACGCGATGCCGGACACCTGCGGCGTGATGAAGCGCTGCACCACCACTTCCTCGACACTTTCGGCAGTCAGCTCGGCAATGCGCGCCGGCACGTTGGCGGCCGGCTCGCGCAGGTAGGTCGTGCTCAAACCGGCATTCGCCGAGTCGGCCTGATCTTCGCCATAACTGGAGGAACGCACCGCCCAGACCGCCTGTGGTTGGCTGGCGAGAAAGGTCGGTAGTCGCGGATCGTTGCAATCGTTGAGGGTCAGCGCCGCCGGCACCGGTTGCCGGGCCAGTTCCGCCAGACGCAAACGCCCGCCCTTGGTGTGCGCGACGAAGCCGCGTTCGCCCGACTCCAGCCACTGCGCAAACTGCGCGGGCGCGTCGATCCACGGGTAATGACCCCAACCGGGTTTGAGGCTGATAGTCAGGTCTGCGCGCGCAAGAATCGCCGACCATGCTGCCGCTTGCTCGATGCCGAGCACCTTGTCCTGATCGCCCCAGACCAGTTCGACCGGGTCGGTGATCCACTCCAGCAAGGGCAGCGCGGTGTCGGCACGGATCAGATCCCAGTGCGGCACAAACGCACGGCAGCGCGCATAACCGGCGCCCATGCGCTGATACTGCGCGGGCGTCCAGGTCTGGTTGGAGAACTTGCGCGCGAACAGCGTGGGTCTGTTCGACAGCAGCCAGTGAATGGACTTGCGGATCGGCAGCGGTGACATCAGCGCCGGCAATCGGCGCTGCCACAAAAAGGCGCCCACCGGCGCCAGCAACACACTGCGAGAAAAGTGCCCGGGCCGACGTTGCAGCGCATGCAGCACCAGCAATGCGTTGACCCCGACGGCCATGATCGCGCTGCCTTTTTGCGTCATCGCCAACAAGGTTTGGGCGTAAGCCGCCAGATCCTCGCAAGGCGGCTGCGGGTTGGCGCCGAAGCCCGGCAGCTCCAGCGGCACCACGTCGTAACGCTGAAAATGCGGCAGCGCATCATCCCACCAATCGGCGGCGCTGCCGTTGCCGGCCAGCAGGTACATCAGAGGCTTGTTCATGGGCGATTCTCAGGCCAGATCGCGCAGCGCGGCGTCGAGGGTCGGATAGCGAAACGTGTAACCCGCCTCGCTCAAACGCTGCGGCACCACGCGCTGACCGTCGAAAAACAGCTGAGCCATTTCCCCAGCCAACGCACGCACGGGCGCGGCTGGAATGTGGAACCACACCGGACGCTTGAGGACTTTGCCGACGTTCTCGGCAAAGGCTGCCTGACTGACGGTTTCGGGCGCGACCATGTTGTAGGTGCCGCGCAAATTTTCATCGTGGAAGGATCGAGCGATCACCTGAATCACATCGTCGCGGTGCACCCAGCTCATGATCTGCTGACCATCGCCCATGCGACCGCCGAAACCCAGGCGGAACGGGATCAGCAATGGCAACAACGCACCGCCCGGCCCGAACACCACGCCGAGACGCAGCACCACCTGACGCACGCCAAACTGCGTCGCGGGTTGCGCCGAAGCCTCCCAACGCGCACAGAGTTCGGCCATGAAACCGTCGCCCTTTCTGGCTTGTTCATCGAGGCTTTCGCTGGCATCGCGCACGCCGTAGAAACCGATGGCCGAGGCCTGAATCCACAGCGCCGGTTTATGGCTCGTGCACTTCAGCCAGGTCATCAAGGCTTCGGTGGTATCGACCCGACTGGCGAGCAGTTGCGCCTGCCGTTTGGGGCTCCAGCGTGGACCGGCGACCGGTGCGCCGGCGAGGTTGATCACTACGTCGAAGGGTTCGTCACGGCCGAGTTCGCTCAACGACCGTACACAGCGGACGCGACCGTCGAACAGGTTCGCCGCTTTCAGCGGATCACGCGCCAACACGCTGACGGTGTGGCCGGCATCGAGTAATTGATTGACTACGGCTTCACCGATAAACCCGGTGCCACCGGTGATCAGTACCCGCTTGTAGGCGCCGCCGGCAAACGGGTTGGATTTGCTCACGGCCCTTTCTGGCGGGGATGACCGACGATCATGGCGCAGCAACCAGATCAGCGGCGGCAACAGCACCAGCAGCGCAAAACCGTCGAGCCACAGATGCGACCAGACCTGTTGTTGAGCTGAAAGCCACATGTCCTGCGGCGCCCATAACAGAACACCAGCCATCAACCAGCCCCAAATTGCGGGAGCTTTAAAACGGTTGCCGAGGTGCACCAACGCAAGCATGTACAGCGAATAACTTTGCAGCGTCGCGCCGAACAGCGCGAGCCACCATACCTGCTGCTCGTGACCGGCGGCAGGGACCGCATCGGCGCCCCAGAATGCGAGTTCGAGGGTGTTCAAATAGCCGTCGAGTAATCCGGAATGACCGGCCCAGGTCAGCGTGAGACCGGCGAGCACATGCACGATCGCGGCGGCATACAGCCAAAGCACCATCGCGGAGCGAAGAGAGAAAGAGGGGGCTGGCATTCCGTGTCCTGAGCGCGTTCCTTGAGGGCGGGGAGTTTAAAGGAAAATGGGGGTTGTCAGATGCACAAGCGTTAAACGTTTACCGTGACAGGCTCACGCCCAACAAGTGCGGAAGCGCATCAAGCATGAACCCGAAATTCAAATGCAGTGGCTCGCCTTGATCGGCTCTGGACCTTGCGACTTCAATCGCGCCACGTTGTCGATGCTCAACCGATGACCTTTGTCAGCCGCCATTTGATAACAGGCTAATGCTCGGGACATATCCTTTGTTCCCAACTCGCCACCCTCAAAGGTAGAAGCCAGATAACTCATTCCCTCTATGGAGCCCATGTTGATTGCTCGAATGACCTGCTCTTCTGCCTGCTTGGGATGAAGACAAGGACCGTTATAGTCGGTGGAGTTTCCTGAACAAAGAAACGTGGCATAGCCCAACGCACCACTCGGTATTTTCGAGGCCGCTTTGAACAACGCCTCAACCTTGCTCGTTTCCAACTGAGACGCCATCTGCGAAAGGCTCAAGCTTGCCGCTGAGAGACTCGCCTGTGGGTCACCCGACTCTGCTGCACAGACATAGTTTTCCAGAGACGCTTCAATCAACTCCCCAGTCAGAGGGTATTGCTCAAGAAAACCTAACCCTCCTAAAGCTTCAGCACGCTGTTCGCAGAAATTCTCAGCGCGGCTCATTCCGGGGTTACGAGTTGCGACAAGATCCTTCTCACTCACTGACCAATCCTCAATCCCCTCAAGCACCCAACATGCCTGACGAGAGAAGTTGAAGATTTTCACATTGCTGTTGCCCGCCCGCTTATCGACCACGTTGACGTGACTGTCATCGACCTCTTCAATCTCGACTCCAGGTGTCTTGCCGGGTGTGATGGCGGCCATCAGCGGGTAGGTGAAGGAAGCTCCGCTGACGCCCGAGGTCGAAGGCTCAAAGGTACTACGGTCCTTGCCTGCTACCGGCTTCAAAACAAGCGACTTGACCGTCATCGCAGTGAGACGGCGCTGTAATTCACTGCTGGCGGAAAAGGCTGTCAGGAAAGCAGGGAACTCCTCCGAAGGACAAGCGCCGTTGGCCGGCGCTGTCGAAGTACTCTTGTCGGATGCAAGAGCAGGGACGATCTTGTCCAGATACGCCGAGCGTTCGCGACTCATTCTGGCGATGCACGAGTTGACCGCGAACACATGCGCTGGCATCCCCGTCTCGATCTCGAATGCCTCCAACGGACAATTCGCATCGCGCAACTTCAGCCATGCACGTTGCGACTCTTTAACCTTCGCCGCGTACTCCGCGCCCAATGCCGGATCTGCTCGATAGTCAGACTCAAGCCGCGCCATCAATTGCTTGTAGCTGACGTTCAGCTGCGTATCGGCAGCCTTCTTCGCCGCCTCCGAGCACGGCACCATTTCCAGGCTAGAGGTGACATTGCTGCAGCCATCCTGCGCATACACTGCTGAAACAGGCAGCAGCACGGCCAGCAGGGTAAAAACAAAACGTTTCACTATGTTCTTCCTTGAGTCATTCAGGCTTTGCGTTTGGCGAACCGGGTGACGCATTGCTTGGCTATGTTCATTTCCCAATAGGTGCTGAGCAAAGCTTTACGTTTTTTATCGACACGCAAATTAACGAAGCCATCGCCACAGTCCGGCTGTAACTCTTTGAAGGTGCCCGTTCTGGCTTGGTAAATGAATACCCGGTAGTAGTCGTAAGTGCCCATGCCGTCATCGAGCTGCCGGACCGCGAAATCCTTGGCGCCGTCAAAATTGAAATCATCGACCTGCACATGGAGTTCGTTTTCGGCTTGAAAATCGATTGTCCGCGACTCGTTATGCGTTTCGCCTTTAACCGCGATGTTCAGCGTGGAGCCTTCGAGAACCAGCGCCGCCTCGACGCCTTGGGTTGGGCTGAACGTCGACGTCTCGGCAAACGCCTGGAGGGTCCACATCAAGCCGAGCAGTGGTACCGCTAGATTTTTGAATTGCATGTACTTGCCTAACTTTCACTGAAAAACGCGGCTCGTCTCAATTGCAGTTTTCCCGAGATTTCGCCGCCTGTGGAATACGTCCACCTTTTCCGTTTTTTGTCATTTGCGCGATGTATTCCTTATAAAGCGGACATGCGTCGGACCTCATTCCTATATCCCAATAGGCATCTGCCAAATTTAGTGTTGCAACGACTCTCTCCGGGAATTTTTTATGAATCTCCCTCAAAAGCAAAGCAGCTAAAACATTGTTTTTGCTGCGATACAAATAATAAGCATAGTCATTTAAAGGTCCGACATTATCATCAGCAACAATCAAAGTCAGCTCATACACCAGCTCTTGGGGAATGTTCCGCCTTACCTTATTCCCGCTATCATCGAGCCCATAAAATAATTCTCCTTTTTCACCCTGAGGAAGCTTGCTAAGGATATATTTGAAGTCTTTCCTGATTTCTGCAAGCTGAGTCTCATCACTCAAATAGCTAAAATTCGGTGCACTTTCTGAGAATTGAGAGAACAAAGTGCAACACGCTATACGCTGAACATTAAATTGCTGAGGAAATAGCAATTCAATTGGCGCCTTCTCACCACTCAAGGTATATTTTTCATCTCTACTAGGCTCCACCCAAGTAGATTTTTTATAGAGAACCCAATCTTGCTGCGCAGAACTCCATTTAAAACTGAACTGCGTGAGATCTGTATTACGAGTATAAAAATCCAGCAGCAACGAGAATTCACTTGGTAAATAACCTACAGACAACCCACCGTCTCCAAGCTCAAAATTTCCCGAAACAGACTTATTACTCCCGCCAATATCGATAGTGATTCGCGAAATTGTGCCGTCATCCTCGAGTGGGCTAACACTATACGGATCGCAGATTCCATCTCCATTCAGGTCAGCCTCGCAGCCAGAGCTCGCACTTGCCGCTGTTGCCATGAACGTGAGAATAAAAAAAACAGCTACTTTGATCATAAGGTCCCCCCAAGTGCGACGATACGCGCTTCCGCGTACTGTTTAGCTACCGATGCTATTCGTCCTGACGCATAGTAAGTGGTATTGGTATTACCACTAACAGACGAGTCCGAGTTATATAAATCCAAGAACCTTTTATATCCGATTATTGCTTGCGCAGCATCCGGTGTCTTCCCAGCTTTTCCACCCGCGGGATCGCTCCACAGACCCCAAGCAAAGGAAAACTTAGCTTTATTATATGCCTTGCTATCGAGCAAATCATAGGCGCCAGATTTATTCAACTTCGCACAACCTTTAATATCCAAGGCTTTCAAAGCATTGTTCAAAAACAACAATCTTTCATCATAATGGTTCAAACCACCATTCACTAAAATCGTGCAATATATAAAATCATCGGCATCCGAGTGCGTGAGTATTTTTTTATAGTCAACCCAATACCATCCCGCCGACAGTACGCTATGCGGCAACTGACCGAGTTTGTTATAATTTGGCGCACCTATAAAACTCTCACCGGCAAACTGCCCATAGGCCTCATAATTGACTCTATGGGTAATTTGCATAAGACCACGACCAATGTAAGGGTGATATGTAGGCAAAGGTTTATCTGGGTCGAGACCTTCTACTGTGTAGTGCAGATGTCCGCTCTCGTGCAGCATTTGCGCAAGGATATGCGCCTTACTTATACACTTAGCTACCCCAGACCTCTCAAACATCTCACCTAAAAGATCTGTATATTTATCAATATTAGCCTGAGTCGCTGAAGGATCGATCAATTTCATTTGATCTTTAGTAATGGTATCCGAGCAGCTACAACCACCTGCATGTGCAAATGACGAAATTAGCCCAATAGGATGAATATGTTGCACACTCGCATTGCTGGTAATTCCATGCTGACCCAACAGCTTGCTCCACCAACTTAGCTTCTCAATTCGCGCCTTTTCTTCTACCCATTCTTCATGGGGTTCAGAATCGCTATGCCCAATTATTTCGTCTAGGGCATCCCACTTATCTTTTTTAAAGTCCCACTCATTTTCATAACGGGTGACCATTTGCGATATTGGCTGAGAGAACCAAGGTTTGTTCAATGCTTCTGCAATCTCAGTCGGGGCGATTTTTTTATCCCCGTCCCGATCAAGTATTTTATACAGCTTCTCGTTAACGGAACCCGCAATAGCCGCCTCCACGTTTGGCAAATAGCCTTCACGCTCCTGCTCACTGAGATTCTCTTGGGCATGTAAAAACGCTGCAAAGTGATCAGCGTTGCTGGTGGTCTCTTCGATAAAATCGAAGCCATTCCACTCAAATGGTGAATGTCGCGAAATGACTATGTCTTGCTCCGCAAACCACCCATCAATCCCGTTACCGTCCTTGTCCCCCAAAAGACCATCTAGACGCCACCAATACGTGGTTGTCGTTGACTGCCCCATTGTGACTGTTTGTTTTATTTTTTTGTCCGCAGGTAGCGTCTCCAGCAATCCTACAGGGACATAAAAATCGTACCCCACATCATTCCCAGCGTCTGATGCTTTAGGAGGATTTGTAGCGTTCATACCTTGCACGTGGGTAATAAGCTTGGTGCCTACAGGTATTTTGACTATCGATTTCTCAGCGACGGGGGCCCCTGCGGCTTTAGCTTTACTCTGCTCAGTGAACGCCTTCACATCCTCACAGCTGAAAACCTCTAGGTGCAAGAGATTCTTCGGAGCTGCATCTGAATGGTTCTGATACTTGCCAACATGCCCCAGAATCTCACCAGCTTTGATCTTGTATGTCGGAGAGAGAACAACAACATCTCCCATTGGGCTGTGCGGCTCACTCTTTGGCGTAAGTGACTGCAACCAAATAAACCCAGGAAGCTTCCCATCCGCACCGGGCGCTAAGGCCGGAGTCGCCTGGCCACTGACGATTTCGGCGAGTTTACGAAAGTTGTTAGGTGTCGCTTCGTCACCAAGCCGTACTTGTGCGCCTGCTGGTAAGTGGCTAAGCGGGAGGCCGCTGGTATGGGCGCCGCGGATATTCGCTCCGTGCTGAGCGCCTCCAGGGACAGGATCTTGAGCTTCGTTACCCACAAAATACTTGCCACCTCCCAAGTCTTTCAATTGCCCCTTATATACCCATCCGCCCGCAGGCAAGCCTGCGATTTCAGGACTAACGCTGATAACCGCAACCCACATTTGATTCGCTGGGGCAGGTTGTGTAACCACGGTCGTCCCCCGGGGCAAAACTGCCAAGACGGGAAAGTGCCCGGCGTTACCACTTCGCATCCGGATACCCAAAGGCTTGTCTGGAGCATTGGCCTTAACTTCATAAAGCCCCTTTCCCCAAAAGCCCGGCCGGTCTTTAAGCGTAGGGTTCGCTTTGTAACCCTCCCAATCCAGCAAGTGCATATAGAGGCTGAAAAACGTCAGGCTTGGCCCTGCCACTGGCGAGCTTGCCGGGGCCGCCCCGGCTGCAGGCGCCGGAGGTGCCGGTAACTCAAGTCGATGCTTAACCAGCACAAACCCCGTCGAATAAACCGAGTGCGTCGAGCCAAAATCCGAAGTCGGATATTTCTCGTCAATACGGTAGGCGACGACTTCTCCATCAGCGATGCACCTGACCTCCGTCAGATCCTTCACCAACCCCGAAGCTTCATCGAAATGAACACCACCATGCCAAAGACCATTGGCCCCCAATGGGTAGTAACCATCCTTCGCTTTAGCTAACGCTTTGTAGAACTGCTGCGGATCGGTCGCTTCAGCTGTTCCAACTTTCAGGGGATACGACCATTTTTGAATTTTGTTCGTTGTCTCTGTCATTACCAATTACCTAAATTCTGATCCCTGGTGGCTTGGATTGCCGTCGATGTCTTAACCGGAAAAATTGAGCATGCGTTTTGGCTTGCGTTTGGCCTGTTCTTCAGGCGCATTCAACAACGCCTGATCCATCAAACTCCCCGCCTTATCCTTATCCGCCGCCCCCGGCAGCACCGGCGGTTTAATACCGATCCCGGTGCCACTCCCAGCCGACCCGCCAGCATTAATCTTCACCACCGGCCCAACCACCGTCACACCACCGCCATCGAGCTTGATGAAACTGCCACCGCCGAGAATCGTCAGCTCAGTTCCCGCCTCAATGACAATCTTGTCCCCCGCCTTGATGTGAATCTCTTTGCCGACGCTGGTCAGTTGCGCCGTCCCGAGCTTCACATGCTGGCTCTCACCAATGGTCAGGTGGTCATCCATACGCGCTTCGATCTTGCGGTCGGAAATCGTGGTGCGGTGTTCTTCAGCCTTCAGCTCGGTGTAGGTGTTCTTCACCACGGTGTCGTGACGTTCATTCCCGACCCGAATCTTCTGATCGTGCTCAACGTTTTCATCCCAATCGCTCTGGGCGTGGATGAATATTTGTTCGGCGCCTTTTTTGTCTTCGATGCGCAGTTCGTTGTAGCCACCGCCGCCCGGGGAGCTGAGGGTTTTGAAGACGCTGCGGGTTTTGTTCGCCGGGAGGGCGTACGGCACCGGGTTTTCCTTGTGGTACAGGCAGCCGGTGACCAGTGGCTGGTCGGGGTCGCCTTCGAGGAAGGTGACGAGGACTTCCATGCCGATGCGCGGGATGGAGATGGCGCCATAGCGGTCGCCGGCCCAGGAGCTGGAGACGCGCAGCCAGCAGCTGGTCTTGTCGTCGGCCAGGCCTTCGCGGTCCCAGTGGAATTGCACCTTGATGCGGCCGTATTGGTCGCAGTGGATTTCTTCGCCTTTGGGGCCGGTGACCATGGCGGTCTGGCTGCCGAGCACGCGGGGTTTCGGGTGCTCCAGCGCGGGGCGGTAGAACACGTCCCACGGGGTGGCGAGGAAGGTGTTGCGATAGCCCTGGTGGAAGTCGTCCTTGTTGTCGGTGGTGTCGCTGGTCACCGACTCTTCGAGGACTTGCGGCTGTTTGCCTTCGTGGAAGATTTCGGTGAGCAGCCACAGGTCGTTCCACTCGCTGCGCGGGTGGTCCGACATTTCCATGAAGTGGCCGCTGACGAGTCTGGTCTGGTCGCCGCGACCTTCGGCCTGGCGGTAGTCGGCACGGTGGCGTTCGAGGGCGCGCTGGCTGAGGAACTTGCCGCGCGCGCGGTCGATGAAGCGGCCGGGGTAGTCGTAGTCTTCCAGATCCGGTTCAGCGTTTTTGCTATCGAGAGCGCCGTCCGGTTTGTACGCCGCCTCCATTTGCAGGCGCGGTTTCTCGAAATCGTAGTCGCGGCGGGTGGTGCGGCTGGTGCGGGTTTCCAGGCGCAGCTTGAAGCCTTTGATCACCGGCTCTTCGGCGACCATGCCGCTGCCCTGCACGTACGCGGTCGGTTGGCCGAGGTTCGGGAATACGGTCTGGTCATCGCCGAACACCAGCAGGTGGCCTTTCTTGCTGTGCTGGAAGTGGTAGTGAATGCCTTCTTCTTCGCACAGGCGCTGGACGAAGTGCAGGTCGGTTTCGTCGTACTGCACGCAGTAGTCGCGATCCGGGCACGGCTGGCTGAGCTGGAAGCTGTAGGCGTTGCCCTTGATGCCGTGCTCGTCGAGGATCAGCGCGATGATTTTCGGCGCCGACATCTGCTGGTAGATGCGCTGGTTGGTGCGGTGATGCAGGTATTGCAGCTGCGGCACCAGCGA